>NZ_JBSFTU010000034.1:0-74115 GCF_053591435.1 Streptomyces sp. NPDC003027
TAGGTTTTTGGTCGCGCACCCTTCCTTCCCCGCCGTAGCAGAAGGGCTCCCCCTTCCATGCCCGCACCCACCTCTCCCGACGAGCCCGAGGGGCTATGTGGAGGGGGCCTTGCCGCTGCCCAGGATACGAAGAGTCAGATGTGATGTTGGCGGCCTGGCAGGGCGAGTGGCCAAGCAAAGTCACTCGCCACTCACTCGCGACCAGTGACACACAACGACAGAGACCCGGACTCAGTGGGACTGAGTCCGGGTCTCTGTGCTTGGCACTCTCGCTGGTCAGCGGCTTGATCACGCTGTCCGAGCTGGAGTGCCCCCGGCAGGATTCGAACCTGCGCACACGGCTCCGGAGGCCGTTGCTCTATCCCCTGAGCTACGGGGGCGTCCGCCGCGTTCGGCGGCGACGGGTAGAACCCTACCAGCATCTGGGACGTGGCTGTGAACAGGTATTTCCGTCGCGTCACCGGCCCCTCGTTACCCCGCACGGGTCGGAAGTGGGCAAAACCCGGACGCGGCCTCTTCCTGCGACCTACTCTCGTCGTGTGTCAGGCGTGTCCGGCCGGGTGCTTGTTGTCGATGACAACCGCGTGATCCGGCAGTTGATCAGGGTCAACCTCGAGCTTGAGGGCTTCGAGGTCGTGACCGCGGCCGATGGTGCCGAGTGTCTGGATGTCGTGCATCAGGTCTGTCCTGATGTCGTCACCCTCGACGTCGTCATGCCCAGGCTGGACGGGCTGCGAACCGCCGAGCGGTTGCGGTCCGATCCGCGGACCAGCCATGTGCCGGTCGCGATCGTCAGTGCCTGTACCGCGGCCGAGCTGGACAGCGGCGTCGCCGCCGGCGTCGACGCGTTCCTCGCCAAGCCCTTCGAGCCCACCGAGCTCGTCCGGGTCGTGCGGCAGCTCATGCGGCGCGAACGGGGAGAACGCGGCCGGCGCGGGGAGTGCCGCGGCGGCGGACAGGAGGGGCCGTCTGCCCTCGACCGTGGCCGACAAGGGGTCGCCGGACGGGCCGGGGAGTGCGAGCGGCTCTCCTGAGGCGCGGCCCGTGAGTGCTTCCTTGAGCTCCTGAGCCCTCGAGCCCGTGAGCCGCATCCACGGACCCCTCCGTATGGCCCCCGAGTGACCGCATCGCGAAACCGGTTCGCGTGACGACCCCCCTCCTCCCATACGCTTGTCCCGTGACCCCCGCGGACCTCTCCCTCACCGTGCTGCACGCCGTGCGCCGCGCGGTCGGCGATGGTGCGCTGCGGGTCGCCGTTCCCGAGCGCGTGACGGTCGAGCGGCCCCGGCCCGGTGGGCACGGCGACTGGGTCAGCAGCGTCGCGCTCAAGCTCGCCGGCGCCGCCGGGCGCAAGCCCCTCGACGTCGCCGAGATCCTGAAGGAGCGGCTCCAGCGGAGCCCCGGGATCGCCGCCGTCGACGTCACCGGGCCCGGCTTCCTCAACCTCACCCTTGCGACCGGGGCCCAGCAGCGGCTCGTACGGGAGATCCTGCGGCGCGGGCCGCAGTACGGGTGGTGCGCGCCCACCGGACAGGTCGCCCAGCTCAGCCACCGCCCCGACGTGCGCGCCGCCGTCACGGCCGACGCGCTGCGGCGGATCCTCCTCTCCCAGGGCTTCCTCGTCCGCACCGGCTGCGAGGACACCGCCGACCCCGCGTGGGCCGAGCTCGGCGTACGGATCGAGGCCGAGGGCGGTCGCGACGACCTACCCGCCGGCATCGACACCGAGGCGCCCCACCCCGCCCCGCCCGCCGGCCCCGACACCGAGGCCCCCGACACCGAGGCCCCCGACACCGAGGCCCCCGACCCCGACCCCCTACCCGCCGGCATCGCGCCCCGCCCCGCCCCCCACTCCGCCCGCGAGCTGGTGCGGCGCCTCGGGGCCGATGCCGCTCGCTGGGGGCTCCTCTCCGCCGCCGCCCATGACGCACCCCGTCTCGGCGACGACCTCCTCCGCCAGCACGAGGGCAACCCCCTCTTCCGTGTCCGGTACGCCCACTCCCGTACCCGCGCCCTCGTGCGCAACGCCGAGCGGCTGGGGTTCCGGAGTGCGGCCGAGGAGCACGTCGAGGACGGGCGGATCCTCGCCGACGTCCTCGGTGACCACCCCCTCGTCCTCGCCTCCGCCGTCCGGCTGCGCGCCCCCGACCGGGTCGCCCGGCATCTCGAAGCCACCGCCGACGCGCTGCTCGACTTCCAGCACACCGTCCTGCCCGTCGGCGACGAGAAACCCTCGGCCGCCCACCGTTCCCGCCTCGCGCTCGCCGAAGCCGCCGGGACGGTGCTCGCCGGTGGCCTCTCCCTGCTCGGCATCAGCGCCCCCGACCAGATGTGAAAGATGCAGACATGAGCCGTTCCGCCCACCCCGCCGGGCCCCGCCACGCCGACGTCCTCCCCGAGGGGCACTACACCGCTCCGCCCGCCGACCTCAACCGCCTCGACCCCAAGGTGTGGGCCAGGACCGTCGGCCGTGACGACGACGGCGTGGTGACCGTGGGAGGTGTACGCGTCGACGAGCTCCGCGAGCGCTTCGGTACACCCGCCTACTTCCTCGACGAGTCCGACTTCCGCGCCCGCTGCCGCGCCTGGGCCGACGCCTTCGGCCGGGACGCCGACGTGTTCTACGCCGGCAAGGCGTTCCTCTCCCGCGCCGTCGTCCGGTGGCTCACGGAGGAGGGACTGAACCTCGACGTGTGCTCCGGCGGCGAGCTCACCACCGCTCTCGACGCCGGCATGCCGGCCGAGCGCATCGCCTTCCACGGCAACAACAAGTCCCACGAGGAGATCCACCGCGCCGTCGAGGCCGGCGTGGGGCGCATCGTCCTCGACTCCTTCCAGGAGATCGTGCGCGTCGCGCACATCGCCCAGTCCCTCGGCAAGCGGCAGCGCGTCCAGATCCGGGTGACGGTGGGCGTGGAGGCCCACACGCACGAGTTCATCGCCACCGCGCACGAGGACCAGAAGTTCGGCATCGCCCTCGCCGGCGGCCAGGCCGCCGAGGCCGTCCGGCGCGCCCTCAAGCTCGACGGGCTCGAACTCATCGGCATCCACTCCCACATCGGCTCCCAGATCTTCGACATGGCCGGCTTCGAGGTCTCCGCCCGGCGCGTCGTCCAGCTGCTCGCCGAGGTACGGGACGAGCACGGCGTCGAGCTGCCCGAGATCGACCTCGGCGGCGGCCTCGGCATCGCCTACACCGCCGACGACGACCCCCGTGAGCCCCACCACATCGCCAAGGCCCTCAACGAGATCGTCACGCGCGAGTGCGAGGCCGCCGGGCTGCGCACGCCGCGCATCTCCGTCGAGCCGGGGCGCGCCATCGTCGGGCCCACCGCCTTCACCCTCTACGAGGTCGGCACCGTCAAGCCCCTCGAAGGGCTGCGGACGTACGTCAGCGTCGACGGCGGCATGTCGGACAACATCCGTACCGCGCTGTACGACGCCGAGTACAGCGTCGCCCTGGTGTCGCGGACCAGCGACGCCGAGCCCATGCTCTCCCGTGTCGTCGGCAAGCACTGCGAGAGCGGTGACATCGTGGTCAAGGACGCGTTCCTGCCCGCCGACGTCGCCCCCGGCGACCTCATCGCCGTACCCGCCACCGGCGCCTACTGCCGCTCCATGGCGAGCAACTACAACCACGCCCTGCGCCCGCCCGTCGTCGCCGTCCGCGACGGCGAGGCACGGGTGATCGTCCGGCGCGAGACGGAGGAAGATCTCCTGCGTCTCGATGTCGGCTGATGAAATAGTCGTCTCAGGATCCGGACGGAGGACAGAAACCTCCGTCCGGTGAGTGAGACTGGTCCCACCGTAGAGATACGAAGTAGTACGAGAAACGAGGTCGGATGATGCGTACGCGTCCGCTGAAGGTGGCGCTGCTGGGCTGTGGTGTGGTCGGCTCAGAGGTGGCGCGCATCATGACGACGCACGCCGACGACCTCGCCGCGCGCATCGGCGCCCCGGTCGAGCTCGCCGGCGTGGCGGTCCGCCGCCCCGACAAGGTCCGGGAGGGCATCCCCGCCGAGCTGATCACCACCGACGCCACCGCCCTGGTCAAACGGGGCGACATCGACGTCGTCGTCGAGGTCATCGGCGGGGTCGAGCCGGCCCGCACCCTCATCACCACCGCCTTCGAGCACGGCGCCTCCGTCGTCTCGGCCAACAAGGCGCTCCTCGCCCAGGACGGCACGAGCCTCTACGCCTCCGCCGACCAGCACGGGCAGGACCTGTACTACGAGGCCGCCGTCGCGGGCGCCATCCCGCTGATCCGGCCGCTGCGCGAGTCCCTCGCCGGGGACAAGATCAACCGGGTCATGGGCATCGTCAACGGCACCACCAACTTCATCCTCGACCGGATGGACACCAACGGCGCCGGGTACTCCGAAGCCCTCGACGAGGCCACCGCCCTCGGGTACGCGGAAGCCGACCCGACCGCCGACGTCGAGGGGTTCGACGCCGCCGCCAAGGCCGCCATCCTCGCCGGTATCGCCTTCCACACGCGCGTGCGTCTCGACGACGTCTCCCGCGAGGGCATGACCGAGGTCACCGCCGCCGACTTCGCCTCCGCCAAGCGGATGGGCTGCACCATCAAGCTGCTCGCCATCTGCGAGCGCTCCGCCGACGGCGGGTCCGTCACCGCGCGCGTGCACCCCGCGATGATCCCGCTCAGCCACCCGCTCGCCTCCGTCCGCGAGGCCTACAACGCGGTCTTCGTCGAGGCGGAGGCCGCCGGGCGGCTCATGTTCTACGGCCCCGGCGCAGGCGGCTCTCCGACCGCCTCGGCCGTGCTCGGCGACCTGGTCGCCGTGTGCCGCAACAAGCTCAACGAGGCCACCGGCCCCGGCGAGTCCGTGTACACCCAGCTGCCCGTGAGCCCCATGGGCGACGTGGTGACGCGGTACCACATCAGCCTCGACGTGGCCGACAAGCCGGGCGTCCTCGCCCAGGTGGCGACGGTCTTCGCCGAGCACGGCGTGTCGATCGACACGGTCCGTCAGCAGGGCAAGGACGGCGAGGCCTCCCTCGTCGTCGTCACCCACCGCGCGCCCGACGCCGCCCTCTCCGGGACCGTCGAGGCGCTGCGCAAGCTCGACACCGTGCGCGGTGTCGCCAGCATCATGCGTGTTGAAGGGGAGTAAGGACCCATGACCAGCAAGGGCACCCACCAGTGGCGCGGCATCATCGAGGAGTACCGGGACCGCCTTCCGGTCACGGACACGACGCCGGTCGTCACGCTCCGTGAGGGCGGTACGCCGCTCGTCCCCGCTCAGGTCCTCTCCGAGCGCACGGGCTGCGAGGTGCACCTCAAGGTCGAGGGCGCCAACCCCACCGGGTCCTTCAAGGACCGAGGCATGACCATGGCCATCACCAGGGCCAAAGAGGAGGGCGCGCAGGCCGTCATCTGCGCCTCCACCGGAAACACCTCGGCGTCCGCGGCGGCTTACGCCGTCCGCGCCGGCATGGTCTCCGCCGTCCTCGTGCCGCAGGGCAAGATCGCGCTCGGCAAGATGGGCCAGGCCCTGGTGCACGGCGCGAAGATCCTCCAGGTCGACGGCAACTTCGACGACTGCCTCACCCTGGCCCGCGCCCTCTCCGACAACTACCCGGTGGCGCTGGTCAATTCGGTCAACCCGGTCCGTATCGAGGGTCAGAAGACCGCCGCGTTCGAGATCGTGGACATGCTCGGCGACGCGCCCGACATCCATGTGCTGCCCGTCGGCAACGCCGGCAACATCACGGCGTACTGGAAGGGGTACCGCGAGTATGCCGCGGACGGCCTGTCCACGCGCACCCCGCGCATGTGGGGCTTCCAGGCCTCCGGCTCCGCGCCGCTCGTGCGCGGCGAGGTCGTCAAGGACCCGTCGACCATCGCCACCGCGATCCGGATCGGCAACCCGGCCTCCTGGGACTTCGCGATCGCGGCCCGGGACGAGTCGGGCGGCTTCATCGACGAGGTGACGGACCGTGAGATCCTGCGCGCCTACCGTCTCTTGGCCTCCCAGGAGGGCGTCTTCGTCGAGCCCGCCTCCGCCGCCTCCGTCGCCGGTCTGCTGAAGGCCGCCGAGCAGGGCAAGGTCGACCCGGGCCAGCGGATCGTCTGCACCGTCACCGGCAACGGCCTCAAGGACCCCGACTGGGCGGTCGCCGGAGCGCCGCAGCCCGTCACCGTCCCGGTCGACGCCGCGGCCGCCGCCGAGCGCCTCGGCCTCGCCTGATCCTCCGGGTGTCCGCCTCTCCGGAATCCCCGGAGAGGCAAACCCGATCAGGAACGTACATAGGCGCACAGGAAGGCTCGCGACACGCATCGTGCGCCTCCTGTGCGCCCTATGTCGCCGCAGAACCTTCCTTCGATAGGCTGTACCGAACCCGCCCCGTTGCATATGCGCGGTGTCGTTGCCGTTGTCGCCCCCCGAGGCAGAGACGGCCCCCGGGTCCCGCGTACCCCTCTTGCCCCACCCCGCAGTCACACCGCCGCAGCACCACCCCGCAGTGAAACCCCCGCAGTCGCAAGTCAAGGAGAGTCATCGAGCGATGGCCGGTCCCGCGTTCCGCGCCGCCGCCGTACGGGTGCGCGTTCCCGCCACCAGCGCCAACCTCGGCCCGGGCTTCGACGCCTTCGGCCTGTCGCTGGGCCTCTACGACGACGTCGTCGTCCGAGTCGCCGACTCCGGGCTGCACATCGACATCGCGGGCGAGGGCGCCGAGACGCTCCCGCGCGATGAGAGCCACCTGCTCGTCCGTTCCCTGCGCACCGCCTTCGACCTGCTCGGCGGTCAGCCGCGCGGCCTCGAGGTCGTCTGCGCCAACCGCATCCCGCACGGCCGCGGCCTCGGCTCCTCCTCCGCCGCCATCTGCGCCGGCATCGTCGCCGCCCGCGCCGTGACCATAGGCGGGGACGCCCGTCTCGACGAGACCGCGCTGCTGGAGCTGGCCACCGAGATCGAGGGGCACCCCGACAACGTCGCCGCCTGCCTCCTCGGCGGCTTCACGCTCGCCTGGACCGAGTCCGGTGCCGCGCGCGCCATCAGGATGGACCCCGCCGATTCCATCGTTCCGGTGGTTTTCGTCCCCGGGAAGCCCGTACTGACCGAGACCGCCCGCGGTCTGCTGCCGCGCACCGTCCCGCACGTCGACGCCGCCGCCAACGCCGGGCGCGCCGCGCTCCTGGTGGAGGCGCTGACCCGCCGCCCCGAGCTGCTGCTCGCGGCCACCGAGGACCGGCTGCACCAGGAGTACCGGGCCCCGGCGATGCCGGAGAGCATCGCCCTTGTGAACCGGCTGCGGGCGGACGGCGTCCCCGCGGTCATCTCCGGCGCGGGCCCCACGGTGCTCGCGCTGGCCGAACACGGGACGGCCGACAAGGTCGCCCGACTGGCGGGCGAGGCATGGGCCGCGAACCGGCTCGACCTCGATGTGTCCGGAGCGAGTGTTCTGCCGCTCGCGCCCTAGGCGCGAGCGCGACACGTCCGGACACGGGATTGCCGGTGAGGGAGAGGGGGAATGTTTGTTGGAGCCGGTAGTGTTAACCTCAAGTCTGCACCCGACGTCTTTGTGGCGCGGTGCTGAGTGTCCCCATCAGGGACCACCCATTCTTCCGGGAGCCTCCCCAACTGCCTGAGCAGCCTGCCTGAGCAGTTTCGAGCACGCTCCGGAACCGGCACGACACCCCTCGCTCTTCCTCGGTGAGGGCCGAGCAGGGGGCCTCGGGCCGGACCCACAGCACGTTTCTCTCTCCGCCGTACCCGGCGGGACCACCGCCCCGACCCGGTCCAGAAGCAGGACCGTCGTCGGACAGCACAACCGGTCGCCGAGCCAGATGGCCGACGTCCGCTCCAGGGAAGGACCCTTCGTGAGCGACACCACCGATCTGATGGGCGTGACTGCCGACAACAGTGTCGACACCGCCGCGCCCGCCGCAGGTGCTGCCACTGGCACCACCGCACGGCGCCGCCGCTCCGGCACCGGCCTCGAGGGCATGGTCCTGGCCGAGCTGCAGCAGGTCGCGTCCGGCCTCGGCATCAGGGGCACCGCGCGTATGCGCAAGAGCCAGCTGATCGAGGTCATCAAGGAGGCGCAGGCCGGGGGAGGAGCCTCCGCCCCCGCCAAGGCCGCCGACGCCGTCGAGACCAAGCCGAAGCGCCGCGCCACCTCCAAGGCCCGCGCCGGTGACGCCGCCGCCGAGGCCGAGCCGAAGGCCGAGAAGGCCGAGAAGGCCGTCGCCCAGCAGCAGATCGACATCCCCGGCCAGCCGGCCTCCGACGACCAGCCGGTCGGCGAGCGCCGCCGCCGCCGGGCCACCGCCCCGGCCGGCAGCCCGGAGAACGAGGCCAAGGGCGAGACCGCCCAGGCCGTGAAGACCGACACCAGGGTCGAGGCGCGTACGGACACCCGTACGGACGCCTCCTCCGACGGCAAGGCCGAGGGCGCGGTCGACACCGCCGAGGGCCGTGGCCGTCGTGACCGCGGTGAGCGGGGCGACCGCGGTGACCGCCAGCGTGACCGCGGGGACCGTCAGCGCGACCGCCGTGACCGCGGCAAGGGCGACGACCAGCAGGGCGGTGGCCAGGGCGGCCAGCGCCAGCAGCGTCAGAGCGGCCCGCAGGGTCAGCAGGGCGGCCCGCAGGACGACTTCGACGACGAGGGCGGCCGTCGTGGCCGTCGCGGCCGCTACCGCGACCGTCGTGGGCGCCGTGGCCGTGACGAGTTCGCCGCCGGCGAGCCGCAGGTGTCCGAGGACGACGTCCTGATCCCCGTCGCGGGCATCCTGGACATCCTCGACAACTACGCGTTCATCCGGACCTCCGGCTACCTCCCCGGCCCGAACGACGTGTACGTCTCCCTCGCCCAGGTCCGCAAGAACGGCCTGCGCAAGGGTGACCACGTCACCGGCGCCGTGCGTCAGCCGAAGGAGGGCGAGCGCCGCGAGAAGTTCAACGCGCTGGTCCGCCTGGACTCCTCGAACGGCATGGCCGCCGACTCCGGCCGCGGCCGCCCGGAGTTCAACAAGCTGACCCCGCTCTACCCGCAGGACCGGCTCCGTCTGGAGACCGACCCGGGCGTGCTGACCACCCGGATCATCGACCTCGTGTCGCCGATCGGCAAGGGCCAGCGAGGCCTGATCGTGGCCCCGCCGAAGACCGGTAAGACCATGATCATGCAGGCGGTCGCCAACGCGATCACCCACAACAACCCCGAGTGCCACCTGATGGTCGTCCTGGTCGACGAGCGTCCGGAAGAGGTCACCGACATGCAGCGGTCGGTCAAGGGCGAGGTCATCTCCTCGACCTTCGACCGCCCGGCCGAGGACCACACCACCGTCGCCGAGCTGGCCATCGAGCGCGCCAAGCGCCTCGTGGAGCTGGGTCACGACGTGGTCGTCCTGCTCGACTCCATCACCCGTCTGGGCCGCGCGTACAACCTCGCGGCGCCCGCCTCCGGCCGCATCCTGTCCGGTGGTGTCGACTCGACCGCGCTCTACCCGCCGAAGCGCTTCTTCGGTGCCGCGCGCAACATCGAGGACGGCGGCTCGCTGACCATCCTGGCCACCGCGCTGGTCGACACCGGCTCGCGCATGGACGAGGTGATCTTCGAGGAGTTCAAGGGCACCGGCAACATGGAGCTCAAGCTCGACCGGAAGCTCGCCGACAAGCGCATCTTCCCGGCGGTGGACGTCGACGCGTCCGGCACCCGCAAGGAAGAGATCCTGCTCGGCAGCGACGAGCTCGCCGTCACCTGGAAGCTGCGTCGCGTGCTGCACGCGCTCGACCAGCAGCAGGCGATCGAGCTGCTGCTCGACAAGATGAAGCAGACGAAGTCGAACGGCGAGTTCCTGCTCCAGATCCAGAAGACGACCCCGGGCGCCGGAAACGGCAACGACTAGTCGAGATCTCGGTCACACGGCGGTATTGCGGGCCCCGGTCCGTAGTACCGCCGTGACCTGCGTAAAGACCGCTGTGCCCACCGTGCATCACACGGTGGGCACCGTGCGTCCAGGGGGTGGTCGGAGGCTCGCTCCTCGGAACCTCACAGCTGTGCGTGCAACCCTTTCGGGTGTTTCGCCGTCACACAAAGTGAACCGAGGACCCGAGGAAGCAGATGACCGAGCAGACCACAGGTGGCCGAATACGGGGCAGCGGCCGGCGCCGCAAGCCGCCCGCCAAGGGCCGCCGCGCGGCGACCGTCGCCGCCTGGAGCGCGGCCGGACTCGTCCTCGTCGGCGGCTCCGGCCTCGGTTACGTCTACCTCAAGCTGAACGGCAACCTCGAGGGCGTCGACATCAACGCCCAGCTGGGCACCGACCGCCCCAAGAACCTCGACAACGGCTCGATGGACATCCTCGTCCTCGGCTCCGACTCGCGCTCCGGCGACAACGCCGCGTACGGCACGGACGAGGGCGGCGCCCGCTCCGACACCGCGATGGTCGTCCACGTCTACGAAGGCCACCGCAAGGCCAGCGTCGTCTCCATCCCGCGCGACACCCTGATCGACCGCCCGGAGTGCGCTGACGGCCAGGGGGCCGCCGTCGCCGGCGAGAGCCGGGCGATGTTCAACACCGCGTACGAGGTCGGCGGCCCCGCCTGCGCCGTGAAGACCGTCGAGTCGATGTCCGGCATCCGGATGGACCACTACGTCGAGGTCGACTTCACCGGCTTCAAGAAGCTGATAGACAAGCTGGGCGGGGTGGAGATCACCACCACCCGGCCCATCCAGGACACCAAGAGCCACCTCGATCTCACCCCGGGCACCCACACCCTCGACGGCGAGCAGTCCCTCGGCCTGGTCCGCACCCGCAAGAGCGTCGGCGACGGCAGCGACCTCGGCCGCATCCAGCTCCAGCAGGCCTTCGTGAAGGCCTTCATCGACCAGGTCAAGGACGTCGGCGTCCTCACCCACCCGAAGAAGCTCCTGGACATCGCCGACACCGCCACCAAGGCGATCACGCCCGACTCGGAGCTCGACTCGGTCAACGAGCTGATGAGCTTCGCCAAGGGGCTCGGCGGGCTCGGCGCCGAGGACGTGCACATGATCACGATGCCGGTGGAGTACGACCCCGCCGACCCCAACCGCGTCATCCCCCTGGCAGCCCAGTCCCAGCAGGTCTGGAGGGCGCTCAAGGGCGACCGGCCGATCCCGCCGTCGGCGACCCGGGACGCGGCCACCGGCAAGGCCGAGGGCCTCGTCAGGTAGCCCGGAAGGGGCCTTGCCACACCACCCCGGAGCCTCGTCACCCATCCCCGGCGGCCGGCGACGCGGCCCCGGAATAGTTTCACCACGGACCCGGTTTTGGGAGATACGGCCGGTCCTGGCAGACTGGTACGTCGGCCCCGGTTCACGCAGTGCATCCCGCACGGCGACCCGGTGCCCTCCCGAAACTAGGAGACACCTTGAAGCGCGAGATCCACCCCGAGTACGTCGAGACCCAGGTCAGCTGCACCTGCGGCGCGTCGTTCACCACCCGTAGCACCCTCACCGAGGGCACCATCCGTGCCGAGGTCTGCTCCGAGTGCCACCCGTTCTACACGGGCAAGCAGAAGATCCTCGACACCGGCGGCCGCGTCGCCCGCTTCGAGGCCCGCTTCGGCAAGGCTGCGGCCACGAAGTAGCACGTCACTGCGCCGGTCCTTGGTCGCTCCCGCAGGGGGGACCGGACCGGCGCTTTGCCGTCCCCGCAGTCCTTCACGCCCTCACGATCGAGACCAGGAGCACCGATGTTCGAAGCGGTCGAGGAACTGGTCGGCGAACACGCCGACCTCGAGAAGAAGCTCGCCGACCCTTCGGTCCACTCCGACCAGGCGAACGCGCGCAAGCTCAGCAAGCGTTACGCGGAGCTGACCCCGATCATCGGCGCGTACAAGGCGTGGAAGCGGACGGCGGACGACATCGAGACGGCCAAGGAGCTCGCCGCCGACGACCCCGACTTCGCCGCAGAGGTGAAGGAGCTGGAGAAGCAGCGCGAGGAGCTGACCGACAGGCTGCGGCTGCTGCTCGTCCCGCGCGACCCCAGCGACGACAAGGACGTCATCCTCGAGATCAAGGCCGGCGCGGGCGGCGACGAGTCCGCGCTGTTCGCCGGCGACCTCCTGCGGATGTATCTGCGCTACGCCGAGCGCGTCGGCTGGAAGACGGAGATCATCGACGCCACCGAGTCCGAGCTCGGCGGCTACAAGGACGTCCAGGTCGCGGTGAAGACCAAGGGCGGCAACGGCGCGACCGAGCCCGGCCAGGGTGTCTGGGCGCGCCTGAAGTACGAGGGCGGGGTGCACCGCGTCCAGCGCGTGCCCGCCACCGAGTCGCAGGGCCGTATCCACACCTCCGCCGCCGGTGTCCTCGTGACCCCCGAGGCCGAGGAGGTCGACGTCGAGATCCACCAGAACGACCTGCGCATCGACGTGTACCGCTCGTCCGGTCCCGGTGGCCAGTCCGTCAACACCACCGACTCCGCGGTCCGCATCACGCACCTGCCGACCGGCATCGTCGCGTCCTGCCAGAACGAGAAGAGCCAGCTCCAGAACAAGGAGCAGGCCATGCGTATCCTCCGGTCCCGGCTGCTCGCCGCCGCCCAGGAGAAGGCCGAGGCCGAGGCCGCGGACGCCCGCCGCAGCCAGGTCCGCACCGTCGACCGGTCCGAGAAGATCCGGACGTACAACTACCCGGAAAACCGGATCTCGGACCACCGGGTCGGTTTCAAGGCGTACAACTTGGACCAGGTGCTCGACGGCGATCTGGACGCCATGATCCAGGCCTGCGTCGACGCCGACTCCGCTGCCAAGCTCGCCGCGGCGTAACGCCCGTAGGCCCCACCCCGCACCACGGAGGACCAGCGTGAACCTGCTGCTTGCCGAGGTGGCCCAGGCCACCCAGCGGCTGGCCGACGCCGGCGTTCCCTCGCCGCGTTTCGACGCGGAGGAGCTCGCCGCGTTCGTGCACGGCGTCAAGCGGGGGGAGCTGCACAACGTCAAGGACACCGACTTCGACGCCCGTTACTGGGAGGCGGTCGCCCGCCGCGAGGCGCGCGAGCCGCTCCAGCACATCACCGGCCGGGCGTTCTTCCGCTACCTGGAGCTCCAGGTCGGGCCCGGGGTCTTCGTTCCCCGGCCAGAGACCGAGTCGGTCGTCGGCTGGGCGATAGACGCCGTACGCGCGATGGACGTCGTCGAGCCGCTGATCGTCGACCTGTGCACCGGCTCCGGCGCCATCGCGCTCGCCATGGCGCAGGAGGTGCCGCGCTCGCGGGTGCACGCCGTGGAGCTCTCGGACGAGGCTCTGGTGTGGACCCGTAAGAACGCCGAGGGCTCGCGGGTCACCGTCCACCAGGGCGACGCGCTCAGCGCGCTCCCCGAGCTCGACGGCCAGGTCGACCTGGTCATCTCCAACCCGCCGTACATCCCGCTGACCGAGTGGGAGTACGTGGCGCCCGAGGCACGCGACCACGACCCGGAGATGGCGCTCTTCTCCGGCGAGGACGGCCTCGACACGATCCGGGGGATCGAGCGCACCGCGCACCGGCTGCTGCGGCCCGGCGGTCTCGTGGTCATCGAGCACGCGGACACCCAGGGCGGCCAGGTGCCGTGGATCTTCAACGAGGAGGCCGGCTGGGCGGACGCCGCCGACCACCCCGACCTGAACAACCGGCCGCGCTTCGCGACCGCGCGCAAGGCGATGCCATGAGGTCCCTGTACACGACGAGGACGGCCGCCGCTCAGGCGAACCGAGTGACCAGAAAGATGGAGGCGGGCGAGTAATGGCTCGGCGATACGACTGCAACGAGGCGACCGACCGAGTCACCGGGCTGCGCGAGGCCGCGTCCGCCGTCCGCCGCGGCGAGCTGGTCGTGCTCCCCACCGACACCGTGTACGGGATCGGCGCGGACGCCTTCAGCGCGGAGGCCGTCGCGGACCTGCTGGCGGCCAAGGGCCGTGGCCGGAACATGCCCACGCCCGTGCTGATCGGCTCCCCCAACACGCTGCACGGCCTCGTCACGGACTTCTCCGAGCAGGCGTGGGAGCTCGTCGACGCGTTCTGGCCGGGCGCGCTGACGCTGGTCACGCGGCACCAGCCGTCGCTCCAGTGGGACCTGGGGGACACCCGGGGCACCGTCGCGATCCGGATGCCGCTGCACCCGGTCGCGATCGAACTGCTGACCGAGGTCGGCCCGATGGCGGTCTCCTCGGCGAACCTGACGGGACACCCCTCGCCCGAGGACTGCGACGCGGCGCAGGCCATGCTCGGCGACTCGGTGTCGGTGTATCTGGACGGCGGTCCGACGCCCGGCATCGTGCCGTCGTCGATCGTCGACGTGACGGGCAAGGTGCCGGTGCTGCTGCGCGAGGGCGCGCTCTCCCCGGAGGAGCTCCGGAAGGTCGTACCCGACCTCGAGGTGGCCAATTGACCGCCCCTGAGGGGCGTGGCATAGCGGGGCACGAGAGCACTTCCTTCCGCATTCTCCACGTCAGCACCGGCAACGTCTGCCGCTCGCCGATCACCGAGCGGCTGACCCGCCATGCCCTGTGCGACCGCCTGGGCGACCCCCGGGGCGGCGGCCTGATCGTGGAGAGCGCGGGCACGTGGGGCCACGAGGGGGCCCCGATGGAGGCCAACGCGGAGCTGGTCCTCGCCGACTTCGGCGCGGACGCCAGCGGCTTCGTGGGCCGCGAGCTCCTCGACGAGCACGTCATCCGCGCCGACCTGGTCCTGACGGCGACGCGGGACCACCGGGCGCAGGTCATCTCGATGGGCCACTCGGCGGGGCTTCGCACCTTCACCCTGAAGGAGTTCACCCGCCTCGTCAGGGCGATAGATCCGGCCACACTGCCCGACCCGCTCGACGACGGCATGGTCGAACGCGCGCGTGCGCTGGTCCGTGCGGCGGCGGCTCTACGCGGGTGGCTCCTGGCCCCGAACGCCGAGGCGGACGAGGTCAACGACCCGTACGGCGCCCCGATCACGTTCTTCCGCTCGATCGGCGACGAGATCAACACCGCCCTCGATCCCGTGGTGACGGCTCTGACGGGCGTCCCGGCACGGCGCTGAGAACCGTCGTACGCGGCGCGGAGCGGGCGCCCGGTTCGGCCGGACGGCGCAGGGGCCGGACGGACACCGGGCGGAGCGGCCCCGGCGCGCCTACATTGGAGCTGAAGCCCAGCCCCCGCGCCTGGAGCCACAGATGCCGGTCACCGCTCCCCCCGAAGAGGATCTCGACGTCCTGCGCCGGCAGGATCCCGAGATCGCCGACGTACTGCTCGGCGAGGTGCGCCGGCAGTCCGACAGCCTGCAGCTGATCGCCGCCGAGAACTTCACCTCGCCCGCCGTCCTCGCCGCGCTCGGCTCCCCGCTCGCCAACAAGTACGCCGAGGGCTATCCCGGCTCCCGCTACCACGGCGGCTGCGAGTTCGCCGACGCCGCCGAGCGGATCGCCGTGGACCGGGCCAAGGCCCTCTTCGGCGCCGAACACGCCAACGTCCAGGCGCACTCCGGCTCGTCCGCCGTCCTCGCCGCGTACGCCGCCCTGCTGCGTCCGGGGGACACCGTCCTCGCCATGGGCCTGGCGCACGGCGGCCATCTCACGCACGGCTCGCCCGCCAACTTCTCCGGCCGCTGGTTCGACTTCGTGCCGTACGGTGTCGACGCCGAGACCGGGCTCGTCGACTACGAGCAGGTCGCCGCGCTCGCCCGTCACCACCGCCCCAAGGCGATCGTCTGCGGCTCGATCTCCTACCCGCGCCATCTCGACTACGCGCTCTTCCGGGACATCGCCGACGAGGTGGGCGCCTATCTCATCGCCGACGCCGCCCACCCCATCGGTCTGGTCGCCGGGGGAGCGGCCCCCAGCCCCGTGCCGTACGCCGACGTCGTCTGCGCCACCACCCACAAGGTGCTGCGCGGCCCGCGCGGGGGGCTGATCCTCTGCGGCGCCGACCTCGCCGGCCGCGTCGACCGGGCCGTGTTCCCGTTCACCCAGGGCGGGGCCCAGATGCACACCATCGCCGCCAAGGCCGTCGCCTTCGGCGAGGCGGCGGCACCGGGATTCGCCGCCTACGCCCACCGGGTGGTGGCGCACGCCCGCGCCCTCGCCGGGGCGCTCGCCGCCGAGGGCTTCGCCGTCACCACCGGCGGCACCGACACGCATCTCATCACCGCCGACCCCGCCCCCCTCGGCCTCGACGGCCGCACCGCCCGGACACGGCTGGCCGCCGCGGGCATGGTCCTCGACACCTGCGCCCTGCCCTACGGCGACGGCCGCGGCATCCGCCTCGGCACCGCCGCCGTGACCACGCAGGGAATGGGCGCCGCGGAGATGGCGAGGATCGCCGAGCTCTTCACGATCGCGCTACGGGACGACGCGGAGGAGACGGCCCGGGTACGCGCCGAAGTACGGGATCTGGCCGGGCGATTTCCCCCGTACGGCAGGTGAGGGAGGGCGGAGCGCAACCATCCCGCGGGACCGTATGTCCTCAAGCACATGGACAGCACGGCTAGGGTGTGGGGCTGAGATGGCCAGCGATTCCTGTGGGGCAGCCCGTGCGTGATTACCTGCTGACGCTCTGTGTCACGGCTGCGGTGACCTACCTGCTCACCGGTCCGGTGCGGAAGTTCGCCATCGCGACCGGGGCGATGCCGGAGATCCGCGCCCGCGACGTACACCGAGAACCGACTCCGCGGCTCGGTGGCATCGCCATGTTCTTCGGGCTGTGCGCGGGACTGCTGGTCGCCGACCACCTGCAGAACCTCAACAGCGTCTTCGAGCTGTCCAACGAGCCCCGGGCGCTGCTCTCCGGCGCGGCCCTGATCTGGCTGATCGGTGTCCTGGACGACAAGTTCGAGCTGGACGCCCTGATCAAGCTGGGCGCGCAGATGATCTCCGCCGGCGTGATGGTGATCCAGGGTCTGACGATCCTGTGGCTGCCGATCCCGGGCGTCGGCACGGTGGCGCTCACCCGCGGACAGGGCACGCTGCTGACGGTGGCCCTGGTGGTGCTCACCATCAACGCCGTCAACTTCGTCGACGGCCTCGACGGTCTGGCCGCCGGCATGGTCTGCATCGCCGCCGCGGCCTTCTTCCTGTACGCGTACCGGCTCTGGTACGGCTACACGATCGAGGCCGCCGCCCCCGCGACGCTCTTCGCCGCCATCCTCATGGGCATGTGCCTGGGTTTCCTGCCGCACAACATGCATCCGGCGCGGATCTTCATGGGGGACTCGGGCTCGATGCTGATCGGTCTGATCCTGGCCGCGTCGGCGATCTCCATCACGGGCCAGGTAGACCCGGACATCCTGAAGATCTTCTTCGAGGGCTCGACCCGTGAGGCCACCCACGCCGCCCTGCCGGTCTTCATCCCGCTCCTCCTGCCGCTGACGATCATCGCGATCCCGATGGCGGACCTGGTGCTCGCCATCGTGCGGCGGACCTGGAACGGCCAGTCGCCGTTCGCGGCCGACCGGGGCCACCTGCACCACCGGCTCCTGGAGATCGGGCACTCGCACAGCCGGGCCGTCCTGATCATGTACTTCTGGTCCGCGCTGATCGCCTTCGGAACGCTGGCGTACTCGGTGCACTCGACGTCGATGTGGATCGTCCTCGGGGTCGTGCTGCTGAGCGCGGTCGGTCTGGTCCTGCTGCTGCTGCCGCGCTTCACCCCGCGCGCCCCGCGCTGGGCGGAGTCCTTCGTCCCGCCGCGCTACCGGCGCCGGCCCGTCCCGCGGATGGAGACCGTCGCCCCGGTCTCCGCGCACCCGGTCGAGGGCCCGCCGGAGGAACGCGTCCCGGTCCCCGCGGGCGTCAACGGCGCCACCGCGATCGGCCACCGTTCGCGCTTCACCGACCGGCGGAAGGCCGGAACGCCGAGTTGACGAACGCCGCATCGGCGTCCAATACCAGACAAGTCGCCGCCCGGACGTGCACACACGCGCGCGGTAACTCTCATGTGTGACAGTCCGCACACCGCACGGGTAAAGAACTACTCAAATAGTTTGTGATACCGTTCACGAGACCCGGCGACAGAGCCGAAGGGCCGTAGTGCGACGGCCTCTTGGCCCCGAGACACACCTCGGACCGGGCCTACGCTCGTCCCTGACGACACCACTGCCCCCACCAGCAAACAGCGGAGACACCGCCATGCCGTCCAACGACGCACGCATCCTTCTGTCAGCCGCCATTCCCGCTGCTGCCGCCGGCGCCATCGCCGCGGCCGTCAGCGGCGTGGTCGCCGGCGGCAAGGGCGCGCTCGGCGCCGTCCTCGGCACCGTAGTGGTCATCGCCTTCATGGGGATCGGGCTCGTGGTGCTCCAGCGGACCGCGAAGTCGTTCCCGCATCTGTTCCAGGCCATGGGGCTGATGCTCTACACGGCCCAGCTGCTGCTCCTCTTCATCGTGATGGCCTTGCTCAAGAACGCCACGTTCTTCGACTTCAAGGCCTTCGCCTTCACCCTGCTCGCGGTGACCATCATTTGGATCGCCGCGCAGGCGCGCGCGTACATGAAGGCCAAGATCATGTACATCGACGATCCCGAGAAGCCGGGGTCGTCGACGTGAGGGGTAGGGCCGGGATAAAGGCGCTTTCGGCTTCCTGCTATCGTCCGGTGCCAACTGCGGCACTGCGGGCGCGGGCATCCGAGCTGACGCCTGTCCCAGCGCGAGGCACGATGCCGAACCGCCGCCCCCTTATCCGTAAGACCAGTCCAGTGCCGACCCGCGGCTGCGTGCCGCGCCGACACAACGAGGTTGCCGTACCTATGCGCCACGCTGAAGGAGCCCGCGGTGAGTGCTGACCAGACGCTTGCCTTCGACCCGGATTGCCAGATCTTCACTGGCTGTGGCTTTCCGGCGCCGGGCCTGCACACGTTCATGTACGAGCCGATCGCCACGTGGGGCGGCTTCGAGTTCACGAAGCCCATGCTGCTCGCGCTGATCAGCTCGCTCGTGGTCGTCGGGTTCTTCTGGGCGGCGTTCGCCAAGCCCAAGCTGATCCCGGGCAAGATGCAGATGGTCGGCGAGGCCGGATACGACTTCGTGCGTCGCGGCATCGTCTACGAGATCATCGGCAAGAAGCAGGGCGAGAAGTACGTCCCCTTCATGGTGTCGCTGTTCTTCTTCGTCTGGATCATGAACCTCTGGTCCATCATCCCGCTCGCGCAGTTCCCGGTCACCTCGCTGATCGCCTTCCCGGCGGCGCTGGCCCTGATCGTGTACGTGCTGTGGGTCAGCCTGACCTTCAAGAAGCACGGCTTCGTCGGCGGCTGGAAGAACATCACCGGCTACGACAAGTCGCTCGGCCCGATCCTGCCGCTGGTCGTTGTCCTCGAGTTCTTCTCGAACCTGCTGATCAGGCCCTTCACCCACGCGGTCCGACTGTTCGCGAACATGTTCGCCGGTCACCTGCTGATCGTGATGTTCTCCCTCGCGAGCTGGTACCTGCTGAACGAGATCGGCATCGTCTACGCCGCCACCTCGTTCGTCATGGTTCTCGTGATGACCGCCTTCGAGCTCTTCATCCAGGCTGTCCAGGCGTACGTCTTCGTCCTCCTGGCGTGCAGCTACGTCCAGGGCGCGCTCTCCGAGCACCACTGAGCCAGTCCGGCATCCAGCTCCACCCCCAATCCAACAATCGTCCGGTGGCCAACCCCCACCGGGTCCTTGAAAGAGAAGGAAGAACCGGCATGTCCGCTCTCCAGACCCTTGCCGCCGTCGAAGGTAACGTCGCCTCCATCGGTTACGGTCTCGCCGCGATCGGCCCCGGCGTCGGCGTCGGCATCATCTTCGGTAACGGCACCCAGGCCCTCGCCCGCCAGCCCGAGGCTGCCGGCCTGATCCGCACCAACCAGATCATGGGTTTCGCCTTCTGTGAGGCGCTCGCCCTCATCGGCATCGTCATGGGCTTCGTTTACTAAGCCTGATTCGACGACAGCCCCATTTTCACGGAAGGCACTGATGTGAACGCTCTGCTTCTTGCGGCGGCGGAGGAACAGCCTCCTCTCGTCCCGCATCTCGACGAGCTCGTCATCGGCCTGATCGCCTTCGTCATCGTCTTCGGCTTCCTCGCCAAGAAGCTCCTCCCGAACATCAACAAGGTTCTGGAGCAGCGCCGCGAGGCCATCGAGGGTGGCATCGAGAAGGCCGAGTCGGCCCAGATCGAGGCCCAGAGTGTGCTGGAGCAGTACAAGGCCCAGCTCGCCGAGGCCCGCCACGAGGCCGCGCGACTTCGCCAGGAGGCGACGGAGCAGGGCACCGCGATCATCCAGGAGATGAAGGCGGAAGGCCAGCGCCAGCGCGAGGAGATCATCGCGGCCGGCCACGCGCAGATCGAGGCCGACCGCAAGGCCGCGGCGACCTCGCTGCGCCAGGACGTGGGCAAGCTCGCCACCGACCTGGCCGGCAAGCTGGTCGGCGAGTCCCTCGAGGACCACGCCCGCCAGAGCCGCACGATCGACCGCTTCCTCGATGAGCTCGAGGAGAAGGCCGAGGCCGTCCGATGAACGGAGCGAGCCGCGAGGCACTGGCCGCCGCACGTGAGTCCCTCGACGCGCTGATCGACAACACGTCTGTCGACGCGACGAAGCTCGCCGGTGAGCTGGCCGCCGTCACCGCGCTGCTCGACCGCGAGGTGTCGCTGCGTCGGGTCCTGACCGACCCGGCGCAGGCGGGCGAGGCCAAGGCCGAGCTCGCCGGGCGACTGCTCAGCGGTCAGGTGGGCGGGGAGACCGCCGACCTGGTGTCCGGCATGGTCCGTTCCCGCTGGTCGCAGTCGCGAGACCTGGTCGACTCGGTCGAGGAGCTGGCGAACATCGCCGACCTCACCGCGGCGCAGCAGGCCGGCGCGCTGGACGACGTCGAGGACGAGCTGTTCCGGTTCGGCCGGATCGTCTCCTCCAGCACCGAGCTCCGCTCGGCGCTGACGGACAAGGCCGCCACGGCGTCCGCCAAGGGTGAGCTGCTGCGCAGCCTGCTCGGCGGCAAGGCCCACGCGGTCACCGAGCGCCTGGTCGTCCGTCTCGTGACCCAGCCCCGGGGACGTAGCCTGGAAGCGGGACTCGAGTCCCTCTCCAAGCTCGCCGCGGCGCGCCGGGACCGGATGGTCGCGGTCGTCACCTCGGCGGTGCCGTTGACCGACCAGCAGAAGCAGCGCCTCGGTGCCGTCCTGGCCAAGCTGTACGGCCGCCAGATGCACCTGAACCTCGACGTGGACCCTACGGTCCTCGGCGGGATCTCGGTGCAGGTCGGCGACGAGGTCATCAACGGGACCATCGCGGAGCGCCTCGACGAGGCGACCCGGCGACTGGCCGGCTGACGTCAGCCACCAACTGAACAAGGCATCACCTGCGGCCCGGTTGGGCCGTGCAGAGATTGCGGAAGATTCCTGGGGGTCGGCCCCCAGACCCCCTAAGAAACTTCGGGCCCAACAAGGAGAGCAGGGAACCCAGATGGCGGAGCTCACGATCCGGCCGGAGGAGATCCGGGACGCGCTGGAGAACTTTGTCCAGTCGTACCAGCCGGACGCGGCCTCGCGCGAGGAGGTCGGAACGGTAAGCGTTGCCGGCGACGGCATCGCGAAGGTCGAGGGTCTTCCCTCGGCCATGGCGAACGAGCTGCTGAAGTTCGAGGACGGCACCCTCGGTCTCGCCCTCAACCTCGAGGAGCGCGAGATCGGTGCGATCGTCCTCGGCGAGTTCAGCGGTATCGAGGAGGGCCAGCCGGTGCAGCGCACCGGTGAGGTGCTCTCCGTCGGTGTCGGCGAGGGATACCTGGGTCGCGTCGTCGACCCGCTCGGCAACCCGATCGACGGCCTCGGCGAGATCGCGACCGAGGGCCGCCGCGCCCTCGAGCTGCAGGCCCCGGGCGTGATGGCCCGTAAGTCGGTGCACGAGCCGATGGAGACCGGCTACAAGGCCGTCGACGCCATGACCCCGGTCGGCCGCGGCCAGCGTCAGCTGATCATCGGTGACCGTCAGACCGGCAAGACCGCGCTGGCCGTCGACACGATCATCAACCAGCGCGACAACTGGCGCTCGGGCGACGTGAACAAGCAGGTCCGCTGCATCTACGTCGCCATCGGCCAGAAGGGCTCCACCATCGCGTCCGTGCGCGGCGCCCTGGAGGAGGCCGGCGCGCTCGAGTACACGACGATCGTCGCCGCCCCGGCGTCCGACCCGGCCGGCTTCAAGTACCTGGCGCCGTACACCGGCTCCGCCATCGGCCAGCACTGGATGTACCAGGGCAAGCACGTCCTGATCGTCTTCGACGACCTGTCGAAGCAGGCCGACGCCTACCGCGCCGTGTCGCTGCTGCTGCGCCGCCCGCCGGGCCGTGAGGCCTACCCGGGTGACGTCTTCTACCTGCACTCCCGTCTGCTGGAGCGCTGCGCGAAGCTGTCGGACGAGCTGGGCGCGGGCTCGATGACCGGTCTGCCGATCGTCGAGACCAAGGCCAACGACGTCTCGGCGTTCATCCCGACCAACGTCATCTCCATCACCGACGGCCAGTGCTTCCTGGAGTCCGACCTGTTCAACGCCGGCCAGCGCCCGGCCCTGAACGTCGGTATCTCGGTCTCGCGTGTCGGTGGCTCCGCCCAGCACAAGGCGATGAAGCAGATCTCCGGCCGCCTCCGCGTGGACCTGGCCCAGTACCGTGAGCTGGAGGCGTTCGCCGCCTTCGGTTCCGACCTGGACGCCGCGTCGAAGGCCCAGCTGGAGCGTGGACAGCGCATGGTCGAGCTGCTCAAGCAGGCTCAGTACCAGCCGATGCCCACCGAGAACCAGGTCGTCTCCATCTGGGCCGGCACCACCGGCAAGATGGACGACGTCCCGGTCGCCGACATCCGCCGCTTCGAGGCCGAGCTCCTCGCGTACCTGCGTCAGAACCACGCGGGTCTCATGAGCTCCATCCGCGAGGGCGGCAAGCTGTCGGACGACACCCTGCAGTCCGTCGGTGACGCCATCGCGGAGTTCAAGAAGCAGTTCGAGACCTCTGACGGAAAGCTGCTGGGCGACGACGCTTCCGCTGCCGTCAACGTCTCGAAGTGACGACGGAAGGGACCTGACTCATGGGAGCGCAGCTCCGGGTCTACAAGCGTCGCATCAAATCCGTCACCGCGACGAAGAAGATCACCAAGGCGATGGAGATGATCGCCGCCTCGCGTGTCGTCAAGGCGCAGCGCAAGGTGCAGGCGTCGACGCCGTACGCGACCGAGCTCACCCGCGCGGTCACGGCGGTGGCCACGGGTGCGAACGACAAGCACCCGCTGACCACCGAGGCGGAGAACCCGACCCGTGCCGCGGTCCTGCTCATCACGAGCGACCGCGGTCTGGCCGGCGCCTTCAACTCCAACGCCATCAAGGCGGCGGAGCAGCTGATGAGGAAGCTGGAGAGCGAGGGCCGCCAGGTCGACATCTATGTCGTCGGCCGCCGTGGCATCTCGCACTTCAACTTCCGTGAGCGCAAGCTGGCCGACTCGTGGACCGGCTTCACGGATCAGCCGGAGTACGGGGACGCCAAGAAGATCGCGGCTCCGCTGATCGAGGCGATCGAGAAGGACACGGCGGAGGGCGGCGTGGACGAGCTCCACATCGTCTACACCGAGTTCGTCTCGATGATGACGCAGACGGCGGTCGAGGCCCGGCTGCTGCCCCTCAGCCTCGACGAGGTGGCGAAGGAGGCGGGCGAGTCGGAGACGCTCCGTCCGCTGTACGACTTCGAGCCGTCGGCGGAGGACGTCCTCGACGCCCTGCTGCCGCGCTACGTCGAGAGCCGGATCTACAACGCGCTGCTCCAGTCGGCTGCCTCCAAGCACGCCGCCACGCGGCGCGCGATGAAGTCGGCTACCGACAACGCGGGAGACTTGATCAACAACCTCTCCCGACTTGCCAACGCGGCCCGCCAGGCCGAAATCACCCAGGAAATCAGCGAGATCGTCGGTGGCTCCGCAGCCCTCGCCGACGCGACCGCGGGGAGTGACAAGTAATGACGACCACTGTTGAGACGGCCGCCGCCACGGGCCGCGTCGCCCGGGTCATCGGCCCGGTCGTCGACGTGGAGTTCCCCGTCGACGCGATGCCGGAGATCTACAACGCCCTGCACGTCGAGGTCCCGGACCCGGCCGAGGAGGGCGCGAAGAAGACGCTGACCCTCGAGGTCGCCCAGCACCTCGGTGACGGCCTGGTCCGCACCATCTCGATGCAGCCCACCGACGGTCTGGTCCGCCAGGCCCCGGTGACCGACACCGGCAACGGCATCATGGTGCCGGTCGGCGACGTCACCAAGGGTCGCGTGTTCAACACGCTCGGCCAGATCCTGAACGACCCCGCGGCCGAGGCGGAGGTCAGCGAGCGCTGGCCCATCCACCGCAAGGCCCCGGCGTTCGACCAGCTCGAGTCGAAGACCGAGATGTTCGAGACCGGCCTGAAGGTCGTCGACCTTCTCACCCCGTACGTCAAGGGTGGAAAGATCGGCCTGTTCGGTGGCGCCGGTGTCGGCAAGACCGTCCTCATCCAGGAAATGATCATGCGTGTGGCCAAGCTGCACGAGGGCGTTTCCGTGTTCGCCGGCGTCGGCGAGCGCACCCGTGAGGGCAACGACCTCATCGCCGAGATGGAGGAGTCCGGCGTTCTGGACAAGACCGCGCTGGTCTTCGGCCAGATGGACGAGCCCCCGGGCACCCGTCTGCGCGTCGCCCTGGCCGGTCTGACCATGGCGGAGTACTTCCGCGATGTGCAGAAGCAGGACGTGCTGTTCTTCATCGACAACATCTTCCGCTTCACCCAGGCCGGTTCCGAGGTCTCCACGCTGCTGGGCCGCATGCCCTCCGCCGTGGGTTACCAGCCGAACCTCGCGGACGAGATGGGCATCCTGCAGGAGCGCATCACCTCGACCCGCGGTCACTCGATCACCTCGATGCAGGCGATCTACGTCCCCGCGGACGACCTGACCGACCCGGCCCCGGCCACCACCTTCGCCCACCTCGACGCGACGACGGTTCTCTCCCGTCCGATCTCCGAGAAGGGCATCTACCCGGCCGTGGACCCGCTGGACTCCACGTCCCGGATCCTGGACCCGCGCTACATCGCGCAGGAGCACTACGACGCCGCCACGCGCGTCAAGGGGATCCTGCAGAAGTACAAGGACCTCCAGGACATCATCGCGATCCTCGGTATCGACGAGCTGAGCGAGGAGGACAAGCTCGTTGTCCACCGCGCCCGCCGTGTCGAGCGCTTCCTGTCCCAGAACACCCACGCGGCGAAGCAGTTCACCGGCGTGGACGGTTCGGACGTTCCGCTCGACGAGTCGATCGCCGCGTTCAACGCGATCTGCGACGGTGAGTACGACCACTTCCCCGAGCAGGCGTTCTTCATGTGCGGTGGCCTTGAGGACCTCAAGGCCAACGCCAAGGAGCTGGGCGTCTCCTGAGCCCCGTGCTCTCCTGAGGGGGGCGGGTGTCCCCGCCCCCCTCGTCACGCCACTAGAATTGACCCCAACACCCGGCACGACCGCCGGGTGGTGACCCGAGGAGCCACCCTTGGCTGCTGAGCTGCACGTCGAGCTGGTCGCCGCGGACCGGAGTGTCTGGTCCGGCGAGGCCACCCTGGTCATCGCGCGTACCACCTCCGGCGACATCGGCGTCATGCCCGGCCACCAGCCGCTGCTCGGTGTGCTGGAGTCGGGCCCGGTGACCATCCGTACGAGCGAGGGCAGCACTGTCGTCGCCGCCGTGCACGGTGGATTCATCTCGTTCGCCGACGACAAGCTGTCTCTGCTCGCGGAGATCGCCGAGCTGGCGGACGAGATCGACGCCCAGCGCGCCGAGCGCGCGCTGGAGCGCGCGAAGTCGGAGTCGGACGCCGCCGCCGAGCGTCGCGCCGATGTCCGGCTGCGCGCGGTAGCGGTCCGCTAGCGGACCGCGCCGAGAGTTGTGCCCTCAGCCGCGGCACGGCCTGGAATCATCCAGACCGTGTCGCGGCTGAGGCGATGCGTATACAAGGTGTATTCGGTTACGGGACGCAGCGAGGAGGTCGGTGAAGATGTTCCTCGCTCTGCTCGTGGGCGGCCTGGTCGTCGCACTGCTGGTGATCGGGCTCTTCGTCTTCGGCCTGCGGCGCAGACTGATCCAGCGGGCCGGCGGCACCTTCGACTGTTCGCTGCGGTGGAACGTCCCCGAGGAGCCGGACCCGTCGGGCAAGGGCTGGGTGTACGGCGTCGCCCGCTACAGCGGTGACCAGGTCGCCTGGTTCCGAGTCTTCTCGTACGCGCCCCGACCGCGCAGGGTCCTGGAGCGCTCGTCGATCGAGGTCCTGGAGCGCCGGATGCCCGAGGGCGAGGAGGAGCTCGCGCTGCTCTCCGACGCCGTGATCCAGGGCTGTATGCACCGGGGGACCCGGCTTGAGCTGGCGATGAGCGAGGACGCGCTGACCGGCTTCCTCGCCTGGCTGGAGGCGGCGCCGCCCGGCCAACGCGTCAATGTGGCTTGACAGTGGTTTCTCGTGGGATGGGGGTCCCGCCGGACGAAGTCCGGGGGAGAGTGAATGTCGCCTGATCCTTTACGGCCCGGTGAGTGCCATGTGTGGACCGCCCGGGCCGTTTCCGTACCCGCGCCCGGACTGCTCGGGCTGCTCGACGCCGCCGAGCGGGAGAGGTACGAGGGCTTCCGCCCCGGTGTCCCGCGCGCGTCGTATCTGACCGCGCACGCGCTGCTGCGGCTGGTGCTCGCCGAGGTGCTCGGGGGTGATCCGGCGGCGTTCGCCTTCGGCGCCGGTCCGTACGGCAAACCGTGCCTGTCCGGCGCTCCGCTGGAGTTCTCGCTCTCCCACGCGCGGGAGTACGTCGCCGTCGCCGTGACCGGGGACGCCCCGGTCGGCGTCGACATCGAGGAGATCACCGCTCTCGACGAGCCGCCGCTGGTGGTGCTCTCCGACGGGGAGCGGGCGGAGCTGGCGCGGCTGCCGGTCTCCGTACGGCCGGCGGCCTTCACCGCGTACTGGGTCCGCAAGGAGGCCGTGCTGAAGGCGACGGGGGAGGGGTTGCGGGTCCATCCGGGGACGCTGACCGTCTCCGCCCCGCACCGGCCGGCGGCGCTGCTGTCCTGGGGGGAACGCGTACAGCCGCACCCGCCGGTGCGGCTGTACGACGTCGAGGCGGGCGACGGCCACCGTGCCGCCGTCGCCGTACTCGGTCGGGAGTGCCGGGTCGTCCGGCACGACGGGGACGGCGTGCTGCGCCGCCCCCGCCGGCCGCTCGGCTAGTTCAGCCCGCTGTTGATGGCGCCGACGAGTTCGCCGTTGCCGGTGTCACCGCTGAACTCCCAGAAGAACGCGCCGCCCAGGCCCTGGTTCTTGGCCCAGGACATCTTGGACGTGACCGTCGCCGGGGTGTCGTAGCTCCACCAGTTGGTGCCGCAGTGCGCGTAGGCGGTGCCCGCGACGGTGCCGTTGGCCGGGCAGGAGTTCCTGAGGACCTTGTAGTCCTCGATGCCCTGCTCGTACGTGCCCGCCGCCGGGCCGGTCGCCGTGCCGCCGGGCTCCTTCTGCGTCACACCGGTCCAGCCGCGGCCGTAGAAGCCGATGCCCAGCAGCAGCTTCTTCGCCGGGACGCCCTTCGCCTTGAACTTGGCGATCGCCTCGGCGGAGTTGAAGCCCGCCTGCGGGATGCCGGGGTAGGAGGTGAGCGGGGAGTGCGGGGCCGTCGGGCCCTTCGCCGCCCAGGCGCCGAAGAAGTCGTACGTCATCACGTTGAACCAGTCCATGTACGGCGCGGCGCCCCCGTAGTCGGCGGCGTCGATCTTGCCGCCGGCCGAGGCGTCGGCCGTGACGGCCGCGGTGACCAGGTTGTTCGTACCGAACTTGGCGCGCATGGCCTGCATCATGTTCTTGAACGCCGCCGGGCCGCTGGTGTCGCAGGACAGACCGCAGGCGTTGGGGTACTCCCAGTCCAGGTCGATGCCGTCGAAGACGTCGGCCCAGCGCGGGTCCTCGACCAGGTCGTAGCAGGACTGGGCGAAGGCGGTCGGGTTCTGCACGGCCTGGCCGAAGCCGCCGGACCAGGTCCAGCCGCCGAAGGACCAGAGCACCTTGATGTGCGGGTAGGCCTTCTTCAGCTTGCGCAGCTGGTTGAAGTTGCCGCGCAGCGGCTGGTCCCAGGTGTCGGCGACGCCGTCGACGGACTGGTCGGCGGTGTAGGCCTTGTCGTAGTCGGCGTAGGCGTCGCCGATGGTGCACTTGCCGCCGGTGACGTTGCCGAAGGCGTAGTTGATGTGCGTGATCTTCGACGCGGAGCCGGACGTCACGATGTTCTTGACGTGGTAGTTGCGGCCGTAGACGCCCCAGTTGGCGAAGTAGCCCAGCTTCACGGTGGAGGAGGGGCCGGGACCCGGGCCGGGGCCGGGGCCCCCGCCCGTGGTGCGCACGTTGACCGCGCCGCTGGCCGGTCCGGTCTGGTCGGCGGTGTCGCGGGCCACGACCGTGTAGCTGTAGTCGGTGCCGGCGGTCAGGCCCGTGTCGGTGTACGTGAGTCCGGTGACCGTGGCGACCTTCGTGCCGCCGCGCAGGACGTCGTAGTTCTTGACGCCCTTGTCGTCGGTGGCGGCCTTCCAGGTCAGCTTGACGGAGGTGTCGGTGACGTCGGAGGCGACCGGGGTGCCGGGGGCGGAGGGTGCCTGGTCACCGGGCTGGGTGGAGCCGTCGCAGGAGGCTCCGTTGATCTTGCAGCCGCTGGGGGCGCCGGAGCCGGAGCCGTTGAAGCCGAAGGAGGCCGTGGCGCCGGGGGCGAGCGTCCCGTTCCAGCCGACGTTCTTGGCGGTCCAGTGGGTGCCGGAGCTGGTGACGGTGGCGTCCCAGGCGGAGGTGACGGCCGTGCCGGAGGGGAAGTCCCACTCGACGGTCCAGGAGGACAGGGTGGTGGTTCCGGTGTTCTTCACCGTCCACTTGCCCTCGAAGCCGGAGCCCCAGTCGGAGACCTTGGTGTACGTGGCGGTGGCGGAGGTGGCCGCCTCGGCGGGTGCGGCGAGGCCGACCATCGCGGCCAGGGGCAGGATCAGGGCGGTCAGACCGGCGGCGGCCCGGTGTCTGAACCCTGTTCTGCGCGTCGGTGCTTGAGTGCTCAACGGTGCTCCTCACGTTGCGGACGGACAAGGTGGGGGTGGTGGTCCGTGAACTGCGTGCGCGCCCCGCGAGCGTAGGAAGGTCTGGACCAATCGTCAAGAGGTCCAGACCAACGTCGGTGAGAGGGGGTCAGTCCCGGATCACACGCCCAACTCCTGGGCCAGGACCGCCGCTTGCACTCTGCTGCGCAGCTCCAGCTTGCCCAGGACCTTGCTGACGTGGGTCTTCACGGTCGCCTCCGCCATGGCGAGCCGTACCGCGATCTCCGCGTTCGACAGACCGTCACCGAGCGCCGAGAGCACCTGCCGCTCCCGCGGGGTCAGTACGGAGAGCACGGAGGGATCCGCGGCGCCCGCGGCGCGCGCCGGACGGCTCGGCGCCGCGAACTCCGCGATCAGCCGCCGGGTCACCGCCGGCGCGATCAGCCCCTCGCCGCGCGCCACCGTCCGTACCGCCTCGGTCAGGTCCTTCGCCTCCGTGTTCTTCAGCAGGAAGCCCGCCGCCCCGGCGCGCAGCGCCCCGAAGACGTACTCGTCCAGGTCGAAGGTGGTCAGCACCAGGACATCGGCCAGGCCCTCGGAGACCACCAGCCCCGTCGCCGTCACCCCGTCCATCCGGGGCATCTGCACATCCATCAGGACCAGGTCCGGCCGCAGCTCCCGGGCGAGCGCGACCGCCCGCTCGCCGTCCGCCGCCTCCCCGACCACCTGGATGTCCGGGGCGCTGCCCAGGATCAGCACCAGCCCCGCCCGTACCGCGCTCTGGTCCTCCGCGACCAGCACCCGGATCGTCATCCCTCCGACGCCCTCTCCTCGGCGGGCAGCTCCGCCCGCACCTGCCAGATCTTCGTGCCGTCCGCCGAGCCGGCCGGGCCGGCCTCGAACGTGCCGCCGAGCAGCGCGACCCGCTCCCGCATCCCGACCAGCCCGGCCCCCGAACCCGGCGCGCGCGGCCCTGGCCGGTCCCCGAACGGGCTGGTGACCAGCACCCGCAGCGTCCGCTCGTCCCGGGCGAGGGCCACCACGACCGGCCCGGCCGGGGCGTGCTTGAGCGCGTTCGTCAGCGACTCCTGCACGATCCGGTACGCCGCGAGCTCCACGGGCGCGGGCAGCGCGGGGCCCTCCGGATCCCGGGTGTCCTCCAGGGAGAACGTCAGCCCGCTGGCTCGCCCGTTCGTCCGGGCCCGCGCGACCAGCGCGTCGACGCCGGCGAGGGTGGGCGCGGCGGCCGGCTCGTCGCCGCCGCCGCTGTCGCGCAGCAGGCCGATCAGCCGGCGCATCTCCGCCAGGCCCGCCACGCTGTTCTCCCGGATGACGGTCAGCGCCTGCCGGGTGGTCGCCGCGTCGTCCAGGGACAGGGCGGCGGTGGAGTGGATGGCGATCGCGGACAGATGGTTGGCGACCATGTCGTGCAGTTCGCGGGCCATCCGGGCCCGCTCGGCGACCACCGCCTGCGTACGGTCCATCTCGGCGAGCAGCGCGGTCTGTTCGGCGCGCAGCCGGGCCGCGTCGGCGGCCTGCCGGTGGTTGCGCACCACCGCGCCGGTCAGGGCGGGCAGGAAGCAGATGATGCCGCTGGCCACGCCGATCAGGAGCGCGATCGCGTTCTGCCACCAGACCAGGAAGCCGATGGTGATGCCGACCGTGATCAGCCCGGTGGTGTACGGGATGCGGCGGGCCGAAGCGGGCGGCCCGTACACGACGGCGGCGTAGACCACGTCCGTGAACATCAGGATGGTGGCGATGTTGCCGTACGTCAGCTCGTTCGCGACGACGGCGAGGGTGCCGACGAGCAGCGCGGTGCGCGGCAGGGTGCGGCGCACCGTCTCCGTCGCCGTCATCACCAGCAGCGGGACCAGGACCGCCCAGCGCGCCTCGATCAGCACGTCGGTCCGGACGACCATGCCGAAGCCCCACAGCAGCAACCCGCACGCCAGGCCGCAAGCGGCGATGAGCAGGTCGACGCGGTGGGGGCGGGGGAGTGTCACAGGCCATCCAACACGGTGCGACCCGGTGGGACGTCGCCGTCCGGGCCGATCCGCGTCTCCGTCGAAGGATGTAGTCGTACGTCCTCACCGGCGACGACGAATCGGCCGCGACGGCACGGGACGCTGAGAAGGAACCGAGAGGAGAGTCCGCCGTGATCGTCTGGACGATCGTGATCTGCGAGGTCGGGTTCTGGGTGCTGCTGGCGGCCGGACTCGCGACCCGCTACCTGCTGAAAATGCCGCGCCTCGGCATGGCGCTGTTGCTGTGCGAGCCGCTGCTGGAGGTCGTGCTGCTCGTGGTGACGGCGATCGACCTCAAGAACGGCGCCGCTCCGGACTGGAAGCACGGCCTCGCCGCGCTGTACATCGGCTACACCGCGGGCCACGGCCACCGCACCGTGAAGTGGCTCGACGGCCACGCCGCCCACCGCCTCGCCGGCGGCCCGCCGCCGCAAAAGCCCCCGAGCCACGGCATGGCCCGCGCCCGCCACGAGGGCGCGATCTGGTTCGGCACGCTGATCGGCGGCGCGGTCGCCACCGCCCTGCTCCTGGGCGCCATGTGGTACGTCGGCGGCGACGGCGCCACGTTCTCGCTGAAGGCCTGGATGCACGGCGCCTGGCGCGCCGTCGGCATCCACGGCCTGATCGCCCTCAGCTACGCCCTCTGGCCCGGGAAGGCCCCGGAGGCCGAGCCGGAAGGGCAGCGGCCGTCAGCGCTCCCCGCCCGGGACCCAGAGCACGTCCCCGACCTCCTTGTTCGCCACCCGCGCAAGGATGAAGAGCAGGTCTGACAGCCGGTTGAGGTAGGTGGCGGTCAGCGGGTTCATCGTCTCGCCGTGCACCTCGATCGCCGCCCACGTGGAGCGCTCCGCACGCCGGACCACCGTGCACGCCTGGTGCAGCAGGGCCGCACCGGGCGTGCCGCCCGGCAGGATGAAGGAGCGCAGCTTCTCCAGCTGCTCCAGGAAGCGGTCGCAGTCCGCCTCCAGCTTGTCGATGTAGGACTGCTCCACCCGCAGCGGCGGATACTTCGGGTCCTCGACCACCGGGGTGGACAGGTCCGCGCCGACATCGAACAGGTCGTTCTGGACGCGGACGAGGACCTTCACGACCTCCTCGTCGAGCTGCCCGAGGGCGATGGCCGTGCCGATGACGGCGTTGGCCTCGTTGGCGTCGGCGTAGGCCGAGATCCGCAGATCGGTCTTGGCGGTCCTGCTCATGTCGCCGAGGGCGGTGGTGCCCTGGTCGCCGGTACGGGTGTAGATGCGCGTCAGATTGACCATGAGCCCAGCGTAGTGAGGCCCCGCCCCCACGGGCCCTCCGTGTGCCCACCGTCACGGCGCGGGCGTGCCGTGAGTGTGACGTCCGTCAAACCTGGCGTGACGCGCATTACTTAGCGGTCACATCACGGCTCCCGCCCGCTAATCTCCGCCGAGGAGCCGGAAGTGAACAGGCGTTAAGGGGTGGGACATCGTGGCCAGGAAGCTCGCCGTCATCGGGGCCGGACTCATGGGGTCCGGAATCGCGCAGGTCTCCGCCCAGGCGGGCTGGGACGTCGTCCTGCGTGACGTCACCGACGCCGCCCTCACGCGTGGCACCGACGGCATCAAGGCGTCGTACGACCGCTTCGTCGCCAAGGGCACGCTGGACGCCGCCGACGCCGAGGCCGCCCTCGGCCGGATCACCGCCACCACCGAACTCGACGCGGTCGCCGACGCCGACATCGTCGTCGAGGCCGTCTTCGAGAAGCTGGAGGTGAAGCACGAGATCTTCCGCGCGCTCGACAAGATCGCCAAGGACGGCGCCGTTCTCGCCTCCAACACCTCCGCCATCCCGATCACCAAGATCGCGGCGGCGACGGAGCGACCGGAGTCCGTCGTCGGCACCCACTTCTTCTCACCGGTCCCGATGATGCGGCTCTGCGAGCTGGTGCGCGGCTACAAGACAGCCGACTCCACCCTCGCCACCGCACGGGAGTTCGCCGAGTCCGTCGGCAAGACCTGCATCGTCGTCAACCGCGACGTGGCCGGCTTCGTCACCACCCGGCTCATCTCGGCGCTCGTCGTCGAGGCGGCCAAGCTCTACGAATCCGGTGTGGCGACCGCCGAGGACATCGACACCGCCTGCAAGCTGGGCTTCGGCCACGCCATGGGCCCGCTCGCCACGGCCGACCTGACGGGCATCGACATCCTGGTGAACGCCACCGGAAACATCTACACCGAGTCGCAGGACGAGAAGTTCGCACCGCCGGAGCTGATGCGCCGGATGGTGGACGCCGGTGACATCGGCCGCAAGAGCGGGCAGGGCTTCTACAAGCACTGAACCGCCCGCCGAGTCCCGGCGGTCGTTCCGCCATCACCCCACAGGGTGAATTCGGTATCAGTTCGCTTACAAGGCGCAACGCTTCTGCGCCGACGGCAGTCAGTTGTTGCAAAGACGGAGCACTCCCGGGGAGCGCATATGCACATCAGGGGCGACCATGCCGAGCTGGTCGTCGGGGGCCGCCTCGACGTCCGCAGCGCGGCGGACGCCCGTACGGTCCTGCACTCGGCCGTCGACGACGGAGTCGGCGATCTGGTGCTCGACCTGACCGGTCTCGACTCCTGGGACGCCACCGGTCTCGGGGTCATCATGGGAGCGCACCGCCGGGCCGGCCGCTGCGGCCGCCGGCTCGTGCTGCGCGGGGTGCCGCCCCAGATGCAGCGCCTGCTCGTCGCGACCCGGCTGCACCGCATCCTCGCCATCGAAGGCGGCCTCGCCGCGGAGTCCCTCCCCCGCGTGTGAGCGCGCGGCGGGGCCGGGCCGCGGCATGAAGCGCCGTCGTACCGCCTGTGAAGCCGCTGTGTGAACCCGGCGTCACGGTCCAATCCTCACAAGACCGTGACGTCTTGGGCGGGCCGGGGCCCCGGCCTTCCCGGGATCCTCGCGGAAGGTCTAGGGTTCGGTCGCCCGCCCTTTGACGGACCCACCCGGCGGGCACCGGACCAGAAGCGACAGCGAGCGTGCAGATCGGCCGGGAGGGGCTTCGGCGCGCACCGCTTTTGGGAGCTTTGAACATGGACCCGATGAACCGGGGGCCGGAAGAGTACGGCCAGGACGGGCACGACAGCGAGGGCGGCGACGCCCACGGCGCCCGCGGCGGCGCTTCCGAGCGCGGCCCGGCCGCGACGCCCACGCGCGCCCGCACCGCCCGCCTCGTCTCCGGCGACCTGCTCCTCACCGTCAACCCGGTGGACGGCAGCGAGATCGAGGCCTGCCCGCCGGGGGAGCAGCCCGCACCGTCCCGCCGCCGCACCCCCGAGGAGCGCGCCGAAGCGGCCCGCGCCACCGCCCCGCCCGTACCGCCGGGCCCCGCGGCACCGCGCCTCCCGCTCCTCGAACGGCAGGAGGAGCGTGAACGGCTCGTCCAGCTCCTCGCCCGAGGCCGCTCGGTCCGCCTCACCGGCCCCGCGGGATCCGGACGCACCGCGCTCCTCGAAGCCGTCGCCGGCGACTGCGCCGGCCTCGCACCCGACGGTGTCGTACGCCTCTCCGGCCACCACCGCACCCCCACCGAGCTGCTGTACGAACTCTTCGCCACCGTCCAGCACGCACCGGACCACCGGCCCGACCGCCCCGCCCTGCTCGCACTGGTCCACGAGATCGGCGCGGTCGTCGTCGTCGACGACCTGGAGTTCGGCGGCGCCACCCTCGACGAGCTGCTGACCGCCGCCCCCGAGTGCGCCTTCCTGCTCGCCGCCACCCCCGACGTGCCGGCGCCCTCCGCCGGCGCCCACCTCGAAGAGGTCTCCCTCAGCGGCCTGGGCCGCGCCTCCGCCGTGGAGCTCCTGGAGAACGTCGTCGGCCGCACCCTCACCGACGACGAGGCCAACTGGGCCGGCGACCTCTGGTTCGAGTCCGAGGGACTGCCGCTCCGCTTCGTCCAGGCCGGCGCGCTGCTCCGCCAGCGCGACCGGCTCCGGGCCACCCCGGCCGAGTTCGACGCCTTCGGCACCCAGGCGGAGGAACCCGCCGAGTTCGACGCGTTCGGCGCCCTCGCCGACGCCTTCGGCACCCCGGCCGCCCCCGCCGCGACCGACCCCGACGAGGCGGCCGACGTCGACGTGCGCGACATACCGCTGCCGAGCCTCGGCGAGGGCGCCGCCCCGGCCGCCCTGCTCGCCTCGCGGCTCAGCCACTCCGCCCAGGAAGCCCTGCGGTACGCCGTCGCCCTCGGCGGCGAGGTGCCGCACCAGGCCCACCTCCCCGCCCTCGTCGGCGACACCCACGCGGACGCCGCCCTCGGCGAGCTCATGGGCTGCGGACTGCTCTCCCCGGTCGGCAGCCGCTACCGCCTCGCCGCCGGCGTCCTGACCCAGCTCGCCGCCCAGGGCTACGGATCGGACGCCGCCGACCGCGCCCACGCCGTCGCCCAGCACTACGCCTGGTGGGCCGGGCACCCCTCCGTCACCCCCGGGCGCGCGGTCGCCGAGTCCGACGCCCTGCTCGCCGCGCTGTCGGTGCTCGTCCCGGGAAAGGGCCCCGAGCACCCCGCCACCGCCGTCCTCCTCGCCCGCAGCGCCGCGCCGGCCTTCGCCGCCGGACTGCACTGGGGCGCCTGGGAGCGCGCCCTGCGCAGCGGTCAGGAGGCCGCCCGCCTCGCCGGAGAGGTCGCAGAAGAAGCTTATTTCCACCACGAGTTGGGCGTCCTCGCGCTCTGCTCCGGAAACCTGGAGCGGGCCCGCGCCGAACTGGAGGCGTCCATCGCCCTGCGCGGAGCCCTCGCCGACAAGCGCGGCACCGTCGCCGGCCGCCGGGCCCTCGCCCTGGTCGCCGACCGCGCGGACCGCCCGATGCCCGGCGACCGGGCGCCGGGGGGCGACGAGCCGGCCGTCGTACGGCCCGCGGAACCCCTCTCCCCGCCCCGCGGCATCCCGGCCGTCCTCGCCAAGCAGGCCCCCACGCCCGCCGCCGCACCCACGCCGGCGCCCGCACCCGTCGCCGCGTTCCCGGCCTTCGCGAACGACGGCCCGACGCTGATCAGCCGCCCCGACGGCCCCACGGGCGGCGACGAGCGGCGCCCCGGCGCCCGCTGGGGCATCCTCGCGGGAGCCCGCCGCAACCTGGTCGCCGTCGGCACCGGCGCGCTCCTCGCCGCCGTGCTCGGCACGGTCGTGACCATCGGGGCCACCTCCGGCGACGGCGACGACCCGGCCAACAACCGGGTCACCTCCGACCACACCACCGGCGAGGAGGGCGGCGCCGACGACGGCCTCGACGCGCAGGAGCCGACCGAGGACGCGACGGGCAGCCCCTCGGACTCGCCCTCGCCGAGCGCCACCGGCTCGGCCACTCCCGGCGTCCCCGGCGCGACCGGCACGGCGGGGACCCCGTCCTCCCCGGCCGGGCAGACCACGACCAGCCCCGCGCCGGGCGCCCCCACGACGACCGCACCGGGCAAGCCCCGCCCGACGCTGACCCCCACCACGAAGCCGACGCCCACGCCCACGAAGACGACGCCGTCCCCGACAGCGACCGAGACGGGCACGACATCGCCGTCTCCGACCCCCACCGGTACGGAGACCCAGGGCCCCAGCAACACCGCCTCAGCGCCCAACGGCGGCACCCCCTCCACCGGCACCCCCGCCTGACGGCCCCGGCGACAGCACGGCGACGGCCCCGGGCGCGTTCACGCACCCGGGGCCGTCGCCGTACCCGTACCGTCTAGAACAACCGCAGCTTGTCGTCCTCGATGCCCCGCAGCGCGTCGTAGTCCAGCACCACGCACTCGATGCCGCGGTCCGTCGCCAGCACCCGCGCCTGCGGCTTGATCTCCTGCGCCGCGAAGACGCCCTTCACCGGCGCGAGGTGCGGGTCACGGTTCAGCAGCTCCAGATAGCGGGTCAGCTGCTCCACGCCGTCGATCTCGCCGCGCCGCTTGATCTCCACCGCGACCGTCCCCCCGTCGGCGTCACGGCACAGGATGTCCACCGGGCCGATCGCCGTCGGGTACTCGCGGCGGATCAGCGTGTGACCGTCGCCGAGGGTCTCGATGCGGTCGGCGAGGAGCTCCTGGAGGTGCGCTTCCACGCCGTCCTTGATGAGACCCGGGTCGACACCCAGCTCGTGCGACGAGTCGTGGAGGATCTCCTCCATCGTGATGATCAGTTTCTCGCCCGCTTTGTTCACCACGGTCCAGGTGCCGGCCTCACCGGCCTCACCGTCGACGCACTCCTTGATCGTGCACGGCGGGGACATCCAGTTGAGCGGTTTGTACGCCCGGTCGTCCGCGTGGATGGAGACGCTGCCGTCTGCCTTGACCAGGATCAGACGGGGCGCGGAGGGCAGGTGGGCGGTGAGCCGGCCCGCGTAGTCCACGGAACAACGGGCGATGACGAGACGCATGGTCGGCAACGCTACAAGACGAGCGCTCTTCCGCGCGATTCGGCTCTTAACGCCCGCCCAACACCCGTCGGTTATTGGCCGGTTGTGCTCCCATTCTCCTGGTGCGCTCCGGACGGCGCGCTTACCGTGGAAGCAGGAGGTCGCCGTTCGTGCACGCAGCGTGTCGCGCGGAGGGTCCTCCATCCCTGCCCGTAAGACCCCGTCCGTCGGGGTCGCGAGAGGAGAACCCATGTCGCTCGACGTCTCACCGGCCCTGTTGGAACAGGCCGAGCGAGGCGAGGTCGACGAAGCCGACTTCGTCGACTGCGTCCGGACCTCCCTGCCCTACGCATGGGAGATGATCAGTTCTCTGGTGGCTCAGCTGAAGGTCGACGGCGGAGAGTTCGCCGACAACCAGACGCCGCCGCCGAACGAGCAGGCACGTGGTCAGCTTTTGCGTGCACTCGCGAGTGATGCGATCCGGGGTGCGCTGCAGCGCCACTTCGGTGTGCGTCTGGCCTTCCAGAACTGCCACCGTGTGGCGGTCTTCCCGCTGGACCCCTCGGTGGACGAGCGGCTCGCCCGCTTCACCTCCGTACGCGGCCAGCTGCTCAACCAGTCGCCGGAACTGCGCGACTGCTGAGGCGTGGTGCTGCCGCTCCGCATCGGGGGAGACCCGAACGATGCGACAGATGCCGGAGCGGCGGCATCCGGCCCCGGGGATCCGCCTCCCGGCTCCTGCCGGGCCCCGGCGCCCCCCCCGCGACAACCGAGATGACCCTTCACCCCCTACGCCAGCAGCGGCAGCACCTCGGCGCCCAGGCGCCGTACGTTCTCCTCGGTGGCCGCGAGGTCGCCCGAGCCCTCGGCGAGCAGCGCGAAGCGTGTGATGCCGGTGCGCTCCGAGGTCGCCGCGAGCCGGTCCGCCGCGAGCCGTGGCGTGCCCACCGGGTGCAGCGCGCACAGCAGCTCCGTGTACGCGACGGGGTCCCGCATCGAGCGGTGCCGGCCGTCCACCGTGACATGGGCGTCCAGCCCCTGCTTCAGCCAGCCCGGCATCGCCTTGACCAGCGCCTCGGCCGCGTCCGCCCGGCGGTCCGCGAGCTGGGCGACACCGGCCGACACATGGCCGGCGCCGATCCGGGCGATCTCGTCCGGGGTGCGGCCCGCCTCCCGGGCCTGGCGGCCCCAGGCGGCCACCATCTCGGCCTTCTCCTCGTCGCCGCAGTGCATCCCGAGCAGCATCGGAAGCCCGCGCTCGGCGGCGAGCCGGACGCTCTTGGGGGAGGTGCAGGCGAGGACCACCTCGGGCCCGGCATCCCCGCCGATCAGCTCGCCGGGGCGCGGCACGACGGCGACCTCACGGAAGGCGAATCGTTCGCCCTGGGCCCCGACCTGGGGCTCGGACAGCCAGCGCAGCAGCAGGTCGAGCGATTCCGGGAAGCCCTGCTCGTACGCGTCGAGGCCCGCGCCGAACACCTCCAGGTCGACCCACGGCCCGCCGCGCCCCACCCCGAGGGTGAACCGGCCGCCGGAGGTGAGATGCAGCAGCGCGGCCTGCTCACCCAGCGCGACCGGGTGGACGGTCGGCAGCACGCTCACCGCCGTGCCGACCCGGAGACGGCGCGTGCGGCCCAGCAGCAGCGCGGCCAGTGTCACGGCCGACGGGCAGACGCCGTACGGAACGAAATGGTGCTCGGCGAGCCAGACGGAGTCGAGCCCCGCCTCCTCGGCCACCTCGGCCGTCCGCACCGCCCGGTGCAGCGCCTCACCTTGGCCCTGCCCCGGGAACTGGGCGGCCAGAACAAACGTACCTACGCGCATCGCCTTCTGCCTCCTTGCGGCCGACGCGGTTCTCCCCCTCGTACTGGCAACAACGTCTGACACGTGCCAAAGGCAACGGCCCGTCGCCAGGTTCTTGCGATTTTCCGCTAACTGCGCCTGGAGGGTGGACCGGGCGACCGCGTCGCGGCCCGTAGGCTTGTCGGAACCGTCCGTGTACCCGGCCTCCGTGAGGTGATTCGTGTCCCCGCGTCGCAACCGCCCCCTTGGCGGCGAGAAGCCCGACCCTCGCGGCGCGGAGACCGACCGCTACGGCGGAATACAGCGCAGCGAGTCCTGGCAGGGCCAGGAGTGGCTCGTCCGCCATGTGGCCGGGGCGAGCGTGCCCGGCAAGCGCTACCGCTGCCCCGGCTGCGACCAGGAGATCCCCGGGGGCGCGCCGCACGTGGTGGCCTGGCCCGAGTACGGGGGAGTGGAGGACCGGCGGCACTGGCACAAGGCGTGCTGGAACGCGAAGGACCGCCGCACCACGCGGGTGCAGCGGTCCCGTAACGCGCCGCGGTACTGAGCCCGCTCCCGGCCGGCGGAGCCGGTGCCGGCGCGGGCCCCGGTCAGACGTCCCGGTTGTTCATCAGGGCGTACGCGCCGGCCATCGCGGCGGCCACGACGCCCGCCAGGATCCACACCGGGTCCCACCCCGAAGGGCCGCCCTGGCCCACCGCCGACCGGTCGGCGTACAGCGCGATCAGCTGGCTCGGGATCGCGTACGTGAGCAGCGCCTCCTGCACCTTCGCCAGCGACTCCGAGAACATGAACATCGCCGCGACCAGCGGCAGCAGCAGCACCCCGATCATGATTGTGATCGCACCCGCCGAGTGCCGGACGATCGAGCCGACGGCGAGCGCCAGCAGTCCGAGCAGCGCGACGAACAGACCGGCGCCGACCGTGGCCCTCAGCCACTCCGCCCCGGCCGGCTCGACGGCGTCCACCATCGCCACCTGCGCCATCGCGACCACGGTCGCGGTCACCGTGGTGACCGTGAAGACGAGCAGGAAGAAGACGATCGCCTTGGCCGTCAGCACCCGGGCCCGGCTCGGGCAGGCGGTCAGCGTGGTGCGGATCATGCCCGTGCCGTACTCGGAGGCGATCGTCAGCACGCCCAGCGTGATCACACAGATCGAACCGAGCAGCACGCCGAAGAAACCGAAACCGAGCGCCGACTCGCCCTGCGGGTGCTCGCTCGACGCCGCCACGATCGCGGCGACCCCCAGGCCGATGCCCAGCATCAGCACCACCATCACCCCGAGCGTCCACACGGTGGAGCGCACCGACCGGATCTTGGTCCACTCCGAGGCGAGCGCGTCCCCGAGGTGCGCCCGGCGGACCGGAATGGGGGAGACGTACGAGTACGGCGGGGTCGGGGCGGTCATCGGGCGTCCTCGGCGTTCGGGGCGGGCTCGCTGTGCGCTTGCGTGGCGTACGGGTTCTGTCCGGGCGGCGGCGGGGCGTACCAGCCCTGCTGCGGCACCTCCGGCACCACGTACGGGTCGGGCGGCTGCTGGTGGTGGGGCGCCTGCGGCGGCTGGAGGTGGGCGAGCTGGTCCTCGGTGGAGCGGTAGTCCACGGCGCTCTGCGTCATCCGCATGTACGCCTCCTCCAGCGACGCCTGGTGCGGGGACAGCTCCCAGAGCCGTACGCCCGCGCCATGGGCCAGATCGCTGATCCGGGGGAGGGCGAGGCCCGTCACCCGCAGCGCCCCGTCGGGCTCGGACATCACCCGGCCGCCGGCCTCGGTCAGCGCGGCCGTCAGCTTCTCCCGCTGCTCCGGCTCCGTCTGCGGGGTCCGCACCCGAGCGAAGTCCGCGGAGTTCGCCGAGATGAAGTCCTTGACGCTCATGTCGGCGAGCAGCTGGCCGCGGCCGATCACGATCAGATGGTCGGCGGTCAGCGCCATCTCGCTCATCAGGTGGCTGGAGACGAAGACCGTCCGGCCCTCGGCGGCCAGCTTCTTCATGAGGTTGCGGACCCAGAGGATGCCCTCCGGGTCGAGGCCGTTGACCGGCTCGTCGAAGAGCAGCACCTGCGGGTCGCCGAGCAGCGCCGCCGCGATGCCCAGCCGCTGCCCCATGCCCAGCGAGAAGCCGTTGGAGCGGCGCTTGGCGACGTCCTGGAGGCCGACGACCCCGAGGACCTCGTCGACCCGCTGGGCCGGGATGCCGGCGAGCTGGGCGAGCGACAGCAGATGGCTGCGGGCGCTGCGGCCGCCGTGCACGGCCTTGGCGTCGAGCAGCGCGCCCACCTGGCGGGGCGCGTTCGGCAGCTGCCGGAAGGGGTGGCCGCCGATCGTGACATGCCCCGACGTCGGCCGGTCCAGCCCGAGGATCATGCGCATGGTGGTCGACTTGCCGGAGCCGTTGGGTCCCAGGAAGCCGGTGACGGTCCCCGGCCGCACCTGGAAGGAAAGGTTGTACACGGCCGTCTTGGCGCCGTAGCGCTTGGTCAGGCCGACTGCCTCGATCATTCTCCAGCCCCATCGACAGGTCAGGTCGTCGTCGGGGCCGTGGCCGTCGGCCGGTAGCCCCCCGTATGAGCTAGGAGCTTATCGAGCCGTTGACGGTTCCGGCGACGTGCGAACTCCCGGCCGGGCCGGCCGGCGGGCACGCCCCGCTTCCCCCGACTAGGCGTCCCGCTTCTTCAGGACCAGATAGCCGCCGATCAGCGAGGCCGCCACCCAGATCAGCATGATGCCGAGCCCGCCCCAGGGGCCGTACGGCGCCTTCTCCGAGTTCATCGCGTCCGGCACCACCTGCATGATCTTGGAACCGGCCTGGTCGGGGAAGTAGAGGGCCACCTCCTTGGCCTTGGGGACCGCCGACAGGATCTGCGAGATCAGGAAGAAGAACGGCACCAGGATGCCGAGCGAGAGCATCGACGACCGCAGCATCGCCGCCACACCCATCGAGAAGATCGCGATCAGGCCCATGTAGAGCCCGCCGCCGATCACCGCCCGCAGCACGTTCTCCGCGCCCAGCGAGGTGCGGTGCTCGCCGAGGAGCGCCTGCCCCAGGAAGAACGACAGGAAGCTGGTCGCCAGACCGACGGCGAGCGCGAGGGCGCCCGCCACCGCAATCTTGGAGAAGAGGAAGGTGGCGCGCTGCGGCACGGCCGCCAGCGACGTGCGGATCATCCCGGAGCTGTACTCCGTGCCCACCACGAGGACACCGAAGACGACCATCGCCAGCTGGCCCAGCATCATCCCGGAGAAGCTGATGAAGGTCGGGTCGAAGGTCGCCCGCTCGGCGGCGGACAGATCGTCGAACGTCGACGCCAGCAGGGCGCACAGCGCCGCGCTCATCGCCACCGTCACCAGGAGCGCGCTCGCCAGCGTCCAGATGGTCGACGAGACCGTGCGGATCTTGGTCCACTCCGATTGGAGGACCGCGGATACGGCTGCCATCGTTCAGGCTCCCTTGGTGGTGTCGCCCCACTGGGGGCCGGGCGCTCGGCCCCCGTGAACATCCGTGCCGTGCGCGTGGTACTCCACCGCACCGGCCGTCATCTGCATGAACGCCTCCTCCAGGGAGGCGCGCTGCGCGCTCAGCTCGTGCAGCACGAGCCCGTTCTCCGCGGCCAGTTCACCCAGCTTCTCGGTGGTGGCGCCGTCCACCTCCAGCGCGCCGTTGCCCGCCTCGACCGGTGTGAAACCGCTGGAGTGCAGGACGTCCAGGAGCTGTTCCCGCTGCGGCGAGCGCAGCCGTACGTAACTCCGGGAATTCTCCTGGATGAAATCCGCCATCGACGTGTCGGCCAGCAGCTTTCCCTGTCCGATCACGATGAGGTGATCGGCCGTCAGGGCCATTTCGCTCATCAGATGGCTCGAAACGAAGATCGTCCGGCCCTCGGCCGCGAGCGCCTTCATCAGATTGCGGATCCAGTGAATTCCCTCGGGGTCCAGACCATTGACGGGTTCGTCGAACATCAGGATCTCGGGATCACCCAGAAGCGCGGAGGCGATTCCCAGCCGCTGGCCCATGCCCAGGGAGAAGCCCTTCGACTTCTTCCTCGCGACCGGGGTCAGCCCGACCAGATCGAGGACCTCGCCGACCCGGCTCTCCGGAATGCGGTTCGCCTGCGCGAGGCAGAGCAGGTTGTGGTACGCGGACCGGCCGCCGTGCATCGCCTTGGCGTCGAGCAGCGCCCCGATGTACTTCAGCGGCTCCTGGAGCTCGCGGTAGTGCCTGCCGTCGATCCGGACCGTACCGCTGGTCGGATTGTCCAGATCGAGCATCATGCGCATGGTCGTCGACTTGCCGGCTCCGTTGGGACCGAGGAAACCGGTCACCACACCCGGCCGGACCTGGAAGGAGAGATGGTCGACCGCCGTCTTCGTGCCGAATCGCTTCGTGAGGCCCTCGAGCTCGATCATGCGTACCAACCTAAGGGCGCCAAAAACCCTCCGCCACCGGAATGGCGGAGGGTCTCCCCGTGTTTAAGGACTCAGCTCGCCGGGCTGGCCTGGCTCAGCGCGTCTGCTGGGCCGGGACGCCGCGGGTGGCCGGCTCGTCGTCGATCGGGGAGCCGGCCGCCGCCACCGCGGCACCGGTCAGCGTGGCCAGCATCTCGCGGACGTTGGTCAGCTGGGCGTTGATCGAGTCGCGGCGGTTCGTCAGCGCCGCCAGCTCGCGCTCCGATTCCGAGCGGATCCGGTCGGCCTTGGCGTTCGCGTCGGCCACGATGTCCTCGGCCTGGCGCTGCGCGGTCTCCACCGTCTGGCGGGCCCGGCGCTCCGCGTCCGTACGCAGCTTCTCGGCCTCGAGCCGCAGCTGCTCGGCGCGGTGCTCGATCTCCGCGAGGCGCTTCTCCGCCTTGGCCTGACGCGAGGCCAGGTCGCGCTCCGACTGCTCCCGGCGCTTGGCCAGGTTCGTCTCGAAGTCCGCGGCGGCCTGGGCGGCCTTGGCGCGGGTCTCCTCGAAGAGGGCGTCCGCCTCCTCGCGCTTGGACTGCGCGTCCTTCTGCGCCTCGGCACGCAGCGAGTTGGCCTCGCCCTGCGCCTTCTCGACGATCCGAACGCCCTCGTCCTCGGCCTTCGCCTTGCGCTCGGCGGCGAACGACTCGGCGTCGTTGCGTACCTGCTGCGCGGCCGACTCGGCCAGCTCGCGGTGCTGCTCGGCGGCGCGACGGGCCTCCTCGCGCAGGTCCTTCGCCTCCTCCTCGGCGAGGCGGAGGATCTTCTCGACGCGAGCACCGAGACCGGCGTACGACGGCTCGGCGTCGGTCATCTGGGCCTGGGCGTTCTGGGTCTCGAGGTGGAGCTCCTCGATGCGCTTTTCCAGAGAGGTGATTCGGGCCAGAGCACTGTCACGGTCGGCGACGAGCTTGGTAATGCGGTCGTCCACCTGACCGCGGTCGTAACCACGCCGCACGAGCTCGAAGCCGAAGGGGGAGGAAGTGTCGCTCATGGGGTTCCTGTCGAATGAGACCGGTGAGGTGTTAGAGGGAATCCTAGGGGCCGAAGCGGCGTGTCATCGAGCGTATGCCCGTTTGATCTGGAGAATGTCCAGCCTTTTGAGTGGCTAGCCCCCGGAAGGCTTGCCACTCGAACGTGTAACCCCCACCGAGGCGCCCGCCTTGGCGCCGTCCCTCGCACCAGCGGACTTCGCCCCGTCCGGCTTCGCACCGCCGGCCGGTGCCTCGAAAGACTCCAACGCCTCCAGGACGTCCTGGACACGGGAGATCTCGGCATTGATGTCCTCGCGACGGCGCACCAGCACATCCAGCTCCCGCCGGCCCTCGGAGATCATCGTCTCGGCCTCGCGCTCCGCCTCCGCCTTGATCCGCTCCGCCTCCGCGACCAGGGACGACTTCTTCTGCTCGGCCTCCTTCAGGAGCGCCTCGGCCTTCTTCACCGCGGCGATCCGGACCTTGCTCGCCTCCGAATTCGCCTCGGAGACCAGCTCCCTGGCCTTCTCCTCGGCCTCGGCCCGCTGCTCCTCGGCGGCCTTCACCAGCTTGTCGACGCGCTCGCCGGCCGTCTTCATCTGCTCGGCCGTCTCGCGCCGCGCCCGCTCGTGCAGCTCCTCGATCTCCCCCTCGATCCGCGCCCGGAGCTCCTCGGCCCGCTCCCTTATGGCCGTCGCGTCGCTGCGCGCCCCGACCAGCAGCTCGTCCGCGTCCGTACGCGCCTTCTCCACCAGCGAGTTGCCCTCGACGGTCGCCTCGGCGACGATCCGCTCGGCCTCCTTGCGGGCCGCGCCGACCATCGTGTCCGCCTGCGACTCCGCCTCGGTGGTGGCGCGCAGCGCCTCCTCCTGGGCCTTCGCCATGAGCTGGTCCGCCTGCTCGGCCGCGTCCGAGCGGCGCTTGGCGCCGGCCTCGCGCGCCTCGTCGAGCGTACGGTCCGCCTCCGCACGTGCCTCGGAACGCATCTGCTCCGCCGCCGACTCGGCGTCCGCGCGGACCCGTTCGGCCTCCGCCCGGATGCGCTCGGCGGCCTGCTGCGCCGCGCCGACCGTTTCGGCGGCCTCGGCACGCATCCGCTCCGCCTCGTCCGACGCCCGGGAGACGGTGAGTTCGGCCTGCCGCGTCGCGTCGGACGTCAGCGACTCGGCGAGCTCGCCGGCCTCCGCCGTGATCCGCTCGGCCTCCCTCGTCGCCTCGCCGATGAGCTGGTCGGCCTGCTCGGCCGCGTCCGAGCGGCGCTTGTCGGCCGCCTTCCGTGCCTCGTCGAGCACCTGCTCGCTGTCGGCCAGCGCGGCCGCCCGCAGCGCCTCCGCGTGGGCCTCGCCGTCCTTCTTGACCTGCTCCGCCTCGGTCCGCAGCCGCAGCGCGTCGCGCTCGGTCGTCTCCAGGAGCTCCGCCGCCTCCGCGGTGATCCGCTCGGCCTCGCTCGTGGCCTCGCCGATGAGCTGGTCGGCCTGGGCGGCGGCGTCGGCGCGCCGCTTGTCGGCGGCCTTCCGGGCCTCGTCGAGCACCCGCTCGCCGTCCGCGCGCGCGGCCGCCCGCAGGGCCTCGGCCTCCGCCTCGCCGTCCGCCTTGACCCGCTCGGCCTCGGCACGCAGCCGTTCGGCCTCGGCGGTGAGCCGCTCCGCCTCGGACGTCGCCTCGCCGACCAGCGTCGACGCCTGGGCCGCCGCCTCGGAACGGATCCGGTTGGCGTCCTCCCGGGCGTCCGCACGGGTGCGGGCCGCGTCCTGCTCGGCCGAGGCCAGCGAGTCCGTCGCCTCGGTCCGTACCCGCTGCGCGTACTCCGCGGTGTCCGCGCGCAGCTTCTCCGCCTCGGCGATCGCGTCCGTGACCGTCCGCTCGGCCAGCGCCTTCGCGGCCTCCGACTCCTCCTGGGCGCGGGTCCGTACCCGGTTCGCGTCCTCGGCGGCCCGCTCCCGCTCCTCGTGCGCGTCGGCGCGGACCCGGTCCGCCTCCTCCTGCGCCTCGGCCCTGGTGCGTTCCGCCGCGTGCTCGGCCGCGCTGCGCAGCCCGGCGATCTCCTCCTCGGCCTGCTCGTGCAGACCGGCGACGGAGTCGCGTACCTCCCGGGCCGTCTGCTCGGCGGCGGACACCATCTCCGTGGCCCGGCGGTCCGCCTCCTCGACCAGACGCTGCGCCTCGGTCTGCGCCTCCTCCACCCGCTTGCGGGCGGAGGCCAGCAGCTCCTCGGACTGCTCGCGGGCGTGCTCGCGCTCCCGGCCGGCCTCGGAACGGGCCGACTCCAGCGTCTCCTCGGCCTCCCGGCGGCGCCGGTTGGCCTCCTCCTGTGCGGCGGCCAGCGCCTCGGCGGCCTCGGCGGCGACCCGCTCGGCGGCGGCCGCGGCCTCCGCCCGCACCCGGTCGGCGGTCTCCTGCGCCTCCGACTTCAGCCGCTCGGCCTCCGTCGACGCCTCCGTGCGCAGCCGTACGGCCACGGCCTCGCCCTCGGCGCGCGCGGTGGACGCGTCCGACGCGGCCTCCGTGCGCAGCCGCTCCGCCTCCTGCTCGGCCTGCGCCTGGAGCGTACGGATCCGCTCGGCGGCCTCGGTCCGCAGCCGCTCGGTCTCCTCGGCGGTCTCGCGCCGGATCCGCTCGCTCTCGGCCCGGGCGTCGGACAGCTCGCGCCCGGCGTTCTCGACCCGCGACTCGGCCTCGGCGTGCAGCCGGGCCAGCTCCTCTGCGGCCTCGGCCTGCCGGGCCTCGGCGGCCCGCTCGGCCTCCTCGCGCAGCGCGGTCGCGGCCCGCTCGGCCGCCTCCTTGACCGCCTCGGCCTGCTCCTCCGCCTCGGCCCGCATCCGCTCGGCCTCGGCCCGGGTGCGCTCCAGGGTCTCCTCGGCCTGCGTCCGCAGCGTCTGCGCGCGCTCCATGGCCTCGGAGCGGACCCGGTCGCTCTCGGCGCCCGCGCTCGCCCGCAGCTCGTCGGCGTCCGTACGGGCCTTGGTCAGCAGCTCCTCGGCGGTCCTGGCCGCCTCCTCGATCTGCTGGACGGCCTCGCGCCGGGCCTCGCCGCGGATCCGCTCGCCCTCGGCGATCGCCTCGGCGCGCAACTGCTCGGCCTCGCCGCGCAGCCGCCGCGCCTCCTCCTGGAGCTCGACCGTCTTGGCGCGGTACTCCTTGGTGTCGTCCTTCGCCGAGCCGAGCAGCTCGTCCGCCTGCTCCTCGGCGTGGGTGCGCAGCCGGTCGGCCTCGGCCTCGGCCTCGCGGCGGATCCGCTCCGCCTCCTCGGACGCCTTGCGGGTGGTCTCCTGGGCGGCCTCGGACGCCTTGGTGAGCACCTCCTCGGCCGTACGGGCCGCCTTGGCGAGGGCGGCGGCGGAGTCCTCCGCCGCGACCGTACGGGCCTTCTCGGCGGCCTCCGAGACCAGCTTCTCGGCCTCGGCGCTCGCCTCGCGGAGCTTCTCCTCGGCCTCCGCCTTGAGCGCCTCGGCCTCCTTCGTGGCCTCGCCGACGAGCCGGGCGATCTCCGCCTTCGCCGTACGCGTGCGCTGCTCGTTGACCGACTCCGCCGACGACAGCTGCTTGGCGGCGGCCTCCTTCGCCTCCGCCAGCGCCTTCTCGGCCTCCGCGCGGGCCTCGCGGAGCCGGTCCTCGGCCTCCTGCATGCGCTGCTCGGCGGCGCGGGACAGCTCGGCCGCCTGCCGGCGGGCCTGGTCGGTCTCGGCGGTGGTGGCCGAACGGAGCTGCTCGGCGTGGCTGGTGGCTTCCTGCGCCTGCGTCGAGGCGGCGTTCAGGAGGCGCTCGGCGTCCTTGCGGGCACGCAGCAGAATCGCTTCGGCCTCGGCACGGGCGGCCTCGGCCTGCGAGCCGACGCGCTGCCGGGTCTCCTCGGCCAGTCGGGTGGCCTCGGCCCGGGCGGCGGCGAGCGCCTGCTCGGCCTCGGCGCGGGACTCCTCCATCAGACGGCGGGCCTGGGACTCCGTACGGGCGCGCAGCTGCTCCGCCCAGGCGACGTTCTCGTTGACGTGCGCCTCGACGGTCTGGCGGCGCTCGGCCAGCTCCTGGTCCAGGCGCTGACGGCGCTGGACCGCCTCGTTGTGCAGCTCGGCCTGGAGCCGCGCCTGGTGCTCGGCGTGCTCCTGCAGGATGCGCTGGGTCTGGGCGCGGGCCTCGCGCAGCTCGCGCTCGGCGTCCTGGCGCAGCTGGTCGGCCTGGATCTGCGCGTTGCGGAGCAACTGCTCGGCCTGATAGCCGATGTCCGCGCTGTCGTAGGCCGGCCGGGTTGCGATCGTGCGGCGCGCCTCGTGGAGCTTGGCGCGCAAGACCTCGACCTGGTAACCGAGGTCCTCGGCGTGCTGGACGGCCTTCTCCCGCTCGGTCTTCAGCCGGTCCATCTCGGCTTCGAACCGCGAAAGATGGTCGTCTTCAGCTCGGTGGCTCTCCTGGCGTTCGTAGCCCCGCACTGCGCGGTCCCATCCGTCCCCTGGTCGCAACACTCCAATGAGATCCGTTCCCCGGCGAACGGGCCCCCCGGGGAATAGTGACAGATCGGATACCCCGACTTCGACGCCGCATGGCATGCGGCACCGACCGGCCCCGGCCCGGAGCCGCCCACTCTACCGGGCCAGGAATCCGGAGGTCAGTGCTCCACCGAGGAGTGGACGCGGCAGCGGACTCAGGAGTGGTCCGCCGACGGCTCGGCGGAGGTGACCAGTTCGGTCAGCACGCCGTGGCAGTCCTTGGGGTGGAGGAAGGTGATGCGGGAGCCCATGGAGCCGATCCGGGGCTCGTCGTAGAGGACTCGGACACCCTTGCTACGGATGTCGGCGGCGTCACCGTCGACATCGGCGGTCCCGAAGGCGATGTGGTGGACCCCCTCGCCGTTCTTCGCCAGCCACTTGCCCACCGCGGAGTCCTCCCGGGTCGGCTCCAGGAGCTGGAGGTAGGAGGCACCGCCGTCCGAGGTGTCGTTGATCTTGAGCATGGCCTCGCGGACGCCCTGCTCCTCGTTCACCTCGGAGTGGAACACCTCGAAACCGTAGGTCGCACGGTAGAACTCGACAGTCTTGTCGAGGTCGAAACAGGCGATCCCGATGTGGTCGATTCGCGTCAGCATGGTCCCAGTGCAACGCCAGGGAGGTGGTTACGCAACGTGCGCGCCGTCACACCGGCTGCCCGGTGACCCTGAGCGGCACCGCTCAGTACATTGGCGGTAAACCCTCGTTCACTCCTCATCTCAAGGGGCTGTGCCTCATGTCTGGAACGACCGGTACCACTTCAGTGATCGTCGCGGGCGCCCGCACGCCCATGGGACGGCTGCTCGGCTCCCTCAAGTCCTTCTCCGGCGCGGAGCTGGGCGGCTTCGCCATCAAGGCCGCGCTCGACCGGGCCGGCATCGGCGGCGACCAGGTGGAGTACGTGATCATGGGGCAGGTGCTCCAGGCGGGCGCCGGCCAGATCCCGGCCCGCCAGGCCGCCGTCAAGGCCGGCATCCCGATGAACGTCCCCGCCCTCACCGTCAACAAGGTGTGTCTCTCCGGACTCGACGCCATCGCGCTGGCCGACCAGCTGATCCGCGCCGGCGAGTTCGACGTGGTCGTCGCCGGCGGCCAGGAGTCGATGACCAACGCCCCGCACCTGCTGCCGAAGTCCCGCGACGGCTACAAGTACGGCGCGATCGAGATGCTCGACGCGATGGCCTACGACGGCCTGACCGACGCCTTCGAGAACATCGCCATGGGCGAGTCCACCGAGAAGCACAACACGCGCCTCGGCATCGCCCGCCCCGAGCAGGACGAGATCGCCGCGCTGTCGCACCAGCGCGCCGCCGCCGCGCAGAAGAACGGCATCTTCGAGGCCGAGATCACCCCGGTCGAGATCCCGCAGCGCAAGGGCGACCCGGTCGTCTTCGCCAAGGACGAGGGTATCCGCGGCGAGACGACCGTCGAGTCGCTCGGCAAGCTGCGCCCGGCCTTCGCCAAGGACGGCACCATCACGGCCGGCACCTCCTCGCAGATCTCGGACGGCGCCGCCGCCGTGGTCGTGATGAGCAAGGCCAAGGCCCAGGAGCTGGGCCTGGAGTGGATCGCCGAGATCGGCGCCCACGGCAACGTCGCAGGCCCGGACAACTCGCTTCAGTCCCAGCCGTCCAGCGCGATCCGGCACGCCCTGAAGAAGGACGGCCTGGGCGTCGAGGACCTCGACCTGATCGAGATCAACGAGGCGTTCGCGGCGGTGGCCGTCCAGTCGATGAAGGACCTGGGCGTGACCCCGGAAAAGGTGAACGTCAACGGTGGCGCGATCGCCCTCGGTCACCCCATCGGCATGTCGGGCGCCCGCGTGGTGCTGCACCTCGCCCTGGAGCTCAAGCGGCGCGGCGGCGGTGTCGGCGCGGCGGCGCTGTGCGGCGGTGGCGGTCAGGGTGACGCCCTGATCGTCCGTGTTCCCCGCGTATCCGGCACCGGCAAGTAGTTCCGTACCTAAGGAGCATCAGCACATGGTGGACGTCCCCGAACTCGTCGCCCAGGCACGGGAGGGCAGGCCGCGCGCCGTGGCCCGGCTGATCTCACTGGTGGAGGGGGCGTCCCCGCAGCTGCGCGAGGTGATGGCGGCGCTCGCGCCGCTGACCGGCGGTGCGTACGTGGTGGGCCTGACGGGCTCGCCGGGCGTGGGCAAGTCCACGTCGACGTCCGCCCTGGTCGCCGCCTACCGGCGGGCCGGGAAGCGGGTCGGCGTCCTGGCCGTCGACCCCTCGTCCCCGTTCAGCGGGGGAGCGCTGCTCGGCGACCGGGTCCGGATGTCGGAGCACGCCTCCGACCCGGGCGTGTACATCCGCTCGATGGCGACCCGGGGCCACCTGGGCGGGCTCGCCTGGGCGGCCCCGCAGGCGATCCGCGTCCTGGACGCGGCCGGCTGCGAGGTGATCCTCGTCGAGACGGTGGGCGTCGGCCAGTCGGAGGTGGAGATCGCCTCCCAGGCCGACACCTCGGTGGTGCTGCTCGCGCCCGGTATGGGCGACGGGATCCAGGCCGCGAAGGCGGGCATCCTGGAGATCGGCGACGTGTACGTGGTGAACAAGGCGGACCGGGACGGCGCGGACGCGACGGCCCGCGAGCTGAACCACATGCTCGGTCTCGGCGAGGCGCGCGGTCCGGGTGACTGGCGGCCGCCGATCGTCAAGACGGTCGCGGCGCGGGGCGAGGGCGTCGACGAGGTCGTGGAGGCGCTGGAGAAGCACCGCGCCTGGATGGAGGAGCACGGTGTCCTGGCGGAGCGCCGCCGCTCGCGCTCGGCCCGAGAGGTCGAGACCATCGCGGTCACGGCGCTGCGCGAGCGGATCGGGGACCTGCACGGCGACCGGCGCCTGGACGCGCTCGCGGAGCGCATCGTGGCGGGTGAGCTGGACCCGTACGCGGCGTCCGACGAACTGATCGCGAGCCTGACGGGCAACTGACGGCCCGACCCGGCCCGACGGACGAAGGGGCCCGGTGCGCTTCCCGCGCACCGGGCCCCTGGGCGTGTCAGTCGTCGGCGCCGTCGTCGTCGGCGCTGTCCTTGGCGGCGCTGTCCTTGGCGTCGTCCTGCCCGTCGTCGCCGGTGTCGTCCTGACGCGCGTCGGTGCCGGTGCCGGCGTCCTCCGCGTCGTCGTCGTCGGCGTCGGCCTTCTCTGCGTCGTCCTTGCCGGTCTCGGTGCCGACGACCTTGCCCGTGGCCGCGTCCACGTGGACGGTGTACGAGGTGGTGCCCTGGCCGAGGATGTCGACCTCCCAGCCGCGGTCGTCGTCCCCGCCGTCGTCGTCCGTGTCGAGGTCGACGGAGACGACCGTGCCGGGCTTCGCCTTCAGGGCGGCGTCGATCGCCTGGGCGGCGGTCACCTTCGCGCCGCGCGCCGCGGCGCGCTCGTCGTCGTCCGCGTGCTGCGCGCCGGCGGCCCGCACCTGGGTGGGTGCCGGCTCCTGCGGGCCGTCGTCGGCCGCGACGGCGGCCGCGGTTCCGCCGCAGACCACGGCGGCCGCCGCGACGGTGGCGATGACGATGTTGCGCTTCATGAGGTCCTCCGAACGATGGGGTTCGCTTCGACGGACACCACTGTGCGGACCCGGACCTGAAGCCACGCTGAAGCAACCTGAAGCCGTCTTCAGGTGGGATTTGCGAACCTGGGCCCATGCGGTTGTTGATCGTGGAGGACGAGAAGCGGCTCGCCCTGTCCCTGGCCAAGGGCCTGACGGCGGAGGGCTATGTCGTGGACGTCGTCCACGACGGCCTGGAGGGCCTGCACCGGGCGAGCGAGGCGGCGTACGACCTGGTCGTGCTCGACATCATGCTGCCCGGCATGAACGGCTACCGGGTCTGCGCCGCGCTGCGCGCCGCCGGCCACGACGTGCCGATCCTGATGCTGACCGCCAAGGACGGCGAGTACGACGAGGCGGAGGGCCTGGACACGGGCGCCGACGACTACCTGACCAAGCCGTTCTCGTACGTGGTCCTGGTGGCCCGGATCAAGGCGCTGCTGCGGCGCCGGCGCTCCGGGGCCGGGGTGGCGCCCGTGCTGGTCCTCGGCGAGCTGCGGGTGGACACCGCGGCGCGCCGGGTGCACCGCGGCGAGGAGGAGGTCCCCCTGACCGCCAAGGAGTTCGCGGTCCTGGAGCAGTTGGCGGTGCGCCCCGGCACGGTGGTGTCCAAGGCCGAGATCCTGGAGCACGTCTGGGACTTCGCCTACGACGGAGACCCGAACATCGTCGAGGTGTACGTCAGCGCGCTCCGCCGCAAGCTCGGCGCCGCGCTGATCAGGACCGTGCGCGGCGCCGGCTACCGGCTGGAGGCGCGGTGAGCGGCCGGCCGTTCGCCTCGGTACGGGCGAGGGCCACGCTCGGGGCGACCCTGGTCGTCGCCCTGGCCCTGATCGCCGCCGGGATCGCCGTACTGCTGTCGCTGCGCGGCAACCTGGCCGGCCGGGCGGACGCCGAGGCGGACAGTGTCGCCCGGCGGGTCGCGTCGCAGATCGCGGCCGGCGCTCCGTACACCGCCCTCGACCTGCCGGACGGGGAGGACCATCCGGTGCAGGTCGTCGACCGGGACGGCCGGGTGCTGGCGGTCAGCGAGGGCCTGACGGCCATCAGCGGCACCGGCGTGTCCGGTGTCAACCCGGTCGCGAGTCCCGGGGCCGGCCGGGACGACGACGAGGACGACGACGGGCCGGGCGCCGGTGAGTCCGGCACCGTCACCTGGCACGGCGAGGGCCGGGCCACGGTGGACGGCAGGAGCGCCGCCTACCGGTTCGCCGAGGTGGAGGTGGCGGACGCCGGGGACGGGACGGTCCGGGTGTACGCGGGCGCGCCGCTGGCGGCGCAGCAGGACGCGGTGCGTACCGCCTCCGTCGCCATGCTGGTCGGACTGCCCGTCCTGCTGGGTGTGGTGGGCGGGGTGACCTGGCTGGTGACCCGGCGCGCCCTGCGCCCCGTCGAGGCCATCCGCCGCGAGATGGCCGCCATCACGGCCTCGGAGGACCTGAGCCGCCGGGTGCCCGAACCTCCGACGGGTGACGAGGTCGCCCGGCTCGCCCGGACCACGAACGAGACGCTGTCCGCCCTGGAGGCGTCCGTGGAGCGGCAGCGCCGGTTCGTCGCGGACGCCTCGCACGAGCTGCGCAGCCCGATCGCCAGCCTCCGTACGCAGCTGGAGGTGGGCGCCGCGCATCCGGGTCTGCTCGACGTCCCCGGCGCCGTCGAGGACACGGTCAGGCTCCAGCGGCTCGCCGCCGATCTGCTGCTGCTCGCCCGCCTGGACGCGGGGGAGCGGCCGGGGCGGACGCGGCTGGACCTCGGGGAGCTGGTGCGCGCCGAGGTGGCGCGGCGTACGGGGGACCGGATCGCCGTCCGGGTGGAGGCCGAGGAGGGTGTCGAGGCGCCGGGGTCGCGGGGGCAGCTGGCCCGGGTGCTCGCCAACCTCCTGGACAACGCCCAGCGCCACGCCCGCCACCGGATCACGGTGACGGTGCGCGCGGAGGGCGCGTGGGCGGTGCTGGCGGTCGCGGACGACGGCGAGGGTGTTCCCGCCGCCGAACGCGAGCGCGTCTTCGAACGGTTCGTGCGCCTCGACGACGCCCGCACGCGCGACGAGGGCGGTGCGGGCCTCGGTCTGGCGATCGCCCGGGACGTGGCCCGCCGCCACGGCGGGGACCTGACGGTGACCGCCGGGCGGTCAGGGGGCGCGCTCTTCGTCCTGCGGCTGCCGACGGCCGGCTGACCCGCGGGCGGGCCTCGTCGCTACGGCTTGCCCCGCCGGCCTCTGAGCTGGTCGGCGACCGGCTTCAGGGACTCGTGGAGGTCGCCAAGCGCCTCGGGGGTCAGCTGGTCGATGAAGTGCTTGCGCACCGACTCGACGTGATGCGGCGCCACCTTCCTCATCGTCTCCATGCCCTGCTCGGTCAGGACCGCGTACAGACCGCGCCGGTCCGACTCGCAGTTCTGCCGGCGGACGAGACCGGCGTTCTCCATCCGGGTGATCTGGTGCGAGAGCCGGCTCTTGGACTGCAGGGTCGCCGTCGCGAGGTCGCTCATCCGCAGCCGCCGGTCGGCCGACTCCGAGAGATTGACGAGGATCTCGTAGTCGTTGATGGTCAGACCGAAGGGCTGCAGGTCCTTCTCCAGCTGGTACGTCAGCATTCTGTTGACGTCCAGGTAGGTGCGCCAGGCGCACTGCTCGGCGTCGGTGAGCCAGGGGGTGGCCGTCTCGGTCTCCATATATGGATTCTACCTAAGAAGTTGAATACTGGACGAAGTCAGGGAGTGTGACGCCACGCACCCGGGGCCCCGGAGTACGGGTGCAGACGTTCGAGGACGTCACACTCCGCAGACTACCGCTCACAGCCCGAAGCGACGCTGGAGGTCCCCCAGCTGGCCGGGAAGGCGCGGTGCGGAACCGTGCTGACCCTGGCCCGAATGGCCGGAATGGTGCGTACCAGGCACCCCCGGCTGATGCGGGGCCGCGCCCGTCGCGCGCTCCGCCATCAGCAGCTCCGTCGACTGGAGCAGGACCGTACCCGCGCCCATGAACTCGAACTGGTGCTCCTCACCGGAGCTGCCGCCCAGGCCCGTCAGCGCCCGCACGCCGCCCATCACAGCCGTCAGGTAGCCGTGGTCGTAGTGGTGGCAGGGCGACGGGCAGTCCGCCCAGCCCACCAGCGCCTGCGGATCCACCCGCAGCGGGGGCTCCATGAAGACCACCGGACCGTTCGAGGCCGCCACGAACTTGCCCGTGCCCAGCAGCGTCACGAAGCCGGGCACGATCGACTGCTTCAGCGCCAGCGTCGGCTGGTACGCGAGGAGATTTCCCGAACGGATGGTCAGATTGCCCTCGTCCAGGTCGTACGAGTTCACGTCGAAGGCCCGGTCGGCGAGCAGCATCTTGCCGCTGCCCTCCGCCACCACCCAGTCGCTCGCGTGCAGCGGCGAGTGGAAGGACGTACGGACCAGGCGGTCGAGCCGACCGTGACCGATGCCGTTGAAGTCGATCCGCCCGTAGTAGGCGATCATCTTCCCCTTCTGCAGGAACCACTGGGAGCCCTTGAGCTCCACGCAGAAGGTGTACGGGTTGACGTTGTCGTCCGACGGCAGCGTCATCGGGTCGTGGATCACCGGGGCGCTCACAGCTTCTCCTCCGAGGCCTGGACGTACACCGCACCGCTGCCGCTCAGCTCCAGCTGGAACGCCTCGCCCGAGCCGCGTCCCACCATGTCGCGCCAGCCCAGCGCGGTGGACAGCTTGTTCCGTACGTCCCCGTGGTGGGCGACGTACGCCTGCAGGTCCACATGGACCGCGCGGCCAGGAGTGATCGGCAGCTCGATCACCCCGCCGTGCGCCATGACGGCCACCGAGCCGTGACCCTTCAGGGTCGTCGTGAAGAGGCCCTGGCCGGTCACCTGGCCGCGCACCATGCCCATCACGCCGCCCTGGGAGCCCATGAACATCGTGCCCTGCTCCAGGGTGCCGTCGAAGGCGAGCAGCCGGTCCGCCTCGACGTGGAGGGTGTCGCCGGTCAGCCGGATCACCTGGATGTGATGGCCGCCGTGCCCGAACATCACCGTGCCGTGGCCCTCGACCGTCATCAGCGGTGTCGCCTCGCCCGCCACCCGGCGGCCGATCATCGACATCACGCCGCCCTGGCCGCCGGCGATGTTCGGCGTGAAAGTGACGTCGCCACGGTAGGCGAGCATCGCGCCCCGCTGGCTGAACATGCGCTGCCCCGGTACGACCGTGGCCTCGACCATCTTGGAGTTGATCTCACGGAACGGCATCAGTCCTCCTGGCTCGCTTCTCCGCCGGCGCGGCGCGGAGGTGCGGACATCGTCGTCGTCCGCGGCCCGGTGGCCGCGCGTGCGACGCTCACACGTCACCCCCCACGGTGTTCCGCTCGCTCGGCTGGACGTACACGAGCCCGTCGCCCTCGAAGCGGATCTGGAACGCCTCGCCACCGCCCTCGCCCGTGAACGTGCGGAAGGTCACACCGGACTGGAAGTGCTGCTGGACGTTGCCCTGGTGGGCGATGTACGCGCCGGGGTCGACGGCGAGCGGGTACTGCGGGGTCACCCGCAGCACCACCGCGGGGCCGTCCGACATGATCGCCACCTGGCCGCTGCCCTCGACGGTCGTCGTGAAGAGGCCGTTGCCGGTCGCGCCGCCGCGCAGGCCGGTGAAGCTCGTGCCGGTGCGCAGACCGGCGTCGGCGCAGAGCAGATTGCTCGCCTCGACCCAGAGCTTGTCACCGTGCAGGGAGACGAGGTTGATCTCGGACGCCCGGTCGGCGAACCAGCAGGTCCCCTGGCCTCTCACCTCCATCAGCTCCATCTGCTCGCCGGTGAGCCGGCGGGTGACCATGCCGCGCAGGCCCTCGCCGCCGCCGGACATCTTCTTGAAGGCCATCTGGCCGTCGTAGGCCACCATCGAGCCGTTTTTCGCCTTGACGGCGTCGCCGGTCATGTCGACGGCCAGCACCTTGCTGCCTTGGAGTCGGAACGTTGCCACGCAGTGACGGTACTGGGCCCCCGGATAAAGAGACAGCAAAGTCGGCGTGCACAATGGACGGGCCCTTGTGCGTCCGTTCACAAGATCGAACGAAGGTGACCCCTCCCGTGGACATCAAGACCGCCTCCTCCCTCCACCGGCTCCGGCTCGTCTCGGCTCCGGAGGCCGTGTCGTTCCTCCTGCTGCTGGTCTGCTCGGTGCTGAAGCGGACCACGGACTTCAACGCGGTGCCGGTGATGGGTGCGATCCACGGCATCCTCTTCATCCTCTACGTCCTGTTCTGGCTCGACGCCTGGAACCGCACGAAGTGGAACATCAAGACGGCGGCGCTCTACTTCGTGCTCTCCGTGCTCCCCCTCGGCGGCTTCTTCGCCGAGCGCAGGCTGAAGCGCGAGGCGCAGGACGCGGTCATCGCCTCCCGCGCCCGCCGCGAGGGCGCGGTGAACGCGTGATCGTCGCCTTCTCCGTCACCCCGCTGGGCGTGGGCGAGGAGGTCGGCGAGTACGTGGCCGACGCCGTCCGGGTCGTCCGGGAGTCGGGGCTGCCGCACCGCACCGACGCCATGTTCACCTCGATCGAGGGTGACTGGGACGAGGTCATGGACGTCGTCAAGCGCGCCGTCGCCGCAGTGGAGGCCCGCGCGCCGCGGGTCTCGCTGGTCCTCAAGGCCGATGTCCGGCCCGGTGTCACCGACGGCCTGACCTCCAAGGTCGAGACGGTGGAGCGCCACCTCTCGGCCTGAGACGGAGAACCGTACGCGAGCCCCCGGCCCACCGCCGGGGGGGGGGGGGGCTTCGTCGTCGCCGCGCGCCGCAACGGCCCCGCGCCGCACCGAATGGGCGTACGCGCCGTCCCCATTCCGCCGTGCGGAGTAAAACCGCTCGCTCGGACTACTCCAGTCGACACATCGAACAGCGTCCCCTTTTGTGGGGTTATGGACCTGTTCGACGACAGCTGGAGGCACCGTGCGGCCGAGAGGCTACGACTACGACACCTACAGCCGACTCGCCGGTCCGCTCACGGAGCCGGACACGGACGCCTACCAGGTGCGGTACCGCAGCCTGCTCTCGAAGGAACCGCACCGCATACGTGCGGTCCTCCTCATGACCCTCGCGCCCCTGCTGTCCGCGCTGCTGCTCGCCTACCTCGTCTGGCCCAGCCACTGGACCGTCCGCGAGGGCGGTGAGCGGTGGCTCGTCGCGTTCGACACCGTGATGCTGGTGTCGATCGGTCTGATCTGCCTCTTCATGCTGGTGAACGTCGCGTCGATCGCCCACGCCACCATGGTGGCGCGCGACCCCGTACCCGTGTACCCGGAGAAGGGCACCCGCGTCGCCTTCCTCACCACGTACGTACCGGGCAAGGAACCCCTCTCCATGGTCCGCGCCACCCTCGAAGGGGCGGTGCGGCTGCGCCACTGCGGCCCGCGGGACGTCTGGCTCCTCGACGAGGGCGACGACGAGCGGGCGAAGGCGCTCTGCGCGGAGCTCGGCGTCCGGCACTTCACCCGTGCCGGCGTCCCGGAGTGGAACCGCCCGGCCGGCGCCCACAAGGCCCGCACCAAGCACGGCAACTACAACGCCTGGATCGCGATGCACGGGGACGCGTACCACTTCTTCGCCTCCGTCGACACCGATCACGTACCGCTGCCGAACTTCCTGGAGCGGATGCTCGGCTACTTCCGCGACCCCGACGTCGCCTTCGTCGTCGGACCGCAGGTGTACGGCAACTACACCTCCGCCGTCACCAAGGCCGCCGAGTCCCAGCAGTTCCTCTTCCACGCGCTGATCCAGCGGGCCGGCAACCGCTACCACGCGCCCATGTTCGTCGGCACCAACAACGTCGTGCGGATCGCCGCCGTCAAGCAGATCGGCGGCCTGTACGACTCGATCACCGAGGACATGGCCACCGGCTTCGAACTGCACCGCACCCGGAACCCGCACACCGGCCGCTTCTGGCGTTCCGTCTACACCCCCGACGTGCTCGCCGTCGGCGAGGGGCCGGCCTCCTGGACCGACTTCTTCTCCCAGCAGCTGCGCTGGTCCCGGGGGACGTACGAGACGCTGTTCAAGCAGTACTGGAAGGCGCCCTTCCGGATTCCGCCCGGTCGTCTCCTCAACTACACCCTGATGCTCGTGTACTACCCGATGACGGCCGTCAACTGGTTCCTCGGCGTCCTCAGCTGCGTCCTGTTCCTCTGGCTCGGGGCGTCCGGCACCCAGGTCTCCTCCGCCGTCTGGCTGATGATCTACAGCGACGCGGTGGCCCTGCAGATCGGCCTGTACCTGTGGAACCGCCGCCACAACGTCTCACCCCACGAGCCCGAGGGATCCGGCGGTCTGGCCGGCATGGCGATGTCCGCGCTCTCCGCCCCCATCTACCTCACGTCGCTCGGCTCGGCGGTCCTGCGCACCAGCGGCCGGTTCGTCGTCACCCCCAAGGGCGGTGAGACCAGCCCCGACCGGCTCAGCACCTTCCGCATCCACCTTTTCTGGGCCGCGGTCCTCGTCGCCTCGCTCGCCGCCTCCGTCCCCTTCCGCCACACCCACGCCGCCATGCGCACCTGGGCCGTCCTGGCCCTCGCCATCGCGCTCGCCCCCGTCGCCATCTGGAGCTGGACGACCCTGCGGGACCGGCGCGCCCGGGCCGAGGCCAGGAAGACCATGGCCGTCCACCCCGCCCCCGCCGGCGAGCCGGTGGCCCTGGTCGCCAAGGTCACCCAGACCACCGCCGCCGCCGCGGGGACCGCCAAGCCCGCCCCCGCTCCCGCGCCCACGACGACCGGAGGGAACTGAGCCATGGACTACCGGCCGTCGGAGAAACTCAGGAAGACACTCCTCGGCGGTGGCGCCGTCGTGGTCCTCGCGGCGCTCAACGCCCCGGCCGCCCTCTCCTTCGTCGAGGAGCGGTACCACGCCTACAAGATCGCCCAGCCCGGCTACAAGCGGAAGTACGGCTCCTGGGCGAAGGTCGCCGTCCCCGACGAGTACCGCGTCAACGCCATCCACGCCGCGCTCCTGCACACCGGCAAGGTGCTGCTGATCGCCGGCTCGGGCAACGACCAGAAGAAGTTCGACTCCGGCACCTTCGAGACCGTCCTCTGGGACCCGGTGAAGAACACCTTCAAGAAGATCCCGACCCCCGAGGACTTCTTCTGCGCGGGTCACACCCAACTCCCCGACGGCCGCCTCCTCGTCGCCGGCGGCACCGCCCGCTACGAGATCCTCGACGGCGAGGTGAAGAAGGCCGGCGGCGGGATGCGGGTCAAGAACGAGAGCCCCGACAAGGCGATCACCCTGAAGAAGGGCACCGTCTTCCGCTCGCCCTCGGGCGTCGAGTACGTCTCCAAGTTCGACGTGACGGTCCCCAAGGCCGAGCGCGAGTACGAGATCTCGTACTTCGAGAGCGGCCAGATGAAGCCCTGGAACACCAAGGTCACCGCCGCCGAGGCGCGGGTCTTCGTCGAGGCGAGGAAGGAGGGCGCGCAGGCGCTCACCACGGAGGCGGCGCAGTACGAGATCGTCGGCCTCAAGGGCGCCGACGCCGACAACGTCTACGGCCTCGCCCAGCGGCTCACCACCGAGAAGCAGGACTTCCAGGGCATCAAGGCGGCGTACGAGTTCGACCCGAGGGCCGAGAAGTACATACCCGTCGCCCCGATGAAGGACGCCCGCTGGTACCCCACGCTCGTCACCCTCGACGACGGCAGAGTGCTCGCCGTCTCCGGCCTCAACGACGTCGGCGACGTCGTCCCCGGCGACAACGAGATCTACGACCCCACGACCAAGAAGTGGTCCAAGGGCCCCTTCCGCTACTTCCCCACCTACCCCTCCCTCTTCCTCACGAAGGGCGGCAAGCTTCTCTACAGCGGCTCCAACGCCGGCTACGGCCCCGCCGAGAAGGGCCGCGAACCGGGGCTGTGGGACCTGGAGAAGAACAGCTTCACCCGGATCGGCGGGCTGACCGACCCCGACCAGCTGGAGACCTCCGCCTCCCTGATGCTGCCGCCCGTCCAGGACCAGAAGGTCATGGTCCTCGGCGGTGGCGGCGTCGGCGAGTCCCCGAAGTCAACGGCCCGCACGGCGATCATCGACCTGTCCGAGGCCCGTCCGGTCTTCCGGGACGGGCCCGCGCTGCCCCAGGGCACCCGCTACCTCAGCAGCGTGCTCCTGCCCGACGACACCGTCTTCACCACCGGCGGCTCGAAGGAGTACCGCGGCCGCGGCGGCAGCGACATCCTCAAGGCGCAGTTCTACAGCCCGGCGGCCAACGCCTTCACGGCGGCCGCCGACCCCACGGTCGGCCGCAACTACCACTCCGAGGCGCTGCTGCTGCCCGACGGCCGGGTCGCCACCTTCGGCTCCGACCCGCTCTTCGACGACAAGGACAACACCAAGCTAGGCACGTTCGAGCAGCGCATCGAGGTCTTCACCCCGCCCTATCTGCACAAGGCCGGCGCCGACCGCCCCGCCCTCGGCGAAGGACCGCAGGAGATCGACCAGAACGGCCGCGCCACCTTCCGTACGAAGAACGCGGCCCGGATCACCAGGGCCCGGCTGATGCGGCCCAGCGCCGTCACCCACACCACGGACGTGGAGCAGCGCTCGATCGCCCTCGGCCTCAAGAAGACCAGGGACTCGGTGACCGTCCAGGTGCCCCAGGACAGGACGCTGGTGCCGCCCGGCTGGTACATGCTCTTCGTGACGGACGCGGACGGCACGCCGTCCGAGGCGAAGTGGATCCAGGTCGGCTAGGGCCTCTCGTTCGGATCATGCCGGGCTCGCGTGCCCTGGCACCGCGCCTCGCCGCGTTGTCGTCGGTCGCCAACTCCCCCGTAGCCCTTCGGGCACGGGCGGTGCCCCCACCGCGTTGACTCCCTCCTCCGCCTTGCGATCCGTCCCCTCGGCCCTGGCGGGCCTGGGGAGACCCCATGCACCAGACCCCGCTCCCTGATCCGGCCTGATCCAAACGAAAGACCCTAGCCCCGGCCCGAGGCTCGCGTCAGGCGAGGCCGACCCGCGCATGGCACCGCTCGACCGCCGCCCGCGGGTCGCGCGCGTAGGTGCCGTCGCCGAACAGCTCGAACGTCATCCAGCGGTCGTACCCCCGGCGGTCGAGAGCCGAGAGGTAGTCGGCCAACGGCAGCTCCCCGTCCCCCCAGGCGAGGTGTCCGGCCGGCCGGCCGTCGACGAGATGGACGTGCCGGACGCGGTCGCCGAGCGCTTCGAAGACATCGTCGACGCTCTCCCCGGCGACAGCCATCGTCACCGTGTCCAGGACGGCTCCGAGGTTGGCCGCGCCGATCTCGTCGAGCATGGCCGCGAGCGCGCGGGAGTCGTTGACCAGGTTCGACTCCACGCGCTGGAGCGGTTCGAGCACACACTCCACGCCGAGGGCGGCGGCGTGGGCGGCGATCTCACCGATCGCGTCGACGGAGCGGCGCCACGCGGCGCCCGTGGCTTCGTTCTCGTAGCCGCGCCCCGGGGTCAGGAGGAGGAGCTCCGCCCCGAGCTCGGCGCACAGTTCGGCCGCGCGGCGGAACAGGGCGATGCTCTCGACGCGCAGCCAGTCGACCGGGGAGGCCACGTTGACCGGGTACATCACCTGCTCGGGGGTGAGGCAGTACGCGGCGAGTCCGCGCGCCTCGATGGAGCGGCGGATGCTCCGTGCGTCGGCGTCGCGGAGGCGCGGGATGTGGAGATGCGGGGCGATGCCCCACAGCTCCAGCTTCTCGCGTCCGAGCTCCGCCGCGTCGTCGAGGAAGGTGTCGAACGGAAGGTGCTGGTAGGCGAAGTTCGATCCGGTGATCTGCCGGGAGGAGAGGGCCATGGGGCTCCTGTCACGGGGGAGTGCGGTCACTTTCCGATGCCGTCGGCGAGGCCCTTGACGATGTAGCGCTGACCGAAGAAGAACAGCAGCACCACCGGGACCGCGGCGATCGCCATGCCGGCGAAGACGACGGGGAAGTCCGTGCCGTGCTTGCTCATCAGGCTGGTCAGTCCGACCGGCAGGGTCTGGACGTCGCTGCCGTTGGTGAACACCATCGCGAAGAGGTACTCGTTCCAGGCGAACAGGACGTGCAGCAGCACGGTGGAGGTGATGATCGGCTTGCACATCGGCAGGATGATCCGCCAGAAGGCGGTCCAGCGGCCGGCGCCGTCGATCTCGGCCGCCTCGTCGACCTCGCGCGGAAGGTCGATCATGTAGGCGCGGATGAGGAAGGTGGTGAACGGCACCCGGAAGGCCGTGTACAGGATGAGCAGCGCCCAGAAGCTGTTGTACAGGCCCATCGCCTGGAACATCCGCACGAGCGGCACCAGTGCCACGGTGGGGGTGAGCATGAGTCCGCCGAGAATGACCGCGGTGAGGACCTTGTTGAGCGGGATGTCCACCCGGGTGAGGCCGTAAGCGGCCCAGGCGCTGATGAAGACGGTCGCGATCGTCGACGTCACCGTGACGAGCACACTGGCCGTGAGGTAGTCGCCCACCCCGCGGTTCCACGCCTTCCGGTAGTTCTCCACACTCCAGGTGTCCGGGACCGCGAAGGGGTTGTCGAAGAGTTCGGCGTTGGTCTTGAACCCGTTGAGGACCATCCACAGCAGCGGATAGAGCACCACCACCGCCAGGCCCAGCAGGAAGGCCCACACGAACAGGCGCGCGATCACGCCGAGGAAGCCGAGACGAGTCACCATTCCACCCTTTTCCTACGGGTGATCCACAGCTGCGCCATGGCGATGGTGAGCGTGATCACGAAGAGCACGGTGCCGATCGCCGCGGCCGACCCGAAGTCGTTGCGTACGAAACCGTTGCGGTAGAGCCAGGTGCCGAGCACCTGGGTCGAGTTGTTCGGGCCCCCACTGGTCATCACCATGACCTCGTTGAACACCTGGAACGCGCCGGAGACGGTCACCATCATCATCAGACCGGTCATTTCGCGCACCAGCGGCAGCGTCACCCGGAAGAAGCGGCGCACGGGTCCGGCACCGTCGAGCGCGGCCGCCTCGTAGAGCTCGGAGGGGATGCGCTGGATCGCGACGGCGAAGAGCAGGGTGCAGTACCCGAAGCCCTGCCACTGGCTCATGGCGATGACCGCGAACATCGCCGTGTCCTCCTGCCCCAGCCACGCCTGGGCGAACTCACCGAGGCCCACCGCGTCGAGCACATGGTTGAGCAGGCCGATGTTGGGCTCGTAGACGAAGTGGAAGAGCAGACCGGCGACGGTCAGGGAGATCGCCGAGGGGATGAAGTAGACGGCGCGGAGGGCGCGCTGCCACCGCTCACCGCGCACGCTCTCGACGAGCGCGGCGAGCAGCAGCGCACCGAAGACCTGGAACACGATGGAGAGGACCGCGTACCAGAGGTTGTTGGCGAACGACGACCAGAAGACCGGGTCGCCGACGAGACGGCGGTAGTTCTCCAGACCGACGTACTCCTGGTCACCGCTGTAGATGTCCCACGTGAGCGTGGAGAACCCGAAGTTCTGCACGAGGGGCAGGTAGACGAACACTCCGAGCAGGACGAGGGCCGGAACGACCCACGCCAGCCCGAGCGCCCTTCGGCACATGGTGCGCACCGGCATGTTTCCCTTCGGATGCGCGGACTACTTGGCCGACGTGGAGGCACGGCGCACGCTCTCGAGCACCTTCTCGGGCGTCATGCCACCGCTGATGAGCGCCTCGCCGCCGGCCAGCCAGGCGTCGGCGACCTCGGGAGCGGTGACCATGTCGAGCCAGCCGACCAGGGCGGGAGCCTTGTTGACCCGCTCGATGCCCTCGAAGACGGCCTTGCTCGACGTCCGCGGCGTGACGGCCCCGACCACCGTGCTGGGCTGGCCGTACGGCGGTGAGGAGAGGGCCGCGGCGTTCTTCGGCTCGGTCGCGAACTTCATGAAGTCGACGGCGAGGGCCGCGCGCGGCGACCCCGCGTTGACGAAGTAGCCCTCCGGCGCTCCCTCGATCACCCTCGGGTCCCCCTTCGCGCCCCGCGGGGCGGGCAGCGGGAAGATCCCCAGGTTCTCGGGCGTGAGCGACCCGCCCGCGGTCGTGCTGTCGAACTCGAGGATCTCCTGGTAGTACATCGCCGCCTTGCCGCGGGCGAACGCCTCCTGCGCCGAGGTGTAGAGGACGCCGTTGGTGCCGCCCCGGGTGTCGGTGCACGAGTCGACGAGGGTCTTGAACTGCCGGAGGGAGGTGAGGTATCCCGGGTCGTCGAGGGTCGCCGTCCCGGGATGGTTGTCCGCCTCACGGGTGGGTGCCGGCACGTTGTACGCGAAGAGCTGCTGCAGGTAGTGCAGCGCGGGCCAGCCGTCCTTGTTGCCGAAGGCGACGGGTTCGTACCCGGCCTCGCGGAGCTCGGCGCAGCTGTCGATCAGCTCCTCGAAGGTGGCCGGGACCCCGACACCGGCCTTGTCGAACGCGGCTTTGTTGTAGCCCATGAACTTGCCGTTGTTGTACAGGGGTATGCCGTAGTACCTGCCGTCATGGGCGAAGGCGGACAGGGACGGCCTGCTGAAGGTCTTCCCCCACGCGGTGTCGGGGCCGATGACCTCCGTGAGGTCCGCCGCCCGGCCGCCGCGGACGAAGTTCTCGGCCCAGTTCCCGGCCCAGGTGAAGTAGATGTCGGGGAGGGCCCCGGAGGCGGTGAGCGTCTTGGTCTTGTCCTTGATGCTCTGGTCGGTCTCCTGGATGAGCTCCACCTCCACCCCGGGGTGCTTCCGCTCGTAGGCGGCGGCGAGGTCCTCGAAGTAGGGGCTGAGCGGGTCTCCCGCGAACTTGGTCAGGATGCTCAAGGTGCCGGAGAACTCCGGCGCGGCGCCGACATCGGCCGCCGGTGCCCGCGTCGGCCCGGCGAAGCAGCCGGTGAGGGCGAGCACCGAGGCCCCGAAGAGTGCCGCGTACCTCGTCATTGCACGAGCGCGCATGGGCTTCCTTTCGCTCGGGATGGGACCGCAGGTGCCGCCGGGCACCTCGGATCCGCCGCGGATTCCATGACGTGGACCGCTTGTGTGCGGCGACTGTACAGAGAATCTGATACCGGTACCAGAGTGCGGACGGAGAACTTCCGCGGAGCTGCCCGGCGCCACCTCCGCGCCGCCCGGCGGAAGACCGGCGATCCTTCCTGAAGGCGCAGGTCGCGTGCCGATTACGCGCGAAGTCTCGGCGTACGGGAGCCCCTTCGGTGTTGACGGTCCTGATCTCGTGTGCCAGCGTGAGGCCCGCGTGATACCGGTATCAGGTCGCTCAGCGCCGCCGGCCGCACCCTCCTCGAAAGGACCCGAAGATGCTCGGATTCAACGAGCCGGAAGTTCTCTCCCAGCTGGCGAGCACGGTGGCCCTGCGCCCCCGCATCGAAGAGCTCGTCGACCGCCTCGTGGACGAGGGGGTCGACCATCTCCTCCTCGTCGGCGCCGGCGGCACCTACGCCCAGATGTGGCCGTACGAGCACCTCGCCCGGCGCAGCTCGACCCTCTCCGTACGGGCCGTGATCGCCGCGGAGCTGGTCGCCTCCGGCGACGCCCTGCTCGGCGAGCGCTCGGTGGCCGTCTTCACCTCCGTGTCGGGCACGACGGAGGACAGCCTCGCCGCCATCGAGTTCTGCCGGTCCAAGGGCGTCCGCACGGTCGGCTTCACGGGATACGCCGATTCCCCGGTCGCCAGGAACGTCGACGTCGCTCTCGTGTCGGAGCCGAAGGCCTGGCCCTTCGACCCGCAGATGCTGCTCTTCATGGGCCGACTGCTCGCACGCCGAGGCGAGTTCGAGGGCTACGAGAAGCTCGCCGACGAGCTCGCCGGTGTCCCGCGCCTCATGGTCGACGTGGCGAAGCAGGCCGACGCGTCCGCGAGCGCCTTCGCCGAGGCCCACAAGGACACCGACTACCACTTCCTCGTCGGCGGCGGGAACCTGTGGGGATTCACCTACCTCTACTCCATGTGCATCCTCGAGGAGATGCAGTGGCTGCGCACCACCCGTGTGCACAGCGCCGAGTTCTTCCACGGCTCGCTCGAACTCCTCGAAGAGGACACGAGCGTGATCATCTTTCAGGGGGAGGACGAGACCCGGGCGCTGACCGACCGCGTCGAGGCCTTCGCCAGGCGCGTCTCCCGTGACGTGACCGTCTTCGACACCCGTGACTACGCCCTGGAAGGCATCAGTCCCGAGTTCCGCGGCCTCCTCGCGCCGCTCGTGCTCGACACCGTGATGGGCAGGGTGAGCAAGCACCTGGAGCGGGTGCGCGACCACTCGCTGGACCTGCGCCGCTACTACCGCGTCATGGACTACTGAGCCCACTGAGCCGACCGGCCCGCCGCCCCGGCCGTCGCCCCCGCGCCGGAGCCGGCGGGCCGCCTTCCGCCGGAGCCCGGCGGGCTCCCCGCCCCACGCCGCCCCCCCGTCCGGGCCCCGCGCTCCATGGCGCACCGCCCCTCGTACAGGAGAACCCTCATGAGAGTCCTCGGCTTCGGCGACAACATCGTCGACCGGTTCGTCGACCGCGGTATCGACTATCCGGGCGGCAACAGCGTCAACGTGGCCGTCTACGCCCGGCGGCTGGGCGTCGAGGCCGCCTACCTCGGGGTCTTCGGCGACGACGACCTCGGGTGCTTTCTGCGGGAGTCCATCGCCGCCCAGGACGTGGCCATGGACCACTGCGTCGTCCGCGCGGGCGAGTCCGGCCTGTCCACCCTGCGCGTCGACGACGGCGATCGCGTGTTCCTCGGCTGGAACGGCGGCGGCGTCACGGTACGGGAACCGCTCCGGCTCGACCCCGAACTGATCGCGTACGTCTCGCGGTTCGACCTCGTGCACTCCAGCGTGTACTCCCGGAGCGAGAGCGAACTGCCCCGCCTCGCCGCGGCCGGCCCCCTGGTCATGTTCGACCTGTCGAGCGAGGACGACTACCGCACCCCCTCCTACCTCGACCGCGTCTGCCCGTACGCGGACCTGGTCCTGCTGTCCTGCTCCCACCTCGACGAGGCCGCGACGCACGCCCTCCTCGCGGAGGCCGTGGACCGGGGCGCCGGAATGGCGCTCGCCACCCGTGGCGTCGACGGCGCGATCGCCCGCACGGACCGGTGCCGCGTCACCGCGCCCGCCCGCGGAACGGGGGAGGGGAAACCGCTCGTCGACACCATGGGCTGCGGCGACGCGTTCCTCGCCGGCTTCGCGCTCTCCCTGGTACGCGCGGGATGGGCCGCGGACACCCCGCTCCCCGAGCAGGTGATCGAACGGGCCCTGCGCGACGGAGCGGACGCGGCGTACGAGCAGTGCTTCGTCGAGGGCGCCTTCGGCCACGGCCGGCCCGTCGGACAGTCGGCTGTGTCTAGCATGTGGCGAGCCCTCGACCAGGAGAAGTGAGGTACGGAAACCGATGCCAGCAGACCGGGGTCACCCGTCGAGGGCGGTGACGCCGCCGACGATCTCGGAGGTGGCCGCCGAGGCCGGCGTCGGCCGCGCCACCGCGGCGCGCACCCTCGGCGGGTACGGGTACGTCAGCCCCGAGTTGAAGGAACGGGTGCTCGCGGCGGCCGAGAAGCTCGGTTACCGCGCGAACGCGCTGGCGCGCAGCATGTCGACCGGCGTGAGCCACACCCTGGGCGTCGTCGTCGCGGACATCGGCAACCCGTTCTTCGCGGGCATGGTGCGCGGGATCTCCGACGCCTCCCGCGCGCGGGGCTTCGACACCATCGTGCTGAGCACCTACGAAGACCTCGACGAGGAGATCGCGGCGACCAACGTGCTGATAGACAAGCGCGTGGACGGCGTCATCATCGCGTCGGCCGCGGTCGGCCGCGGCGAGGTCACCCACATCCGCACGGCCCTTGAGCGGGGTGTCCCGGTCGTGCTGGTCGACCGGGCGATCGGCTCCCTCGACCTCGACACCGTCGTCATCGACAACAGGGACGTGGCGCGCGAAGCCGTCGAGACGCTCATCGCGGCCGGCCACCGCCGCATCGGCTTCGTCTGGGGGCCACCGCTGGCGCAGCCGCCGGCGACCCGGCGCGCCCTGCTCGCCGCGGCGGCCCGCAACGTGTGGACGGACGGGGAGCGGCTGCGCGGATACCTCGACGCGCTGGACGACGCGGGCATCCCCTTCGACCCGGAGCTGGTGATGGTCGGGCCCAAGACCGAGGAGCACGCGACCGAGGAGGTCGTCCGCATGCTCACCCTGCCCCAGCGTGCCACCGCGCTGTTCTGCACGGAGACCGACGCGATGACCGGGGCGCTGCGGGCGGTGCGGGCGCTGAAGCTCTCCTACCCCGGCGATTTGTCGCTGATCGGCTTCGACGACAGCGCCTGGGCGGCGGTCATGGACCCGCCCCTCACGATGATCGAACAGCCGGTGCGCGCACTCGGCGCGAAGGCGGCGGAGGTACTGCTCGACCCGCTGGAGGGAGCGGAACCCCGCCGTGAGACGCACACGCTGCACGCCCGCCTCGTGGCGCGCTCCTCGGTCGCCCCGCCTCCCGCGCTCTGAACCGGCGTCCGGCCCTCCGGCCGCTCCGGCCTATGCCTCGGCTCTTCTCGCCAGCCCCAGCGCGTACTCCGGCCACCAGGTGCCGGCGGCCGGGCCGCCCCGGCAGGGGCCGTCCGAGTCGCCGGGGCGTTTGATCCACAGGTAGGCGTCGACCAGTGCGTCGCCGGTGCGGTCGGTCGGCGGCACGCCGAGCGCCCGGCCCGGCGGATTGCACCACGCCTCCTCCCGGTCGCCCAAGAGGGGACCGACGCCGTTGCGACTGGTGTCCACGGTGAAGTGGGCTCCGCCGAGCATCCCGGACAGCGTGGCGCCGAAGCTCTTCACGGTCTCGTCGGTCTGGAAGTTGGAGACGTTGAGCGAGAATCCGTCCGCCTCGGCGACGCCCGCCTTCCGCAGGGGTTCCACCAGCTTCCCCGGCTCTTCGATCCAGGCCGGGTTGCCCGCGTCGAGGTAGACCCGGGTGTTCGGCTGCCGCTTCAGCCGGTCGACCGCCTCGGAGAGCAGCTGGTAGCGCTCGCCGTGGTACTGCCCGGGTGTGCAGCCGTCCACGATGTGCGGCACCGCGTCCGGCTCCAGGATCACGATCGCCGGTGCCTCGCCGATCGCGTCGGCGAAGGCGCCGATCCACTCCCGGTACGCCCCCGCGTCCCGCGCGCCACCGGCCGAGTACATCCCGCAGTCGCGGTGCGGGATGTTGTACGCGACGAACACGACCGTCCGCCGGTCGGCCGCGGCGCCCCGCACCGCCCGGGTGACGTCCGGTACGGGATCGTCCCCGGCCGGCCACTCCGCGACCGGGCGCTCCGCGATCCGCCGGAGCAGCTCGGCCTCCTCCGTACGCCCCTGCGCCTCGTACTGCCGGACCTGACGGGCCGCGTCGCTGTCGGGATCGACCCAGAACGGCGAGCGGGCCGTCGGCGCCATGGACTCGCCGCGGGCCGACGGCGGACCGGCCGGGGACCCGGCCGGGTCCTCTCCGCCGCATCCGGCGAGGAGCAGCCCGCAGACCAGGGCGAGGGCGAGGCAGAGCGTGCGGCGGGACATCCGGCCCCCAGAGTCGGGTACGGGACAGATCGGGCTATCGTGGCATAACGGTCAGTCCATGCCGGGGTGCGACACCGCGCCCCCCGCCGAAGTCCTGTCGACCGAAGGGCGAGACAGGGCTGACCACCATGTGACCAGTGGGTAAGGTCGACGCGTGCCGAAGCCGCTCAGTCTCCCGTTCGACCCCATCGCCCGCGCCGACGAACTCTGGCAGAAGCGCTGGGGGCCGGTCCCCTCGATGGCCGCGATCACCTCGATCATGCGCGCCCACCAGATCCTCCTCGCCGAGGTCGACGCCGTGGTCAAGCCGTACGGACTGACCTTCGCCCGGTACGAGGCGCTGGTGCTGCTGACCTTCTCCAAGGCGGGTGAGCTGCCGATGTCCAAGATCGGCGAGCGGCTCATGGTCCACCCGACGTCCGTGACGAACACGGTGGACCGCCTGGTCAGGTCCGGCCTGGTGGCCAAGCGGCCCAACCCCAACGACGGGCGCGGCACGCTCGCCTCCATCACGGAGAAGGGCCGCGAGGTCGTCGAGGCGGCGACCCGGGACCTGATGGCGATGGACTTCGGCCTCGGGGCGTACGACGCCGAGGAGTGCGCCGAGATCTTCGCGATGCTGCGGCCCCTGCGGGTCGCGGCGGGGGACTTCGAGGAGAGGTAGCGGCGGAGGGGCCCGCACGAAGATCGGCCGGAAGGTGCCGTTACGCTCGACGGCATGAAATCCAGCGTGCTGACCCGTTACCGCGTCATGGCGTACATCACCGCCGTCATGCTGCTCGTGCTGTGCACCTGCATGGTCTTCAAGTACGGGTTCGACATGGGCGAGGACGTGACCTTCGCGGTCTCCCAGACCCACGGTGTCCTCTACATCATCTATCTGATCTTCGCCTTCGACCTGGGCTCCAAGGCGAAGTGGCCGTTCGGCAAGCTCCTGTGGATCTTGCTGAGCGGGACGATTCCCTTCGCCGCCTTCTTCGTCGAGCGCAAGGTCGTCCGCGAGACGCTTCCGCTGGTCAGCGGCGCGCAGCCGACCGCCGCGAAGGCCTGACGCCCAAGCCCCGCACAGATGTGCGGGGCTTTGCCATCGACATTTACTAGGACGTCCTAGTAAATTCGAAGTATGGACGCTCACGCGATCGAGGAAGGCCGCCGACGCTGGCAGGCCCGTTACGACAAGGCCCGCAAGCGCGACGCCGACTTCACCACGCTCTCCGGGGACCCGGTCGAGCCCGTCTACGGGCCCCGGCCCGGTGACACCTACGAGGGGTTCGAACGCATCGGCTGGCCCGGTGAGTATCCCTTCACGCGCGGCCTGCACCCCACCGGCTACCGCGGCCGGACCTGGACCATCCGCCAGTTCGCCGGCTTCGGCAACGCCGAGCAGACCAACGAGCGGTACAAGATGATCCTGGCCGCCGGCGGCGGCGGGCTCTCGGTCGCCTTCGACATGCCGACCCTCATGGGCCGCGACTCCGACGACCCGCGCTCGCTGGGCGAGGTCGGCCACTGCGGGGTGGCCATCGACTCCGCCGCCGACATGGAGGTCCTCTTCAAGGACATCCCGCTCGGCGACGTCACGACCTCCATGACCATCTCCGGGCCCGCCGTGCCCGTCTTCTGCATGTACCTGGTCGCCGCCGAGCGGCAGGGTGTCGACCCGGGCGTGCTCAACGGCACGCTCCAGACCGACATCTTCAAGGAGTACATCGCGCAGAAGGAGTGGCTCTTCCAGCCCGAGCCGCACCTGCGCCTGATCGGCGACCTCATGGAGCACTGCGCGGCGGGCATCCCCGCGTACAAGCCGCTCTCCGTCTCCGGCTACCACATCCGCGAGGCCGGGGCGACGGCCGCGCAGGAGCTGGCGTACACCCTCGCCGACGGCTTCGGCTACGTCGAGCTCGGGCTGAGCCGCGGCCTGGACGTGGACGTCTTCGCCCCCGGCCTCTCCTTCTTCTTCGACGCCCACCTCGACTTCTTCGAGGAGATCGCCAAGTTCCGCGCCGCCCGCCGGATCTGGGCGCGCTGGATGAAGGAGGTCTACGGCGCCCGGACCGACAAGGCCCAGTGGCTCCGCTTCCACACCCAGACCGCCGGTGTCTCCCTCACCGCCCAGCAGCCGTACAACAACGTCGTACGGACCGCCGTGGAGGCCCTCTCCGCGGTCCTCGGCGGCACCAACTCGCTGCACACCAACGCCCTCGACGAGACCCTCGCGCTGCCCAGCGAGCAGGCCGCCGAGATCGCCCTGCGCACCCAGCAGGTGCTGATGGAGGAGACCGGCGTCGCCAACGTGGCCGACCCGCTGGGCGGTTCCTGGTACGTCGAGCAGCTCACGGACCGGATCGAGGCCGACGCGGAGAAGATCTTCGACCAGATCAGGGAGCGCGGCCGGCGCGCCCACCCGGACGGGCAGCACCCGATCGGGCCGATGACCTCCGGCATCCTGCGCGGCATCGAGGACGGCTGGTTCACCGGCGAGATCGCCGAGTCCGCCTTCCGGTACCAGCAGTCCCTGGAGAAGGGCGACAAGCGGGTCGTCGGCGTCAACGTCCACCACGGCTCGGTCACCGGCGACCTGGAGATCCTGCGGGTCAGCCACGAGGTCGAACGCGAGCAGGTCCGGGTCCTCGCCGACCGCAAGGCGCGCCGCGACGACGCCCGGGTCCGCGCCTCGCTCGACGCGATGCTGGCGGCGGCCCGGGACGGCTCGAACATGATCGCCCCGATGCTCGACGCGGTACGGGCGGAGGCCACGCTCGGCGAGATCTGCGACGCGCTCCGCGAGGAGTGGGGCGTCTACACCGAGCCCCCGGGCTTCTAGGGCCTCTCACCGCCGGCCGCTGTGAGCCCCGGGCCGCGGTAGGCCCCCGGCTCGCGCCCGGCGAAGCCGCCCGCCCGTACTCCGCGCAGGAAGGCGCGCACGGCGTCCACCGAGCTCACCGCCGGTTCCCAGTCGAGTTCACGGCGCG
>NZ_JBSFTU010000035.1:0-73630 GCF_053591435.1 Streptomyces sp. NPDC003027
GTGTGTCCGAGCATCCGGGTCTCGCCGACTCCGGTGAGGCCCTCGTCGGTGTGGACCTGGACGTAGGTCAGGTTCCGCCAGGGTGTTCCGACGACGTGTGTGGTGATTCCCGTGATCCGCACGGTGGTTGCTCCCGGTGTCGCTCGTATCGATCGGTTCGTGGAGGGTTGTTCGGAGTTGCGGGCGTTCGATATTTCGTCATGCGTTCGAAATGTTGGCGTGACCGTAATCAGCCACCCGGTGGGTGTCAATGGTTCGAGCGGGAGCATTGCCCGGTGAACGAGGTGGCGGCTAGCCTGTGTTCGTCATACCGGCCAGTGGCCGGAATATCGAACAGTGAGGGTGGGTGGACGGCCATGGGGCGCCTCGTACCGGCGGTGACCAGAGCATTCGACATTCTGGAGCTCTTCCTTCACGGCGACGCAACGCTCTCCGCCCCCGAGATCACCCGCAAGCTCCAACTGCCCCGGACGACCACCCACGAGCTGCTCACCACCCTGACGGCCCGCGCCTACCTGGCGACGGTCCCGGACCAGCCGGGCCGCTACCGCCTCGGTGTCCGCACGTACCAGCTCGGCAGCCGCTACGCCGAACAGCTCGACCTCGCCGCCGAGGGGCAGGCGGTGGCCCGCGAGGTCGCCGAGACCTGCGACGAGACCGTCCATGTCGCGATCCTGGAGGACATGGACGTCATCTACATCGCCAAGGTCGACTCCACCCACGCCGTACGCATGGTCTCGGCCGCCGGCCGCCGGCTCCCCGCGCACTGCACCTCCGTCGGCAAGATGCTCCTCGCCGCGCTCCCCGAGGCCGAGCTCGACGCCCGCCTCGCGGGCCGCGAGCTGGTCTCCATGACGCCCAACAGCATCACCGATCCCGAGGCCCTGCGCACCGCCCTCGCGGAGATCCGGGCGCGCGGCACCGCCACCGAGCACCGCGAGTCCAACCCGGACGTCAGCTGTGTCGCCGCGCCCGTACGGGACACCTCCGGCCGGGTCGTGGCGGCCCTGTCCGTCTCGGTCCCCGTCATCCGCTGGAGCGAGGAGCGCGAAGCGGAACTGGCCGAACTCGCCGCCAAGGGCGCCGCCGACCTCTCCCTCCGCCTCGGCCACCGCGGCGCGCGATGAAGGCCGGCGAGCGCGCGTCCGCGTCCGGTCCGGACCGGGGGCCCGCGATCGAGGTGGCGGTGCGCGAGTACGCCGAACTCGGCGAAGGACCCACCTGGGACCCGGCCGGCGCCCGGCTGATCTGGGTGGACATCCTCGGCTCGCGCCTGCACACGTACGAGCCGGACAGCGGCCGCCGCTCCGTCACCGGCGTCGGCGAGCACATCGGCGCCGCCAAGCCCCGGGCCGGTGGCGGACTCGTGGCCAACCTCAGGGACGGCATCGGTCTGTACGACGCCGACGGCGCCTTCTCCTGGCTGCACCACGACCCCGTCCCGGACCGGCGCGGCAACGACGCGGCCGTCGCACCCGACGGAAGCCTGTGGGCGGGCACCATGCGCTACGACGAGGCCCCCGGCGGCGGCCACCTGATCCGGGTCGGACCCGACGGCACGGTCACCCCGCTGATCGACGAGGTGGCCGTGAGCAACGGCATCGGCTGGAGCCCGGACGGCGAGGTCACGTACTACGTCGACAGTCCCACCCGGCGGGTGGACATCCTCCGCGTCGAGGACGGACACCTCGTCGAGCGCCGCGAGTTCGTCACCATCGACGCGGACGCCGGGTTCCCCGACGGGCTGACCGTGGACGCGGAGGGCTGCGTGTGGGTGGCGCTGTGGGACGGCGGACAGCTCCGCCGCTACACCCCGCGGGGCGAACTCGACCGGACCGTCCGGCTCCCCGTGCGCCGGCCGACCGCCTGCGCCTTCGGCGGCCCGCAGCTGCGCGACCTGTACGTCACGACCGCCCGCACGGGTCTCGCGGCCCCCGATCCGCTCGCCGGCGCACTGCTCGTCCTGCCGGACATCGGCCAGGGCCTGCCCTGCCCGGCCTTCGCGGGCTGAACCGCCCGCGGCGCCTCCCCGGCGCCGCGGGCCGGCCGCCTGGACAGCTCACTGAGCCGCCGCTTAGGGTCGGGCCCCAAGGAACGGGCATCCGCCCGGGAAGCCGGGACCTGCCGCGGAGAACTGAGTGGTCACCCTCGCCGATGTCGCCCGTCACGCCGGAGTGTCGGCCAGCACGGTCAGCTACGTCCTGAGCGGAAAGCGGTCCATCTCCGCCTCCACCCGCGAACGGGTCCAGCGCAGCATCGACGAGCTCGGCTACCGCCCGCACGCCGGCGCCCGAGCCCTCGCCAGCAGCCGGACCGGCATCCTGGCGCTGATGATGCCCCTGCGCACCGACCTCTATCTCCCGGTGATGCTGGAGATCGCCATGGCCGTCACCACCACGGCCCGCGCCCACGGCTACGACGTGCTCCTCCTCACCGGAGAGGAGGGCCCCGAAGCCGTACGCCGTGTCGAGGGCAGCGCCATCGCCGACGCGATGATCGTGATGGACGTCGGCCTCGACGATCCGAGGCTGCCCCAGCTGAAGCGGGCCGAGCGGCCGGCCGTACTCATCGGGATGCCGGGCGACACCACCGGACTCGACTGTGTCGACCTGGACTTCGAAGCCGCCGGCGCGCGGTGCGTCGACCACCTCGCGGACCTCGGCCACACCCAGATCGCGGTGCTCGGCGAGCCGCCCGCGGTCTACGCGCGGGGCACCGGCTTCGCGGAGCGCACCGTCACCGGACTGCGCGCCGCCGCGATGGAGCGGGAGACGGGCCTGCTGCACCGACCCGTCGAGGGGACCTACGCCGCCGTCTCCGCCACCCTCGGCCGGATCTTCGAGGAACGCCCCGCCACCAGCGCCCTCGTCGTCCAGAACGAGGCCGCCGTCGAACCCCTGCTCGCCGTACTGCGCCAGCGGGGACGCGCCGTGCCCGAGGACGTCTCCGTCGTCGCGATCTGCCCCGACCAGGTGGCCCGCCACGCCTCCGTCCCGCTGACCGCAGTCGGCGTCCCCGCCCAGGAGATGGGGCGACTCGCGGTCGAACGGCTCGTCGCCCGCCTCGGCGGACAGGCGCCCTCCGGGCCGCTGCTCATCGCCCCCGAACTGACCGTCCGTGAGAGCTCAGGGAGCCGGCGTGGTCACGGCGGCCGATGATCCCGCGACCGAGTTCCAGGCCTTCTTCGAGCGCCACTACGCCGAACTCGCCCGCCTCGCCCATCTGCTGACCGGTGACCGGGAGGGCGCCGACGACCTCGCGGCGGACGCCATGGTCGCCCTCTGGCACCGCTGGGACCGGGTCCGCGACGCGGACCACCCGGCCGCCTACGCCCGCGGTGTCGTCGCCAACCTCGTCCGCAGCCGGATCCGCGGCACCGTACGGGAACGCCGCCGCGTCGCCCTGTTCTGGGACCGGCGCTCCGAGTGGACGCGCGAGCCCGACGTCACCGTCGTCGTCGACGTCCAGTCCGCCCTGCGGGCGCTGCCGTTCCGCAAACGCGCCTGCGTGGTCCTGCGCCACGCCTTCGACCTCTCCGAGCGCGACACCGCCCTCGCCCTGGGCATCTCGGTCGGCACGGTCAAGAGCCAGACCTCCAAGGGCATGGCGGAGCTCCAACGTCTGCTCGGCACCGGCGCCGCCACCGAACTCGTCGGAGGAAAGAGCTGATGGACGAAGCCCAGGTGCGCCGGCGGCTGCGCGAAGCGGCCGACTCCCACCAGCCCGACCGCGCCCGCATCCACGCCCGTGTGGAGCGCGGTCTCATGACGCCGCCCCCGCGACGGACGATGCGCGGACCACGGCGCCCGCGGACGCTGTGGATGTCGGCGATCGCCGTCGCGGCGGCCGTCGCCGGCGTCCTCTCGCTCGGCGGCCTGGCCGCGACCACCCTGCACCGGGACCCCGCCCGGGTCGCCACGGCGCCGGCCGCGCACCCGCCCCTGCGGGCCGAGGGTTCGATCGACCCCGGCAGCAACCGCTGGTGGGCGCAGAACAACGTCGCCCTGACCGCGCACACCCCGCTGACCGCGCTCACCGTCGAACTGCGGATCGCCCGCACCCCCGGCGTCGCGAACACCGGCCACTGGCGCACCCGGCCCGCCGAGGACTTCACCGTCACCGTCCACGAGGAGGCGGCGCACCTCGTCTACAGGTGGGTGCTCAAGCCCGGCCGCACCGTCCCGCCGGGCCGCCATGTCTTCGCCGGCCAGTACAACCACGCGGAGGGCGCCCGCGACACCGGAACCGACACGTACACCATCACCGCCGTCGACACCTTCCGCGAACAGCGGACCGTACGGGGCGACTTCCGGCCCTCCCCCGGCTAGGGGGCGTCTTTCCGATCAGGCCGACGCACGAGCCGGCTCAGGTCTCCGCACCCGGCCTTGACCGAGGGGACCGCGGCAACGTAATTTCGAACGCACCGGCTCGCGAACTGTTGGAAGGAGGCGAAGTCGGATGTCGACCTTCTCCGACCTGCATCGCCTCGCCCACCAGGCCGCCTGGGTTCCGGGTCGTGTAGCACACGGCTGCTGAGCAGCCCCCCTTTTTCCGGAGTGCCCTCTTCACGCGGCCCCGGTCTCTTTTGATTTCTGTCACCGTCTGCGGCACGCCCTCGCGTGCTGGTTCGCGCAGTCGGGTTCTCGAGCTGCGCCAACGACAAGAGAAGGCTCCTGAAATGGCGATGAAGGCCATCAGATCGACCACGCACCGGCATGGGAATGTGCCATGGTAGCGGCGCGGATCACGGTCAACGGCAAAGAAGCACCGATCTCACCGGCCGCGCCCCACACCACGGCGCTGGACTTCCTGCGCGAGCGCGGCCTCACCGGCACCAAGGAGGGCTGCGCCGAGGGTGAATGCGGCGCCTGTTCGGTCCTCGTGGCACGCCCCGGGACGGACAAGCCCACCGACTGGGTGGCGGTCAACGCCTGCCTGGTCCCGGTCGCGGCGCTCGACGGTCAGGAGATCGTCACCTCCGAGGGGCTCGCCACCGCCGGCGAACCCGGCACACCTCCCACCCTGCACCCGGTGCAGGAGGAGATGGCCCTCCGCGGCGGCTCCCAATGCGGTTACTGCACACCGGGGTTCGTGTGCAGCATGGCCGCTGAGTACTACCGGCCCGACCGCTGTGCGCACGCGGGGGAGGGCGACGGCGCCGACCCCGAGCACGGCCCGAACGGTTTCGATCTGCACGCGCTGAGCGGAAACCTCTGCCGCTGCACCGGCTACCGCCCCATCCGCGACGCCGCGTTCGCCGTCGGCGCGCCCACCGAGGACGACCCCCTGGCGCGGCGTCGCGAGCAGTCCCCGCCCGAACCGGTCGCGACCGCCTACACCCAGGGAGACAGCGCGTTCCTGCGGCCCGGCACCCTCGTCGAAGCGCTGCGGCTGCTGCGCGAGAGGCCCGACGCGGTGGTGGTCGCCGGCAGCACCGACTGGGGCGTGGAGGTGAACATCCGCTCCCGCCGGGCGAGTTGTGTGGTCGCCGTCGACCGGCTGCCCGAACTGCGGGAGCTGCGTGCCGCATCCGACCACATCGAGATCGGCGCGGCGCTGACGCTCACCGAGATCGAACGCCGCCTCGACGGCAGCGTCCCGCTCCTTGCCGAGCTGTTCCCGCAGTTCGCCTCCCGCCTCATCCGCAACAGTGCCACCCTCGGCGGCAACCTGGGGACCGGCTCCCCCATCGGTGACAGCCCGCCGGTGCTGCTCGCGCTGGAGGCGTCGGTGGTGCTCGCCGACGCCGACGGCGAGCGCGAGATCCCGCTGGCGGACTACTTCACCGGCTACCGGCAGAGCGTGCGCCGCCCCGGCGAGCTGATCCGCTCGGTGCGCGTCCCGCTGCCGCTGTCACCGGTCGCGGCCTTCCACAAGATCGCCAAGCGGCGTTTCGACGACATCTCCAGCGTCGCGGTCGCCTTCGCGATCGACATCGAGGACGGGATCGTCCGCAAGGCACGCGTCGGCCTGGGCGGCGTGGCCGCCACCCCGATCCGCGCCCTCGCCGTCGAGGCGGCCCTGGAGGGCGCGCCGTGGGCGGCGCAGACCGTCGAGGCCGCGGCCCGGGTGCTGCGCGCCCAGGGCACGCCGATGAACGACCACCGCGCCAGCGCCGGCTATCGCTCCGCGATGCTCGGCCAGAGCCTGCGGAAGCTGTACGCGCGAACCACCGAGGCGGTGTCGTCATGAGCCAGTTGTCCCAGCGTCCCGAGAAGCCCGTCGTCGGCGTCTCCATGCCGCACGAGAGCGCCCACCTGCACGTCACCGGGGCCGCGCTCTACACCGACGACCTGGTCCAGCGCACCAAGGACGTCCTGCACGCCTACCCCGTCCAGGTCATGAAGGCCCACGGAAGGATCACCGCGCTGCGCGCCGAGCCCGCGCTCGCCGTGCCCGGTGTGGTCCGCGTGCTGACCGGTGCCGACGTGCCCGGCGTCAACGACGCCGGCATGAAGCACGACGAACCGCTCTTCCCCGACGAGGTCATGTTCCACGGCCACGCGGTGGCCTGGGTCCTCGGCGAGAGCCTGGAGGCGGCACGGCTCGGAGCGGCGGCCGTCGAGGTCGAACTCGAGGAACTGCCCTCCGTCATCACGCTGCGGGACGCGATCGCGGCCGGAAGCTTCCACGGCGCCCGGCCCGTGCTGCTGACCGGCGACGTGGACGCCGGCTTCGCCGACTCCGCGCACGTGTTCACCGGCGAGTTCCAGTTCTCCGACCAGGAGCACTTCTACCTCGAGACACACGCGGCGCTGGCCCATGTCGACGAGGCCGAGCAGGTGTTCGTCCAGAGCAGCACCCAGCATCCTTCGGAGACCCAGGAGATCGTCGCGCACGTCCTCGGCCTGCACAGCCACGAGGTGACGGTGCAGTGCCTGAGGATGGGCGGCGGCTTCGGCGGCAAGGAGATGCAGCCGCACGGGTTCGCGGCCGTCGCCGCGCTCGGCGCCAAGCTCACCGGACGGCCGGTTCGGGTGCGGCTCAACCGCACCCAGGATCTGACGATGTCCGGTAAACGGCACGGCTTCCACGCCACCTGGAAGATCGGCTTCGACGCCGACGGCCGTATCCAGGCCCTGGACGCCACCCTGACCGCGGACGGCGGCTGGAGCCTGGACCTGTCCGAGCCGGTGGTGGCCCGCGCCCTGTGCCACATCGACAACACCTACTGGATCCCCCACGCCCGCGTCGCCGGGCGCATCGCCAAGACCAACAAGGTCTCCAACACCGCCTTCCGCGGCTTCGGAGGACCGCAGGGCATGCTGGTGATCGAGGACATCATGGGCCGGTGCGCGCCGCTGCTCGGCCTCGACCCGGTGGAGCTGCGGGAGCGCAACTTCTACCGGCGGGGCCACTCCACGCCGTACGGCCAGCCCGTCCGTCAGCCCGAACGGATCGCCGCCGTCTGGCAGCGGGTGAAGGAGAACGCCGGCCTCGCCGACCGCGAGCGCGAGATCGCGGCCTTCAACGCCGCGCACCCGCACACCAAGCGGGCGCTCGCGCTCACCGGCATCAAGTTCGGCATCTCGTTCAACCTCACCGCCTTCAACCAGGGCGGCGCGCTGGTGCTGATCTACAAGGACGGCTCGGTCCTGATCAACCACGGCGGCACCGAGATGGGCCAGGGCCTGCACACCAAGATGCTCCAGGTGGCCGCGACCACGCTCGGCATCCCGCCGCACAAGGTACGGCTCGCCCCGACCCGTACCGACAAGGTGCCCAACACCTCGGCCACCGCCGCCAGCGCCGGAGCGGATCTCAACGGTGCGGCGGTGAAGAACGCCTGCGAGCAGCTGCGCGAGCGCCTCCTCCAGGTGGCGGCCACGCAGCTGGGCGCGAACGCCTCGGACGTGCGCATCGTCGAGGGCGTCGCGCGCGTGCTCGGCGCCGACAAGGAGCTGGCCTGGGACGACCTGGTGCGCACCGCGTACTTCCAGCGGGTGCAGCTGTCGGCGGCCGGCTTCTACCGGACCGAGGGGCTGCACTGGGACGCCAAGACGTTCCGGGGCTCGCCGTTCAAGTACTTCTCCCACGGCGCCGCCGCGGCCGAGGTGGAGGTGGACGGCTTCACCGGCGCCTACCGCATCCGGCGGGTCGACATCGTGCACGACGTGGGCGACAGCCTGTCCCCGATGATCGACATCGGTCAGGTCGAGGGCGGTTTCGTGCAGGGCGCGGGCTGGCTGACGCTCGAGGACATGCGCTGGGACGACGGAGACGGGCCGAACCGCGGCCGGCTGATGACCCAGGCGGCGAGCACCTACAAGCTGCCGAGCTTCTCGGAGATGCCCGAGGAGTTCCACGTCACTCTGCTGGAGAACGCCACCGAAGAGGGCGCGGTCTACGGATCGAAGGCGGTGGGGGAGCCTCCGCTGATGCTGGCGTTCTCGGTGCGGGAGGCGCTGCGGCAGGCCGCCGCGGCGTTCGGGCCCGCCGGAGTCAGCGTCGAACTCGCCTCCCCCGCGACACCCGAGGCGGTGTACTGGGCGATCGAAGCGGCCCGCGGCGGCGACGCGCGGGGGGACGGCGGCGCGATCACCACCCCCGCGAGCGCGCTGAGCCATGCCTGAGATGACCTGGGTCGCCGCGGTCGCGCGGTTGCGGGCCCGCCGGGAGACCGGTGTGCTCGTGACCGTCGCGACCGTGCGCGGCCACGCACCCCGCAAGGCCGGCGCCAAACTCGTCGTCGGGCGGACCGGGACCTGGGGCTCGATCGGCGGCGGCAACATCGAGGCCGTCGCGATCGACCGGGCCCGCGAGCTGATCGGCACGGCGGAGCCGGAGCCGGAGCTCATGGAGTTCGCCCTCAACGACAAGGTCACCGGCCGGCACGGCGTGCAGTGCTGCGGCGGAGCCGTCACCGTCCTGCTCGAACCGCTGCCCGTGGTCCCGGCGGTGGCCGTCTTCGGCGTCGGGCACGTCGGGCTGGAGCTGGCACGGATCCTGGCCCGCCACGACCTCGATCTGCACCTGGTCGACACCCGCCCCGACATGCTCACCGACGAACGGCTCGCCGTGCTCGCGGACGCGATGGCGCAGCTCCATGTGCACCACACACCGCTGCTTCCGGAGGAGGTGCTCGAGGACCTGGCGCCCGGCACCCACGTCCTGATCATGACTCATGACCACGCCGAGGACGCCGCGCTGTGCGACGCGGCCCTGCGCACCCCCGGTCTCGGCTCCATCGGACTGATCGGCTCGCCCGCGAAATGGGCGCGCTTCCGCACCCGCCTCGCCACCGAGGGCGGCCACGACGACGCCACGATCGACCGGATCAAGACCCCGATCGGCATCACCGGGATCACCGGCAAGGAACCCGCCGTGATCGCGGTGAGCGTCGCGGCGGACCTGCTCCGGACCTTCGAGCGGGACCGCCCCTGAGCAGCGCCGAAGGCGGTCGCCGCGGTCCGCGCACCCTCCGTTCAGCGGCGGGGGCTCCAGTCGCCGAGGTAGGTGGCCCTCGTCGCCGACCCCGCCTCGGCGGCGGTCAGCTGCGGCCGGTTCGCCGGGACCGTGGTCTCGGCCCCGGGACCGGTGTTGCGGTACTCGGCGAAGCGCTGGGCCTGCCACGGATGGGCGTCGCGCATGGTGGCGTACGGTGCCACGGCGTCGATCCCGGGGCCGAGCACACTGTCCCGTACCACCAGGGACGGCCACGCCGTCGGGTCCGAACTGGGCACCCAGGGCCGGGCCAGCTTGTAGTAGCCGTCCGGCGCCTCGCTCGTCACCCGGCAGTGCGACGCCAGGAAGCCGTACGGCTGCGCGCCCGCGGTCGACGGGGCGAAGACGAAGCCGTGCGGCGCGGACGCGAGGTCGGTGCGCAGCAGCGTCCGGAAGTGGCAGTGCTCGAAGACCGCGCGGGCCCGGCCGAAGACGAAGTCGACGTCACCCTCGACATGGCAGTGCGCGAAGTACTGGCGGGCGAGGGAGCCGAGGGACCGGGAGTCGGCGTAGAGCGTGTCCTGGTGGCCGAGGAACCGGCAGTGGAAGAAGGCGGACCGGTCGCCCTGGACCTTGAGCGCGACGGCCTGGGTGTCCTTGATCCCCGGGTGGTCGGCGCGCAGGAAGTCATTGGCGAAGGTGATCCACCGCGCCGTGAAGCCGTCCGCCTGGACGGTGGTGGTCGCCGAACCGCTGGTGCCGTACGTGCCGCCGCCGGGCTTGGGCGTGCCGCTGGCGTTGTCGTACACGACGACGACGTCACGCGGGTTCTCACTCGCCCCGATCCAGGTCATGCCGGTGCCCGCCACGCCGACGGCGACGGTTTCGCGGTACGTCCCGGGGGCGATGACCAGCGTCCGGCCGGCGCCGCTCGCGGCGGTCACCGCGGCCTGGACGGTGGTGTGGTCGCCGAGGCCGCCGGGGTGGACGTACAGGGTGCGGTCCGTGAGCCGTGCGGCGGGCGAACCGAACCTGCCGAACGGGCCGCGCGACCCGGAGGCGGCGGCCGCCGGGAAGGCGAGCGGGCCGGCGGCGAGCGCCGCGCCGGCGGCGGCGGTGAGCAGGCCACGGCGACTGAGTGGGGTCATGTCACAGCTCCTTCGTGGGAGGAGAGGGGGCAGAGGGGCGGGCCAGGACGCCGGGGGCGGCGGGCCGCCCCCGGCCTCCGGGTGAGGGTCAGCGCAGCCGGCCCGCCCCCGCCCCGTGGCCGACCAGAGCCGGCACGGCCCGGGGGACGTCGACCCGGTCGCGGAGCACCGGCGTCCAGCCGGCGTCGGCGCGCAGGATCTCGCCGGGGAACTCCGCGTTGTGGACGGCGAGCAGGTCGACCTGCCTGCCGTTGACGTGGTTGCCCGCCGTGGTGACCGGGGCGTCCTTCCACTTCTTCAGGATCTTCCCCGCGCCGACGCCCGCCGGAAGCGTGAACGCGTTCTTCTCGGCGACGAGCTGGGACTCCTGCCCGATGCCGAAGCTGTACGCGTACCCGGAGGCCGGCACCACGAAATGGTTGTTGTACGCGTCGACCTTGCCGAAGCGGACCCGCGGCGCGCGCTCCACCACGTTCTTGAAGAGGTTGTGGTGCAGGGTGACACGCAGCCTGCCGCGGTCGGTCGCCCCCGCGCTGTCGCTGTTGCCGATCATCAGGGTCTTGTCGTGGTCGGCGAAGACGTTCCAGGACGCGGTCACGAGGTCCGCGCCGCGCACGATGTCCAGTTCACCGTCGTGCTGCTGGTACAGCTCGCCGTAGTACCTCGGCAGCGAACTGTCCGGGTGCGCGCCGTCCGTGAACGTGTTGTGGTCGATCCAGACATGCGTCGAGCCGTACACGACCATGCTGTCGTACTCGGAGTTCCAGGCACCGGTCGCACCGTCCGTCGGGTCCCACTGCGGGAAGCAGTCGAGCGGGCTCTCCAGGGTCAGGTTGCGGATCACGACGTTGTCGACGCCCTGGATCCGCAGGCTGCCGCCGGTGATCCCGGCGTTCCGGCCGACGCCGATGATCGTGGTGTTGGCGGGGACGTACGCCTTGATGGCCTTGCCCTGCGCCGACGCGGAGGCCGCCCGCAGGTCCTCCTGAGGGCCGCTCACCTCCGTGTCGAGCCCCCAGACCGCGGGGTCGTAGTCCGCGAGGTACCGCGCGAAGTCGTAACCGGCGGCCTCGAAGGCCGAGCAGCCCGCGGCGGTCGCGTTCAGCGTCCCCTCGACCTTGACGATCCTCGGTCCGGTGCCCGGGACGGCGAGCGCCGTCCGGAACTCCTCCCAGGTGGTGACGGTGAAGACCCGGGAAGGAACCGCAGCCGCGCCGCCCGTCGTCCCGGTGCCCTCCGACGCCCAGCCGTCCCCGGCGGGCAGCGTTCGGCGGGCGGGATCGGGCGCGGCCCCGGCCGTGGCGGCCGGACCCGTGACGGTCAGGACCAGGGCGGTGGCGGTGGTGGCGCCCACCGCCCACAGATGGGTCTGTCGCATGGGTCAGCTCTCCTCGGAATCGGGCCAGGTGATCCACTCGGCGGGGATCTCCGCGTCCAGGCGGCGGGTGTCGCCCGGTGTGAGGACGCGCGTGTGGAGGAGTTCGCCGACGACCAGCCGGGCCACGGCGATCGCGCCGGGCGGGTTGAAGTGGGTGTTGTCCTGCTCGGTCGGCGTCCAGTTGAAGTACGTCTTCGTCGTCTCCGGGCCGAGCTTCTGCCACAGCGCCAGCGACAGCTCCTGCACGTCGAGCAGCGGGACGTCCTCCTCCACGGCCACCTCGCGCATCGCCGCCGGGTAGTCGCCCAGCGTCCGCAGCGCCGTGCCGGCCGCGTCGAACTTCCGCCGCTCGACGGAGGTGGCGAGCACCGGGAGCGCGCCGCGCTCCCGCGCGCCCCGGACATAACGGCGCAGGTTGTGCTGGTAGGAGCCCCAGGGCTCGGTGTACCGGCTGGGATCGGTGACCTTCTGGTCGTTGTGCCCGAACTGGACGAGCAGGACGTCGCCGGGCCGGATCGCCGCCAGGATCGTGGTCAGCCGGCCCTCGTCGATGAAGCTCTTCGTGCTGCGGCCGTTGATCGCGTGGTTGGCGACCGTGACGTTCTTGTGGAGGAAGAAGGGGAGCGCCATGCCCCACCCCGTCTCGGGCGCCGCGTCCGCGTACTTCTGGGCGGCGGTGGAGTCCCCGGCGATGTACAGCGTGCGCATACGGTGGTGTCCTCGGGAAAGGGCCGCGGCGGGCGCCGCGGCCAGGGCGAGCGCGAGGCCCGCCCCGGCCGCGACCACCTGGCGGCGGCTCGCGGCGGTCGTCACTTGTTCTGCGCCTTCCACTCCGCCTGGGCGGTGTTCAGCTGCTCGGCCAGGTCGTCCAGGAACTGCTTGGCCGTCGCCTTGCCGAGCAGGACCTTCTGGAAGGCGGGTTCGTTGTCGGCCTTGGAGATGGTGTTCCAGTCCGGCAGGTAGTACGGCAGCTGCACGATGGTCGCCTTGCCGCTGAAGAGGATCTCGGCGGCCAGCTTCGTCGGCTCGGCCTTCTGGATCCAGGCGTCCTTGGCCGCCTCGGTGTTGGCGGGGATCGCCCCCGCCGACTCGTTCCACCTGCTGTTGGAGGCGTGCGAGGCGGCGAACTCGATGAACTTCCACGCCGCGGCCTTGTTCTTGCTCGACGAGAACAGCCCGAGGCCGTCGACCGGGTTGGAGACCTGGACCCGGGTCCCGTCGTCCGTCGTCGGGTTCGGGATGCCCCGGAACTTCTCGGTGCCGAGGGCCTTCACATGGTCCTTGTACGACCCGAGGTTGTGGTTGAGCATGCCGATCTCGCCGCTGTCCCACTGGGCGACCATCTTGGTGAAGTCGTTGTTGACGTCGGCGGCGGGGGTGTTCTTCTTGAAAAGACCCACGTACTTCTCCAGCGCGGCCACGTTCTTCGGGTCGTTGACCGTGGTCCTGTCGCCGTTCCAGAAGCTCGTGATGCCGCTCTGGCCGTACATGGCGTCCAGCGCCTGGGCGATGGAGCCCGAGCCCCCGCGGATGGTGTAGCCGAACCTGTTCTTGCCCTTGTCCGTCAGTCTGTCGGCCGCCGTGTAGAACTTCGACCAGGTGGTGGGCTCCTCCAGACCGGCCGCCGCGAAGAGGTCGGTGCGGTAGTAGAGGACACCGTTGCTGGCGGAGGTCGGGACGGTGAACAGCTTGCCCTGGCCGCCCGCGGACTTCACGCTCTCGACCATTCCGGTGTTCAGCTTGCCCTTGAGCGAGCTGCTCTCCAGCCGTGCGTCGAGCGGTTCCAGGGCGTTCTGGGCGGCGATCCCGGCGAGCATCGCCGCTCCCACACCGCCGACGTCCGGCAGGCCGCCGCCCTGGATGGCCGTGTCGTACTTGGACTGCACCTCGGTGGAGGCGATCCCGACGTAGTTGACCTCGATGTCGGGATGCTGCTTCTCGAAGTCCTTGATGATCTCCTTCCAGACGTCGGTGCGGACACCGCCGTTGTTGTCCCAGAAGGTGATCTCTCCCTTGCCCGAGCCCTCGTCGCCCTTGTCGCCGGCCGCGCCGGAGCCGTCGTCTCCACAGGCGGTGGCGGTCAGGGCGAGCACGGTGGTCAGCGCGAGGGCACAGACGGCTCTGCGCCGCCCGCCACGGAAGATGGTCATCGTCGGCTCTCTTCTCTCGGGGTCCTACAGGGACGTACGGGGTGGTTCGGGGTCTTTCGCAGGGCCTTCGTGGGGGGAGATCAGGGGGTGACGCGGAACGAGGTGAACACGGCCGTCCCGGCCGGCCCCGTTCCCGTCGGGGCGGCGGCGAACAGGCCGAGCAGCGCTCCGACCCACCGCCAGGGCGTGGCGGCGAAGACCTCGCCGACCGGCGTGAAGCCGTCACCCGTGTCGTACGAGAACCGGCAGCGCGCGTCCCGCGTGAGCGCGATCCGCAGCCGGGCCCGGCCCTCGGGCGCGGGCCGGGAGTGCGCGGCGTCCCGCTCCAGGTCGGCGCTGACGGGGGCGAACCGGTGCACCAGCCGGACCTCGCCGTCCGCGCCGCGCAGCAGCCCGATCCAGCTGTACGCGTCGCCGAGCACCACGAGCCCCGCCCGGGCGCCCGGCACCTCGCTGTCGAGCCGCAGCTCGACCTCGACCGTGCCGGCCCGGCCGGGCAGCCGCTGGGTGAGCAGCTGGGGAAGCGCCCGCAGGTCGTCGATCCGTTCGGTGCGCCCGCAGTTGAGCCACAGCCCGTCGCCGGAGTGCTGGGTGGTCCAGCCCTCGCCGGGGTTGGCGGTCCACTGCCACTGGCGGCCGAAGCGCCCTCCGGGGAACGCGTCGTCGGCGGCCGGAGCGGACGGCGGCTGCGCGGGCAGATCCGGCTTGGCGTGCACGGTGACGGGGGTGCCCGCGTCACCGAGCACCGGCCACCCGTCGTCGCCCCAGCCCATCGGCTGGAGATGGACCAGCCGCCCGTGCGCGCCGCGCTGCTGGAAGTGGAAGAACCAGTCCTCGCCGTTCTGGGTACGGACCCAGCCGCCCTGATGCGGGCCGTTGACGTCCGTGTCGCCCTGCTGCAGGACGACCCGCTCCTCGTACGGGCCGAAGAAGGACCGGGACCGGAAGGCGCCCTGCCAGCCGGTGGCGACGCCACCGGCCGGGGCGAGGATCCAGAACCAGCCGTCGTGCCGGTACAGCTTCGGCCCCTCCAGGGTGAACCAGCCGGGGATGCGGTCGGCGTCGACGATCGTGGTGCCCTCGTCGAGGACCTTGCCGCCGTCCGGGCTCATCCGGTGGCCGGTGAGCCGGTTGTTGACGCCCGCGCGGGACTTGGCCCAGGCGTGCACGAGATACGCCTCGCCCGTCTCCTCGTCCCACATCGGGCACGGGTCGATGAGCCCCCGGCCCGCCTTCACCAGGTGCGGGGTGCTCCACGGTCCGCGCGCCGACGGAGAGTTGACCTGCCAGATGCCGTGGTCCGGGTCGCCCCAGAAGATCCAGAACCGGCCGTCGTGATGGCGCAGCGAGGGCGCCCAGACGCCGCCGTCGTGCCGCGGTGACGCGTAGGCCGCCTCCGGCAGCAGCCGGTCCAGGGCGTGGCCGACGATCGTCCAGTTCACCAGGTCGCGGGAGTGCAGCAGCGGAAGCCCCGGCGCGCGGCCGAAGCTGGAGGCGGTGAGGTAGTAGTCCTCGCCGACCCGCAGCACGTCGGGGTCGGACCAGTCGGCGGCCAGGACGGGATTGCGGTACGTCCCGTTCCCCAGGTCGCCGGTGGGCTCGCCCGGCCCCCGGGTGCTGGCGCGGCGGCTCATGCGCCGACCGCCTTGCGCACCAGCGCCGCGGCCTCGGCCCGGTCCGGGCGGCCGTCGGCGACGACGGTGACCACCCGTCGCACGACGGTCCCTCCGGCCTCGACGGGCAGCCGGCGGTCGTGGGCCAGGGACGAGCCGACCCCCGGGTACTCGGCGGCGCGGACGAACCACGGGTCGCGCCGGGTCGGATCGGTGGCGCCGGCGAACACCAGCGTCCAGCCCTCACCGGCCAGCGCCACCCAGTCCGCCCTGGCGCCGTGCACGCCCTCCTCGCCGTCCGCGTCCGCGCTGAAGACGGCCGGAGCGGCCCGCTCCTTGGGGGCCCGCCAGAAGAACCCGCCGTAGGCCGCGCCCGGCCGCCCGTTGGTGGCCGGACTTCCGATCGACAGTTCCTCCCCCGAGACGTTGGTGAGCGAGAAGGTGAAGTCCAGCGCCCAGGCCGCGTCCGTCAGCGCCGCCACCGCCACGGTCCGGTGCTCCCGCAGGAGCACCCGGTCCGCCGCCGTCCAGCTCAGCTCCTCGACGAAGCCGTCCGGGTCGCGCAGTTTGAAGCCGTCGTGCCGCTGCTCGCCGTGGTTGTCGAGGTCGGTCGGTCCCCGGTCGCGGACGAAGGTGCGCCCGCCCCAGAAGTTGTGGCCCGCCACGTCGGGCACGGCCACGCCCACGCCGAGGTGGTGCGGATGGTCCTCGGGCAGCAGCTCGGTGACCCGCACCCCGGCCAGGGTGGTGACGGGATGGAGGTACGGCCGGGGTGAGTGGTCGCGCGCCAGCTCCGGCCGGGTGAGGTACCGGGCCACCGGGCGGCCGGCGCAGCGCAGGACGATCGCGGGGTTCATCGGATCTCCGCCTTGGTCGGGAGCGCCCAGGGGGCGTCGAGTTCGGAGTAGAGGCTGAGCGTGTCGGCGCTGCGGTCGACGAGCCCGTCGATTCCGGCGACGACCCGGCGCGGCGCGCTCTCGCCGGCCTCGGTGTGCCAGTACGTCCGGGCCAGCGGCACCGGGTCGGGCGCCAGCCGGACCGCCTCCACGACCCGCATGAAGGCGCCGGTCTCCTCGGGCGGTACGCACAGGGGCGCGCCGCCGGTCACATGCGCGACCAGGTTCTCCAGGAGGTCGGTGCGGCCGTGGACGGTCTCCTCCGGGCCGTGGCCGCCGCGCTGGAGCAGCACCCGGTCCTGCTTGTACCAGAGGGTGATACGGCCCCGGGTGCCGTGGACGACCACGTACGGCTCCGACGAGGTCTCGGCGCACAGCGTGGCCGCCACGGTCACCTGGGTGCCCCGGGCCGTCACCACCCGGACGCAGGAGGTGTCGTCGGACTCGATCGCGTGGGCGCGCAGAAGCTCGGTCTCGATGTACTCGACGTCCTCCGCCCGGACGCTTCCGGCCAGCGAGAGCGCCGTGGCGACGGCGTGCGCCAGCGGGTTGGTGAGCGCCCCGTCGACGACGTCGACGCCGTCGAGCCGCCGGCGCCCCGACCACGGGGCGCGCCGGAAGTACGCCTCGTCACGGACCCACGCCCCGGCCGCGCCGACACCGAGGAGCTCGCCGATCGCGCCCTCCTCGACCAGGCGGCGGATCGCGGGAACGGCGTGCGAACCGAGCGACTGGAAGCCGATCTGGCAGGCGACGCCCGACGCCGCCACCCCGTCCGCCATCCGGCGGAACTCCGCGTACGACGGCGCCGGCGGCTTCTCCAGCAGGATGTGCGCCCCGTGGCGTGCGGCCGCCAGGGCCAGGTCGGTGTGGGTCTGGATCGGCGTGCAGATCACCGCGATCCGCGCCCCCGTGGAGGCCAGGAGCGCCTCGAAGTCCGAGGACTGCTCCGGCGTACCGATCCCTTCCAGCTCCGCCGCGTCGAGAGGTCGCAGCTCGCAGACGCCGGCCAGGCGGACCAGGCCGAGACGTTCCAACCGGCGGATGTTGAGCAGATGCCAGCGGCCGTGGCCGCGCGCGCCCGCCAGGACCACGGGCAGAGGGGTGTGGACCGCGCTCATCCCTTCACCGCCCCGGAGCTGAACCCGGTGACCAGCCACTTCTGGATGAAGGCGAAGACGACCACCACGGGTACGGCCGCGATGACACCGCCCGCGGCGAGCGCGCCGAGGTCGACGCTGTCCGCGCCCATCAGCGTGTTGAGGCCGACCGGGATCGTCTGCTTCTCCTGGCTGCTGAGGAACATCAGGGCGAAGAGGAAGTGGTTCCAGGAGTGGACGAAGGCGAAGGAGCCGACGGCGACAAGACCGGGGCGCAGCAGCGGCAGCACGACGATCCGGAACGCGGCGAACCGGCCGCAGCCGTCGACCCAGGCGGCCTCCTCCAGGGAGTAGGGCACGTTCCGGATGAAGCCGCTGATGAGGATCATGGAGAGCGGGAGCTGGAAGACCGTCTCCGCGATGATGACGCTGCCCAGCGAGTTGATCATGCTGAGACCGGCGAAGATCTGGAACAGCGGCACCAGCAGCAGCGCGCCCGGCACGAACTGGGAGCACAGGAGGGCCAGCATGAAGCCCTTCTTGAACCGGAAGTCGAAGCGGGCCAGGGCGTAGCCGCCGGCCAGGGCGACCACGGTGGTCATCACCAGGGTGGCCAGGCCGATGAGCAGGCTGTTCTGGAAGAAGGTGGCGAAGCTGCGCTCGGTCCACACCTTCTCGAAGTGCTCGGTCGTCATCGGCCAGGGCAGCAGCGAGGTCGAGCCGGCCGGCCGCACGGCGAAGAGCAGGATCCAATAGAAGGGGATCAGGGTGAACAGGAGGTAGATGCCCAGCGGGAGGTAGATCTGCCAGCGCGGGGCCTCGTCCCAGGCGCGGCGCCGCCGGCGGGGGGCGGGCACGGGCGGCGGGGGCGGCGGCGGACCGCCGGACGCGGCGCCGGCGGAGGGCACGGACGGTGCGGTCAGGGTGTGTTCCTGGGCTATCACTTGCTCTCGCCTCCGAACTTGCTCAGGCGCAGATAGACCATCGAGCAGAAGAGAAGGATCACGAACGCCACCGTGGTGAGCGCGGAGGCGTAACCGAAGTTGTGGGCGTCGACGCTGGTGTTGGCGATGTACAGCGGAAGGGTCGTCGTCTCGCCCGCCGGCCCGCCGCCGGTCAGCGTGTACAGCAGGTCCACGTTGTTGAACTCCCACACCGCGCGCAGCAGGGTGGAGAGGATGATCGCGTCCCTGAGGTGCGGCAGGGTGATGTGGAGGAACTGCCGCACAGGGCCGGCTCCGTCCACCTCGGCCGCCTCGTAGAGGTCCTTCGGGATCGACTGGAGATCGGCCAGGATGAGGATCGCGAAGAACGGCACTCCGCGCCACAGGTCGGCGATGACGACCGCGGGGAAGACCGTGGCCGTGTCGGAAAGCCAGGACGTGCCGTACTCGCCAAGACCCAGGTCCGCGAGGTAGCGGGTGATCCCCGTCTGGGAGTTGTAGAGCAGCACCCAGATGGCGGAGGTCAGGACGCCGGAGACGGCCCACGGCGAGAAGACCAGGGCGCGGCCCAGCGCACGGCCGACGAACGTCTGGTTGACGATCAGCGCGAGCGCGAGGCCGAACAGCAGTTGCAGCGTCACCTCGACGGCGACCCACTTCAGGCTGAAGCTCAGCGTGCCCCAGAAGTGCGGGTCGTCCGTGAAGATGCGTGTGAAGTTGTCGAAACCGGCGAAGCCGTTGCGCCAGGGCTTGGTCGGGTTGTAGTGCTGAAGGCTGTAGTAGAAGACGCTGATGACCGGATAGGCGATGAAGCCCAGCAGCAGCAGTCCGGCGGGGGCGATGAGCAGGTACGGCAGTCGGCGGGGCGCCGCGCCGGTGCGGCGGCGGGGTGCCTTGGGTGCCTTGGGCGGCTGGGTCACGGCTGTGGCCATGACGGCGGCTCCGTTCTCGGGCGCGAAGCGCTTCGCGGACGGTGTTCGACATCACGAACAAGAGGAACTGGGGATCGGGCGGCGCGGAGGGGGTGTCCGCGTGGGGTGCTCGGGCGTTGACCGCGGCCGGATCAGCCCGCGTACGGGTCCGGTGTCGTACCCGGCCTCGCCAGGAACTCGAAGTCGCAACCCGAGTCCGCCTGGGTGATCTGCTCGCTGTACAGCGCTCCGTAGCCCCGTTCGTAGCGGACCGGCGGCGGTGTCCACTCCTCCCTCCGGCGCGCCGACTCCTCCTCGGACACATGCAGATGAAGGGAGCGGGCGGCCACATCGAGAGTGATCGTGTCCCCGGTGCGGACCAGGGCCAGCGGTCCGCCGACGTACGACTCGGGAGCGACGTGCAGGACGCAGGCGCCGTAACTCGTCCCGCTCATCCGCGCGTCGGAGATCCGGACCATGTCCCGTACGCCCTGCTCCAGGAGGTACCGGGGGATCGGCAGCATCCCGTACTCCGGCATTCCCGGCCCTCCCTTGGGGCCCGCGTTCCGCAGCACCAGCACATGGTCCGCCGTGATCCCGAGCGCGGGATCGTCGATGGTCCGCTGCATGGTGCGGTAGTCGTCGAAGACCACCGCGGGGCCGGTGTGCTTCAACAGGTGGGGCTCGGCGGCGATGTGCTTGATCACCGCGCCGTCGGGGCAGAGGTTGCCCCGCAGCACCGCCACGCCGCCCTCGGCGGCGAGCGGCCGTTCGCGCGGCCGGATCACCTGGTCGTCGTGGACCAGCGCCCCGGCCAGCTGCTCGCGCAGCGTGGTGTGGGAGACCGTCGGCCGGTCGAGGTGCAGCAGATCGGTGAGGCGCGAGAGGAAACCGGGAAGACCGCCCGCGAAGTGGAAGTCCTCCATCAGATACCGCCCACCGGGGCGGAGGTCCGCGAGCACGGGAACGGTCCGGGCGATGCGGTCGAAATCGTCCAGGGTCAGCCGCACCCCCGAACGGCCGGCCATGGCGATCAGATGGATCACCGCGTTCGTCGAGCCGCCGAGCGCGAGGACGGCGGCGACCGCGTCCTCGTACGCCTCACGGGTCAGGATCCGTGACAGCCGCAGATCCTGTCGCACCAGCTCGACGATCCGCATCCCGGAGGCCGCGGCCATCCGGTCGTGGCCTGAGTCCACCGCCGGGATCGACGAGGCGCCCGGCACCGTCACCCCCAGCGTCTCGGCGGCCGCGGTCAGCGTGGAGGCCGTCCCCATCGTCATGCAGTGGCCCGGGGACCGGGCGAGACCGTTCTCCAGCTCGGCCATCTCGCAGTCACCGATCAGACCGGCCCGCTTGTCGTCCCAGTACTTCCACATGTCCGTACCGGACCCGAGGGTCTCGCCCCGCCAGTGACCCGGCAGCATCGGACCGGCCGGCACGAAGACCGTCGGCAGATCCACCGAGGCGGCGCCCATCAGCAGCGCCGGGGTCGACTTGTCGCAGCCGCCGAGCAGCACCGCCCCGTCGACCGGGTAGGAGCGCAGCAGCTCCTCGGTCTCCATGGCGAGCAGATTGCGGTAGAGCATCGGCGTCGGCTTCTGGAACGTCTCCGAGAGGGTGGAGACCGGGAACTCCAGCGGGAAGCCGCCCGCCTGCCACACACCGCGCTTCACGGCCTGCGCGCGGTCGCGCAGATGGACATGGCAGGGGTTGATGTCGGACCAGGTGTTGAGGATCGCGACGACCGGCTTGCCGAGATGCTCCTCGGGAAGGTATCCGAGCTGGCGCGTACGGGCACGGTGGCTGAAGGAGCGCAGACCGTCCGTGCCGTACCACTGGTGGCTGCGCAGCTCCTCGGGACGCCGGCTCATACCGGCCACCCGGCGGCTATCGCGGCGACCTCGGCGCGGGCGGACTCGGGCAGTTCACGGCTCGGCGGCCGGATGTCGCGGCGGCACAGCCCGAGCGAGGCGAGGGCCTCCTTGACGACCGTGACGTTGTCGGCGCTGCCGTTGGCGGCCCGCAGCTCCTCGAAGCGGCGGATCTGCTCCCACACCTTCATGGCGGCCGGGTAGTCACCCGCCCGCAGCGCGTCGCGCATCTCCAGCGAGACGGTGGGGGAGACGTTGACGAGACCGGAGGTGAAGCCCGTGGCGCCGCTCGCGAAGTACGAGGGGGCGTAGGGCTCGGCGAGCCCCGCCACCCAGACGAAGCGCTCGAGCCCGGCGTCCCGCGCGAAGCCGGCGAACCGGGCCGCGTCGGGGACGGCGTACTTCACACCGATGACGTTGGGACAGGCGTCGGCCAGCTCCGCGAGCCTGGCGCCGCTCAGCAGGGGGTTGCGGATATAGGGGACGACCCCGAGCCCGGGCACGGCCTCGGCGATGGCCCGGTGGTAGTCGACCCAGCCGGCCTCGGAGACGTACGGATGGACCGGCTGGTGCACCATCAGCATCTGCGCGCCCGCGTCGCGGGCGTGCCGGGCGGCCTCGACCGCCGTGGGCACGTCGTGGCCGACGCCGACCAGGACCGTGGCCCGGTCGCCGGCCTCCTCGATGGTCAACTCCGTGACCAGGCGTCGCTCCTGCGGGGTGAGGGCGTAGAACTCGCCGGTGTTGCCGTTCGGCGTCAGGGTGCGCACGCCCCCGTCGAGCAGCCGGCGCAGCAGCGCGCGGTGCGCGGCGGTGTCGAGCGCGCCCTGTGCGGTGAACGGCGTGACGGGGATGGCCACGACATCGGCGAGCGCCGCCTTCAGCGGCTCGAACGTCAGGGTGTCGAACGTCATGGTCACTGGCTGTCCTGGGGGAAGGCGCGCTCGACGAAGGAGGCGATGTGGTCGTGTACGGCCCGGCCCGCCCCGGTGACGTCACCGGCGGCGGCCAGACGCAGGATCTCCTCGTGCTCGGCGGCCTCGCGCTCCCAGGAGGGCACGGCGGCCCAGGCGACGGTGGAGACCAGAGCCGCCTGGTCGCGGACCTCGTCGAGCATCCGGCCGAGCAGCGGATTGCCGCAGGGCAGGTAGAGCGCGCGGTGGAAGTCCCGGTTGGCCAGGGAGCGTTCGGCCGGGTCCTGGGCGGTGGCGGCCCGGTGCAGCGCGTCCTGGGCCGCGTCGAGCGGAGCGCGCGCGGCGACCGTGCGGCGCACCGCCTCGGGCTCGAGGAGCAGCCGTACGTCGTAGACCTCGCGGGCCATGTCGGCGTCGACCATCCGGACGGTGGCGCCCTTGTACTGGCTCATCACCACGAGGCCGCTGCCGGCGAGCGTCTTGAGCGCCTCGCGCACCGGGGTCTTCGACACCCCGAAGCGGGCGGCGAGTTCGGTCTCCACCAAGGCCTGGCCGGGTCTGAGCCCGCCGGTCAGGATGTCGTGTTTGACCGCCTCCAGGACGAACTGGGTACGGGACGGGATCGGGCTGGGGGCGAAGGCCATGACGCACTCTCAGATCTCATGTATCGCGTCTCATATATGACGTACGAAGTGCAATGCGATGAAGCTAGGGGGGCGTTCATGTTTCGTCAATGCTTCGCGCAGAGTTTTAGAAAGCGCTTGCTGCGGCGGCGGTCCCGGGCGAGCCTGGGTGCGTGCCGAGCCGGGGCGCCGCCGCGCGGTGAAATGTCACGTCCGGGGCTGGTCACCAGATTTGTTTTCTGTCATAACTAATAGCGCGCGCGACTCGCCCGAGACCCCAAGGACCACGATGAAGTTCACCGACGGCTTCTGGCTGATGCGCGAGGGTGTCCACGCCTCGTACGCGACCGAAGTCCGCGACCTGCACCTGAGCGCCGACCACTTCACGGCCTACGCCTCCGTCAAACGGGTCCGCTCCCGGGGTGACACCCTGAACTCGGCCCTCATCACCGTCGAATGCTTCTCGCCCGCCGAGGGCGTGATCGGCGTCCGGGTCACCCACCACGCCGGCAAGGCACACCACGGCCCGGACTTCACGCTGCCGGGCGACGGCCCGGCAGCGGCGGCCGTGCACAGCGACGGGCCCGTCGTCGAGCTGACCACGGGCCCGCTGCGGCTGCGCCTGGACCGCTCGCGGCCCTGGGCCCTGGAGTTCGCCGACACCGACGGCCGCCCGCTGACCTCGTCCGGCGGCAAGGGCACGGCCTTCGTCACCACCGGCGACGGGGCCCATCACATGGCCGTCCAGCTCGCGCTCGGCGTCGGCGAGAACGTCTACGGCCTCGGCGAGCGGTTCACCCCGTTCGTCAAGAACGGCCAGAGCGTGGACATCTGGCAGGCGGACGGCGGCACCAGCAGCGAGCAGGCGTACAAGAACATCCCGTTCTACCTCTCCTCGCGCGGCTACGGCGTCTTCGTCAACCACCCCGGCAAGGTCTCCTTCGAGATCGGCTCGGAGTCGGTCGGGCAGGTGCAGTTCAGCGTCGAGGACCAGAGCCTGGAGTACTACGTCGTCGCCGGCCCCACGCCGAAGGACGTCCTCACCCGCTACACCGCGCTGACCGGCCGCCCGGCCCTGCCACCGCCCTGGTCGTTCGGCCTGTGGCTGACCACCTCCTTCACCACCGCCTACGACGAGGCGACCGTCGCCTCCTTCGTCGACGGCATGGCCGAACGGGACATCCCGCTCTCGGTCTTCCACTTCGACTGCTTCTGGATGCGCGCCTACCAGTGGTCGGACTTCCAGTGGGACCCCGAAACCTTCCCCGACCCCGCCGGGATGCTCGCCCGCCTCAAGGAACGCGGGCTGCGGATCGGCATGTGGATCAACCCGTACATCGCCCAGAAGTCCACCCTCTTCGCCGAAGGCATGGCCGGCGACTACCTGGTCAAACGCCCGAACGGCGACATCTGGCAGTGGGACCTGTGGCAGCCGGGCATGGCGCTGGTCGACTTCACCAACCCCGCCGCCCGCACCTGGTTCCAGGACCGGCTCAGGCCGCTGCTCGACCAGGGCGTCGACTGCTTCAAGACCGACTTCGGGGAGCGCGTGCCGACCGACGTCGTCTGGCACGACGGCTCCGACCCGGAGCGCATGCACAACTACTACGCCCAGCTGTACAACCAGACCGTCTTCGAACTCCTGGAGAAGGAGCGCGGGCCCGGCGAGGCCGTCCTGTTCGCCCGCTCGGCGACCGCCGGCGGGCAGCGGTTCCCCGTCCACTGGGGCGGTGACTGCTGGGCGTCCTTCGAGGCCATGGCCGAGTCGCTGCGCGGCGGACTCTCCCTGTCCCTCAGCGGCTTCGGCTTCTGGAGCCATGACATCGGCGGATTCGAGGGGACCCCGACACCGGAGGTCTTCACCCGCTGGCTCGCCTTCGGCCTGCTCTCCTCGCACAGCAGGCTGCACGGCAGCGACTCCTACCGCGTGCCGTGGGAGTTCGGCGAGGAGGCCGTCGAGGTGGCGCGGCGGTTCACCCGGCTCAAGCACCGGCTCATGCCGTACCTCTACGGAGCGGCGGTCGAGGCCAGGACCACGGGGGTGCCCGTGATGCGGCCGATGCTGCTCGAGTTCCCGGACGATCCGGCCTGCCGGACCCTGGACCGGCAGTACATGCTCGGCCCGGACCTGCTGGTCGCCCCCGTCTTCTCCGCCGGGGGCGAGGTCGAGGTGTATCTGCCGGCGGGGGAGTGGACCCACCTCCTCACCGGCGAGACCGTGACCGGGCCCGGCTGGCGCCGGGAGACCCACGGCTACGACAGCCTGCCGCTGTACGTCCGGCCCGGCACCGTCCTGCCGATGAGCGCCGAGGAGGAACGGCCCGACGGGGACTGGCTCGACGGACTCACCCTCCTGGTGACCCCCGGTCCGGTGGACCGCACGGTCACCGTCCCCGACCACCGGGGCGAGCCGGCGGCGGCGTTCCACGTGACGCGCGCCGGTGACGTGGTACGTGCGACGGCGAGCGGCACCGACCGGCCCTACGACGTACGGGTGGTGGGCGGCGGAGCGGCCGGCGGCGCCGGGGAGGTCACCGTCCGCCCGTGACGGCCCCGCCCGTCGACGACGGAGCCCGGCACCGGAATGGCATCGGTGCCGGGCCCTGCTCGTGGTGCGCGGTTCTCCGCCCATGGGCCGGGCTCGCGGTGCGTGTGCTCAGCCCATGGGCCGGGCCGCGGGGCCTGAGCTGTCACGGACCGTCAGCACGGGCGTGAGGAGTTCCACCCCGTCGTCACCGGCGCCGTCCAACTGGGCGACCAGGCGCTCCACGGCCCGCCGTCCCAGCTCCTGCGCGGGGATCGCCACGGAGGTGAGACGGACCGACGCCTGGGCCGCGAGCTGTTCGGGGCAGACCGCGACCACCGACACGTCCTCGGGCACGGCCCGGCCGGTCCGGCGGAGCAGTGTGAGCAGCGGTTCGACGGCGGACTCGTTCTGGACCACGAAGCCGGTGGTGCCGGGCCGCTCGTCGAAGATGCGGGCGAGGGTGCCGGAGAGGGTGTCGTAGCCCCCTTCGCTGGGCCGGTGGAGCAGGTCGAGTCCACGGGCGGCGGCCCCGGCGCGCAGCCCGTGCAGGGTCCGCTCGGCGAAGCCCGTGTGCCGGGCGTAGACGCCGGGGGACTCGCCGATGACGGCCAGCTCGCGATGCCCCAGGTCGGCCAGGTGGTCCACACAGAGCGCACCGGCCGCCGCGAAGTCCAGATCGACGCAGCTCAACCCCGAGGGGTCGGCCGGCAGCCCGAGGAGCACCGAGGGACGGCCGCCCGTCCGCAGCAGCGGCAGGCGCTCGTCGTCGAGCTGGACGTCCATCAGGATCGTCGCCTCGGCGAGCCCGCTGCCCATCACCCGGCGCATGGCGGACGGGCCCTCCTCGCCGGTCAGCAGGAGCACGTCGTACCCGTGCGTCCGCGCGGTGGTGGCGACGGCTACCGCGATCTCCATCATCACGGGGACGTACATGTCGGTCCGCAGCGGCACCATGAGGGCGATGACGCGGGACCGGCTGCTGGCGAGCGCGCGGGCACCGGCGTGGGGCTGGTAGCCCAGTCGCTCGATGCTGTCCCGGACCCGCTGCCGGGTGGCGGCCGAGATGGACCGCTTGCCGCTCAGGACGTAGCTCACCGTGCTGGCGGACACTCCGGCGTGCCGGGCGACCTCGGCAAGGGTGACCATCCGTACTCCCGGCAGCCGGTGAAAGGTGGTGAATCGCTTCGACTCCGGCTGCTGTGATCCTCGCAGCGCAGACCAGGGAGACGGTAACCCGCCAGGTACAGCGTGTCCAGGGAGGGGGAGTAGCGGAGTCGAAGCGCTTCGATGGAGAGTGGAATGCGAGGCTCGGGTCAGCGCGCCCGGTGCGGAGCCCAGCCGTCGGTACCGGCCAGATAGGCGGTGACGGTGTGCGCGGCGGCTTCCCGCGCACTCATCTGCGGCCGGTCGGGGGTGACCGCGGCTCCCGGCCCGGTGTTGCGGTACTCGGCGAACCGGGCGTCCCTCCAGGAGAAGCCGCTCATGTCCGTCCACGGTGACGCCTTGATCGCGGCGGGCAGTTCCGTGTCGCGGATCAGCACCTGCCCGACGGCGTTCGGCTCGCCCCCCGGGTGCCAGGGGCGGCCGAGGTGGAAGGAGCCGGCGGGCGCGTCGCTGACGATCTTCGAGTCGGTGATCAGAAACCCGTACGGGTTGCCGTTCCAGGTCGAAGCGGCCGTGATGTAGCCGTTGTTGGTGGCCGAACCACGGCTCAGCGCCTTGATCACCGAGCGCTCCACGACGGCGGTGGCGCGTCCGTAGAGGAAGTCGACATCGCCTTCGAGGTAGGAGTCCCTGATGTAGACGCGGCTGCGCTCGGTGAGCCGGGGGGTGTCGACCATGAGGGTGTCCTGGTTCCCCAGGAACGCGGTGTCCTCGAAGACCAGCCTGTCGCCGGTGGTCTTCACCGCCAGAGCCTGCTCGCCGTTGATCTCGACGGCGGCCTCGTCGAAGTCGTTGGCGAAGGTGAGGTGGCGGGCGCTGAAGTCGTCGCCCTCGATCACGACGGTGGCGCTGCCCCAGGAGCCCTGGGTGCCGCCGCCGGGCTTCGGCTCGCCCGCCGGGGTGTCGAAGACGACGACCGTGTCCGAGCGCGTCCGGCCGGTGCCGACGAAGGACACCTGGTCACGGTCGCGGCCCACCCGCACCTTCTCGCGGTACGTCCCCGGTGCGAGGCGTACGGTGATCCGTCCGTCGTTGCCCGCCGGCACCGCGTCGACCGCCGACTGGACCGTCGGGTACGTTCCGGGCACGTCGAGCACGGTGTTCACGCCGAGGGTCTTCTGCGGTCCGGAGAACTTCCGTACCAGCGCGGGCACGGCGGCGGCCGGATCGAGACGGTAGGGGTAGAAGTCCCGGGGCTCGAAGGCGGCCCCCCAGGCGTCGTGGCGGCCGCGGGTGTTCTTCAGGACGGAGCCGCGCTGGACGAGTTCGGCGGTGGCGTCGGCCTGGTGGGGGTGCTGGACGTTCTCGTAGTAGCTGTTCTCGATGACCATCCGGGTCCTGCCACGGGCGTAGTTCCCGTACGACCAGACCGGGTCGCCGTCGTCCACCAGTGCCGACAGGTAGTTGTTGTAGAGGTGCGCGTAGGCGCAGTTGTCGGCGGACGGGTTGCGCTGCTTGGTGCCGGAGAACCAGTTGTGATCGATGGTGACCTGCGTCGTGAGGTTGCCGGTCCAGCCGATGCCGAACGCCTTGTTGTGGTTCTCGAAACGGTTGTACGAGACGGTGATGTACCGGCTGTCCTTGCGCAGATCGATCAGGCCGTCGCCCATGTGGGTGAGGCGGTTGTGGTCGATCCAGACGTGGTCGACGCTGTCCATCTGGATCGCGTCGAAGTCGTTCGTCTTGCCGTCCCAGTCGCCCGCCACGAAGGAGTCGCGGATGGTGAGGTTGCGGATGATGACGTTGCTGGTGCCGGCGGCGAGATGCAGTTCGCCGTGGACGATCTCACCCGTCGTACCGACCCCGATGATCGTCTTGTTCGAGGTCACGTCGATGTCGGAGCCGAACGGAGCGACGGGTACGGCTCCCTCGACCCGGATGACGTACGGCTCGGGGGCGCTCGCGTACCGCTTGAGCGACGCCTGGTCGGTGACGGTGACGACCTTTCCTCCGGCGCCGCCCGTCGTCCCTCCGGCGAGGGACGCGAAGCCGTGGGCGGTGTCGGCCCACGGCGTGCCGGCGGCCGGGCCGGCTTCCTCGGCGGCGGCCGGGCCGGCTTCCTCGGCGGCGGCCGTCCGGACTTCCTCGGCGGCGGCCGTGGCTCCGGCGGTGGCCGAGGTGTCCCTGGTGCCGGTCTCTTCGGCGACGGCCGGAGTCGCGGCGGTGAGACCGCCGATCAGGAGACTCGCGGCCACCAGGGCCCGGACGCCGCCGCGGCGGCCGCTTCTGACGTACAGCATCACAGTGCTCTCCACAGGTCCGCAGGTCGCTTTCTGTCCGAGGGGTGCCCTGCTCACAGGGGCTTACCGGCGCCCGCGCCGCGTGCCACGGCACGATCGGCCTCACGGGCGCTGTCGACCGGTCCGTGCAGCGTCGGGACCCAGCCGACGTCCGGCGTGAGGTCGCGTTCGCTGCCGGAGTTGTAGCTGTTGTTGAGGGCGAGCAGGTCGACGGGGAAACCGTTGAAGAGGGTGCCCGTCGCGTGCAGCGCGGTGCCGTTCCAGCTCTTGACCAGGTCGGCGGCCTCCACATGACCCGGCGTCGTGAACGCGTTGTTCTGCGCGTACACGGCGGACTCGGTGGAGACGCCGAGGGAGTAGCGGTAGTCGTGCGCGTCGGGCGGCACGACGTAGCGGTTGTTGTAGAGGTGGACCTGCCCGAAGCGGACGCGCGGGGCACGCTGCACGATCGAGCGGAACTCGTTGTGGTGGAGCGTGACGCGCAGCTTCCCGCGGTCCGAGACGGCCGTGTCGCCGTTGCCGATGAGCATCGCCTTGTCGTGGTCGGTGAACCGGCTCCAGGACACGGTGACGAGGTCGGAACCGTTGGTGATGTCCAGGAGCCCGTCGTGCCGCAGATAATTCCGGCCGAAGTAGGCCGGCTCGTCCGCGTCGGGGTGGCCGGCGTCGGACGCGGTGACATGGTCGATCCACACATGGCGCGCCCCACGCAGCCATATGTTGTCGTACGCCGCCTTCCAGTCCCCGAGCCCGCCGCTGTTGGGCTGCCAGACCGGGAAGCAGTCGTAGGCGTCGCGCAGTTCGAGATTGCGGATGATGACGTTCTGCGCCTGGTCCACCTTCAGGGCGGCACCCTTCAGCACAGCCCGCGCACCGACGCCGACGAGCGTGGTGTTCGACCCCACCGACAGCTCGACGCGCTCTGCCTGCCGCCGTGCCGACGCCTGACGGGCCGTCTCCTGCGGGCCGGAGGGCTTGGCGGCGCCCCACGTGCGGGGGTCGTAGGCGGTCAGGTACGTCTTCAGGTCGTAGCCGCCGGTGGCGTAGTCGTCGCAGTCCAGGCGGCGGCCCCGGTCGTCGGTGTCGGCGTCGATCGTGCCGACGACCCGGATGATCTTCGGGGTGTCGCTGCCGCCGTCCAGCGCGCGGGCGAGCCCGGCGCGGTCGCGGACGGTGAAGACATGGGCGTCGTCCGCGGCGGCTCCTCCCGTGGTACCGCCGTCGGCGGCCGCCCAGCCGTCGCCGGCCGGAAGGGTGTCACGGCTGATGTCCCGGCCGATGCCCTCGTCCGGGTGCCGGGCGGAACCATGTCCCTGGGCGGTGGCGGGCACGCTCAAGGCCGCGAGCAGGCCGAGCGCGACGGTGAGGCGTGAGGCGCGGCGTAGCTGGCTCATGCGTCCCTCTCAGTCCACCGGACAGACTCTGTTCAACACGCTGAACGTACGAGCGGGAGAGGTGATTAGTCAACGCCTCTTACAAAACCGGTTGTTCGTGGATCCAGCAGATGAAGCAGTGTTAGTTGGATGGTGTGTTCCGTCCGTCGGTTGATCAGGGATCACGTACGTGTCCAGCCCTGGATGGGTCGGCCGCCCGGGACCACCGCCGTCCGGCCGAGCGGTCAGACGAGGCGCGCGGCTTTGATCCGCCGTACCGCCTCCGTCAGGCGCTCGGTGTCCGCGCACACCGTGAGACGGACGTACCCCTCCCCGCCCGGCCCGAAGGCGGTACCGGGAACGGACGACACCCCCGCCTTGTGGCGGAGGGCGTCGGAGAACCGCTCGCTCGTCGTGCCGGCGGGGGTGCGGACGAGGGCGTGGAAGGTCGCGCGCGGTCGCAGCACCTCGAGGCCGGCCTCCTCCAGGCCGTCGCAGAGCAGCTTCACACGTGCGCGAAAGGTGGCCCGGAGCCGGTCCGGGTATCCCGTGGTGTCGGTCAACGCCGTCATCGCGGCGTGCTGGATCGCGCCGAACGTACCGGGGTCCGTATGCGTCTTGACCGCTCGCAGAGCGCCGACGGCCCGCGGATCGCCGGCCGCGAAACCGACCCCCGGCTCCGGCATGTTGTACGCCTTGGACAGCGAGTGGAACTCGATCCCGCACGCCATCGCCCCGGGGGACTCCAGAAAGGACGGCGGAGGCGTGGTGTCGTAGTAGATCTCGCTGTAGGCCGCGTCGGACGCGACCAGGATGTCGTGGCGCAGCGCGAACCGGACCAGCTCGTCGTAGAACCCGCGCGGCGCCACCGCGCCGGTGGGGTCGTGGGGATAGCAGATCCAGAACAGCTTGGCCCGGCGGGCCACGTCGGCCGGGATGGAGTCCAGATCCGGCAGGAAACCGTTCTCCTCGCGCAACGGGACCCGCACCACCTCCGCCCCGCAGAACCTCGCCCAGGTCGCGTACGACGGAGGGGCCGGATCCGGGACGAGCACCACGTCGTCCCAGTCCAGCCGGGCGAGCGCCAGATGGGCCATGGCCTCCCGGCCGCCCGGCGTCACCAGCACCTCGGTCTCCGGGTCGGCCGCGACCCCGAAGCGGCCGGCCAGGAACCCGCTCGCCGCCTCCCGCAGGAGGGAGGCGCCCTGATGGCGTGGATGACGGTGCAGGGCGGGCTCTCTCGCGGCCCTGCGCATCGCCTCGACGATGTGCGGGGGAGTCGGCAGATCGCAGTCGTCGGCATCGAGCGGGACCGGCGGACGCCCGGCCCGCTCGGCCGGGCCCCGCTCACGGTCGAGGAACGAGAACGCGGGGTGGTCCGTGGAGACCGGACAACGGGCGGGCTCGGGCGGCACGTCCATACTCCTCAAGATCGGGAACGCCGGGGCTCGAACGTACCGAGTCCACCGGAGCGGGACGGCGACTCCCTGGAAGCGATGGCGAGTTCTCGCCATCAGCGTGACGGCGCCGGGGGGACGACCGCCACCGGGCAGTGCGCGTGGTGCAGAACGGCGTGGGCGACGGAACCCATCAGGAGGGACTCCATCCGGTGCCTGCGGTGACGCCCCACGACGAGGAGACCCGCGCTCCGGGACCCTTCGACGAGCCGCCCCGCCGCGTCCGCCGGGACGACGAAGGGCATGACCTCGACGTCCGGAAACCTTGCGGTGAACGGCCGCAGCCGCTCCTCCTGCCGGAGGGCCGTCTCGCGCACGAGCTCGGGGACGTCGTCCACGGGCAGCGGGGGCGGCACCTGCAGGGCGGGGGCCGGCGGGCCGATCAGCAGCACGGGCGACGGGGGCAACCGGTAGGCGGTCACCACTTCGAGTGCCACCCCCCGCTGCCGGGCCGCCTCGAAGGCGAAGTCGAGCACCTCGTCGGGTGTCTCGTCGGGATGCAGCCCCACCAGGACCCGCCCCGCCTCCGCGCCGCTCTCCAGGGAGACGGTGCGGGCCTCGTGCGGGACGACCACGACCGGGCAGGGTGCCGTCGAGGCCAGCGCGCGGCCGGTGGAACCGAGCAGCAGGCTCGCGAAGCCGCCGCGCCCGCGCGAACCGACCACCAGGAGCCGGGCGGACCGGGCGAGGTCGAGGAGCGCGTCGGTCACGGCGCCGTCCAGGGACTCGTACCGTACGGAAACGCCCCCGCCTTCGTCCCCGCCCTCCATCCGCTCCTCGCCCGGCCCCTTCGTCCGCTCCTCGATCCAGGCGCGGCTGCCGTCGAGGACGGGGTCGGAGAGTTCGGGCGCCTCCCCGATCGACTCGATGCGGGCGGCCCCGAGCTGGAGCGCCTCGGAACGCACATGGGCGACCACCAGAGGGGCGCCGACGCTCCGGGCGGCGCTCAGGGCCCATGCCAGCGCCCTCAGACCGTGCTCGGAACCGTCCACACCGACGATGACAGACTTCTCACTCATATCGGGATCATTTCCCCGTCGCGAGAACCGCGCCCCACCGCCACGCCGACAGGGCGGCGGATCTCCCGCTCAAGACCTCTCCACCCGCTCGGCGTTGAGCGCGTCCACGGCGGACCGGGCGTCCCCGATGGTCACATAGTCGACGGCCACGAAGGTGACCGGTCTGCCGCGCGCGCGTTCACAGGCGCGCGCCCGGTCGACGATGCCGGCGCGTGCGTTCACCCGCGCCGCGTCCAGCCGGCTCCCCCCGTCGATCGTGACGAAGTGGTTGAGCAGGAACAGCCGTTTGTCCCCGCCGCCGCGATGCGGCAGGCATGACATCTCCGCGGGGCTGCGGAAGGCGTAGGGCGTCTCCATGGCGTACGCGTAGAAATTGCGGTACCACGGCGCGGGCCCGTCGGCCGTCTCGGCGAAGACGACGAGACGGCGCCCGGACTCCGTCATCTCGCCGAGCGTGGGCCAGGGACGGGACGGATCCCGGTGCGGGGTGTACAGCAGGTCCTCCAGCCCCGCCGCGCGGAAGGCCGCCTCGGTGTCCGCGCCACCGACGGCGTCCTGGACGATCAGGGTGAGGACCTCGGTGGGATGGCCGCGCAGCCACTCCCCGATCTGCCGCAGCGTCGGCACCAGCTCCACCGCCCCCGCCCGGCAGACGGAGTGACACAGCCACAGGCCGGGTCGCGGCGGATTGAACCGGGCGACGGCGTCGGTGATCCGCCGCCGGGTCTCCGGCGGGAAGTCGGACTCCTGGAGCCGGGCGGTCACTTCCTCCGGCCTCTCCCAGCGGTACGTGTCGATCTGCAGCGCCCGCACGCCCGCGTTGAGCTGCCCGACGATGTCCGGGTCCTGGAGCGGGCCGATGAACCGGTCCGCGGTCGTCGACATGGCGTTGTGCGAGGTGAGCTGGGCGACCTCGTCGTACCGCATCTCGCACAGCCGCTCGCTGCCCTGGCAGACCCGCGCACCGCCTCCGGCGAACACGAGCGGGACGAGGGCCACCCCGCTGAGCGCCACGCCCGTCACCCCGGCCGCCGACCAGACCGACGCGCGGCGCGCCACTTCGAGCACCGGGCGCCGCTGGGCGGCCACACCCAGCCCGAGGGCGACCGCACCGGCCGCCAGCGCGACGAGCGCCGCCGTCAGCGCCCCGCCGAGGACACGGTCCAGGGCGGTGCTCTGCACGTCGTCGACCAGGCGGACGAGCGAGTCCGGCCAGGACGCCGGGGGAGTGACGACCCGGCCGCCGGTGACCAGGGCCGCGACCGCCACGCAGAGCGCGGTCAGGACGCCGCCCGCCGCCAGGGTCCAGCCCAGCCGGCGCAGCCGGCGCGGCAGCGACCCGGGCCCGGTGAACCACAGCGCGGCGAGTGCCGCGGCGCCCAGCACCGCGGCCAGCGGCTCCACCACACCGAGGGTGAGGTGCGTCGCGCCCCGGATCCGGTGGACCGTGTCCAGAGAACCGTCACCGCGTTCGAGATCGGCGGTGATGTTCCAGCTGCCCCCGTCGGCGGCGGCACGCACCCGCTCGACGGCCTCCCGGGTCCGGTCGGAGAAGACCGCGGGCCCCACGGCGGCGAGGGCCGTGGCCACGTCACCGTCCCGCAGGGCGACGTCGACCTCCGGGCGCAGCGCGGCCCGCTGCCCTTCGGGGACCAGCCGCAGCAGGGCGTCGGCGGCCAGGGCGGCCTGATCAGGGGTCAGGGACAGTTTCGGCAGCCCACGCGGCGGTTCGCCGGCGGCCACCCGTTGGAGCGAGACGTCGAGTTCGCGGAGGAAGGCCGGGAAGTCCGGCGAGGGCCGCTCCTGGAGGGAGGCGACCAGATCACCGAAGTACGTCTGGGTGAGGCGCTCCAGGTTCTCCACGACGGGCCGCAGGTCCGCCGAGAGCGTCAGGGCGTCGCGGTCCCCGCGCAGGTACGCGATCAGATGGCTGATCTGCTCGTCGGTGAGCGCGCGCAGGGTCTCGGGCGGCAGCACCGTCTTGAGATTGGACGTCAGCAGCGCCTCGTCGACGGGGAGCCGCCCCAGCAGGTCGCGGGTGACGGGGGTGAGCTCGGGGTCGACGAGCACCTCGTCGTACAGCCGCTCGTACGCCCGCTCCCTGGCGAGGACGTCCCGGTGGAAACCGGCGTTCAGTACGGTGCAGCGGGCCGTCGCCGTGGCGGCGACGACCACCACGCACAGCACGGCGCAGACGTAGGCCACGCCGCGTAGGACCGGCATCCACGGAGGCGCACGCATCCCCACATCCTGACCCATCCGGGTCACGGACGCGAGTTCTCGCGGGCGGGCGGGGGGATCTCAGTAGCGCAGCACGCTCGCGATCCGCGCCTCCGCGGTGAGGGTGCCGTCCGGCACGAACCGCACCCGGGCACCGGAGCTCAGGGCTCGCTCCACGATCTCGTCCACGATGTCCTCGCGCGCGTCCGTGTCGCCCGCCGCGGCCGGCTCCAGATGGTCGTCCCGGTCGCGCACGGCCGGCTGGAAGGTGTCCTCCACGGCCAGCAGCGCCACGCGCCCCTCCGACACACCGCGCCACACCTCGTCGAGCCCGCCCGCGAACGTCTTCTGGCTGCGCGCCCGGTCCAGCTGCCCCAGGAGGGCCTCCACCTCGTGCCGCGCCTGCTCCTCGACGGCCGGCGCGACGGCCTCGCGCACGGCGGCGGCCGGTCCCGCCGCGAGGCCGCCGTGGGTGACGGTGGTCAGAGCGTGCTTCGCGACGGTCCCCACGTCGGCGAGGAGGGAGAGGGCGGGGGAGTCCCCGACGACGTAGAGGGGCCGCGGGTCGGCGTCGAGGGCGAGCACCGTCGCCGCGTCGGCCTCGCGGAGGAACTGCCGCGTCCGCTCGTCCTGGTACGTGCTCGGAAGGTCGCCGACGCGCTCCTCGCGCTCCACGTCCGGGTCCTCCAGGCTTCGCGTCACCGGGAAGGTGTCGTCGCGCCTCTCCGTCAGCCGCTCGCCGGCGCCGCTCCACAGGGACACCCGGTCGGCCGCCACGACCAGGACCCAGTAGGGCCGGTCGAGCGTTCTCGCCGCGACGAGATTGCGGGTCAGGAACGTGTCCGAGAGGACGACGCGCTCCGGTACGGCGCGGCCGAGGGACCATACGTGGTGCTCGCCGGGCGCGGCGTAGAGGACCAGGCCGTCCCCGGCATGCGTCAGGTCGATCTCGGCGAGGGCGGCGTCCAGCTGCCCGATGACGTCGAGACGGCGTTCGCGGGTGACGGCCGGGTCCGCCTGGAGGCGTTCCCTGGCCTCGGCGACGAGATTGCGCAGGCGTACGGCGTCCTGGGCCTTGTCCGGTTCCCGACGGTGCGTGGGCATGACGACCGACAATGCCGGGTACGGACGCGGCTCGCGCAGCTGTGCGAGGACGGCGGTACTGATCTCGGGATGCATCGGGTCCCTTCCGACGTGGGGTGGTCGGCCGCCACGAGGTGCTCACTGGGGCGGCGGCACGTCAACGAAAAGCACCCTATGTCCGATTCTGTCGTGGGGCAGAACTTCGCGGCGCCCGCGAGGCGCCCCTACCGCCGCGCATCGCGTGCCGACGGACGCCATACTGGGCGACGGCGGGAGCAGAGAGGCGGAGGTTTGTCATGCGTCAGTACGCGTACGACGTCCTCGTGGTCGGCGGCAGCGGTGTGGACACCGTCGTCCGCGTCGACTCCTTGCCGGTCCCGCTCGCCGACTCGGTCCACGTCGGCCCGATCGAGGAGTGGGCCGGCCACACCGGCGGCAACGTCGCCCTCGGGGCGCGGGCCCTCGGCTTGCGGGTGGCCCTGCTCGACTGCGTCGGCGACGACTGGATCGGCACGCTGGTGCGGGAGCGACTGGCCAAGGGCGATGTGGAGTTCGTCCCGGTGATCTCGCCCGCGGGGACCCGCCGCGCGGTCAACCTGGTCGACGCGACAGGCCGCCGGATGTCCTTCTACGACTCACGCGACCCGGCCGACCTGCGGATGCCCAGAGAGCTCTACCTTCCCCGGCTGAGCCGCAGCCGGCATGTCCATCTGTCCATCATGGATTTCACGCGGTTCCTCTTCGACGACATCGAGGACCTCGGCGTCCCCGTCTCCACCGACCTGCACGACTGGGACGGGCTGGCCGACCACCACCGGGAATTCGCCCTCCGCTCCGACCTCGTGTTCCTCAGCGCGGCGGGAGCCGGGGACGGCGTCGCGGCCCTGATGCGGGAGATCCTGCGCGAGGGCCGCGCCCGGACGGTGGTCGCCACGGCCGGCGCGGACGGCTCCTACGTCCTCACCCGGGACGGCGGCCCCACACCACGTCACATCCCGGCGACCGTCCCGCCCGCCCCCGTGGTGGACTCCAACGGCGCGGGCGACGCGTTCGTCTCCGGCTTCCTGTACGGCCGGCTCGCCGGCCGGGACGTGTTCGACTGCGCCCGCCTGGGCGCGGTCGCGGGCGCCCACGCCTGCACCGCCCCCGGGTCGACCGCACTCATCGGCGAGGACGCCCTCCTGGCGGCGGAACGGGCGTCGGCCGGAGCTTCGTAGCGGTCTGCGACGACGGGCCCGGAGATCACGGCGCAGGCGACGACGGCCTCGCGCCATCCGGATCGCCGGGCCCGTGTCGTGAGGGTCAGCGCCCGACCGTCGACCGGCCGTACGACCGGTCGGGTCCGATCAGCCCGTCGACAAGCGGGAGGGCGCGCGGGGTGCGCGGCGTGAGGCGCTGCGCCGACGCGGCGGGAGCGCCGGAGCGGTCCAGGGCACCGTCCACGTACTGGTACAGGGCGTCGGATATCGGGTCGGGCAGGGGACGGCCCTGATCGTCGAAGCGCTGGTACTTCATCAGGTTGTAGCCGATGGCGACCTGCCGGCGTCCGTCCTCCGTGGACAGCGCCCACGTCCCGGCGCCGAAGACACCTCCGTCATGGCCCCAGTACCAGCCGCCGTTCGGCATCTGCAGGGTGTAGATGCCGAGGCCGTAACGCATCCGCGCCTCCTGGCCCGGCTCCGGCTCGTAGGTGGGCACGGTCGTCTTCATGGCGCGCAGTTCGGCGGCGCCGAGCAGCTTGCCGCCGAGCAGCTCGCGGTAGAAGTCGTTGAGGTCGCTCATTGTCGACACCATCGCCCCGGCGGTGCCGGCCCAGGACATGTCGTACACGCTGTAGTCGCGCGGCGGATCGATCAGGCCGAACATCGACTCGTACATCTTGGCGTGCGGCCCCCGGAGGTACGCCGAGCGGGGGAAGTAGGTGTGGCGCAGGCCGGCTTTGCGGATGACGTTGCGGGTGATGTACGCCTCGGGCTCCTGGCCCGTCACCCGCTTCAGGAGCAGTCCGGCCAGGATGTAGTTGGTGTTCGAGTAGGCGTAGGTGCCGCGTTCCACGACGGGCGGCGCCGCGAGTCCCAGCCGGACCAGTTCCTCCGGGGCCGGCCGCCGGTGCCGGTTCTCGTCGAGGACCTTGCCGGGGTTCTCCAGGAGGCCCGGGAAGGCGGGCAGGGCGTAGTCGGCGATCCCGCTGGTGTGGTTCAGCAGCATCCGCACGGTGACCTGCTGTCCGCGCTCGCCGGGAACGAGGTCGGGCAGGTAGCGGCCGATGGGGGCGTCCAGCTCGACGCGGCCGGCGCCGACCTGCTGGAGGACGGCGACGGAGGTGAAGGTCTTGGTGATGCTGCCGATGCGGTGCTCGAAGCCGGGGCGCGTCGGCCGCTCGGTGTCGACGTCGGCGAACCCGGTGGCGCCGTTCCACCGGGCGGACCCGTCGCGGACCGCCGAATAGGCGCCGTACATCCCGGCCTCGTGGAAGGCGTCCAGCGACGCGCGCAGGGCCTCGCGGTCCAGGGCCGGAGCGGCGGACGACGTGAGCGCCGACGTGGTGCCGGCGGTGGCACGGGCGTCCACCGGGGCGGCCCGGGCGGGCAACGCAGACAAGGAGAGGGCCAGCACGGCGACCGGTGCGACGGCGGCCCAGCGGGCACCTGAACGACGCGGTAAGGGGCGGGGCTTGGGGTGGGCCGAGGGCATGAACGCATCCCGTCTCGTCAGGGGGCGCACGGGGTGTGCGCCGATCACCATCCTCACGTCCGTCGCCGACACCCGGCCTCCTCCCTCGGCACGATCTCGCGCAGGGGGAGTCCATGACATTTGTCAGGCGGTTCGGGCGTGGGACTTGTCAGTACCATTTCACATTACTATTTTACTGACCGTCCCGCGTGGCTCCTCTTCTCCAACTCGCCTGATGAACTGGCGAGTTGATGAGCCGTGCCACCACGCGGTACGTCCTCTGACAGGCACCGCTCCCCACCTCCCCACAGGAGTCGCAGGTGTTGAAGCTCAGAACCATGTGCACATCACTGCTGTCCGCCGCCCTCGCCGCGATGACGCTCGGCTCCGCCGCCCCGAGCGCCCTCGCACAGGCGCCGGCCCCACGGGCGCCCCTCGCCGCGGCCGCGACGGCACGACAGCCGAGCCCGCACGACGAGGTCGAACGGCTCGCCCGGGCCCCTCGCCCGGTCCCCCGGCCCGCCATCGGACCCGGAGAGTCGACGGAGCCCCGCGTCCCCGGCGTGCGGACCCCTCGGCGCACCCCGGCGGAACGCACCCCGCTCCGTGGTGCCGTCCCCTGCGACCTGGACCGGGTCGGCACCCTCGGCCCCGAGCAGTTCGCCGACTTCCTCGCCGACCCGGCCGTCACCGCCGACGGCTGCCTGCGCGACCTCATCTGGACCTGGGACGCCCGGCTCACTCCGGTCATGTCCGACGCCCACGTCCAGGCCGTCGGCCGCCGCATATCCACGGCCGCCGCCGCCCACGACGGCCGCAACGGCAGCCACCTCCTGGAGATGTTCACCTACCTCCACTCCGTCGCGTACCACGACTTCTCCCGCGACGAGATCGACATCACGGACGCCCCCACCGTCGAGGTGCTGCGCCGCGCCATCGCCGACTTCGGCGCGGCCCCCCGGACCTTCGACGTCACCGGCACCAACGCCGCCACCCTGCGCGAGGCGCTCCACACCGGCAGCGCCCCCGGCCTGCGCCCCCACCAACTCGGCCTGATCGTGCGGGTCCTGGCCACCATGGACTCGTCCCACCCGACCCAGAACCGCGACCCCGCCTGGGGCAGCGCCGCCCTCGCCGCCCTCTCCGTCAACTACCTGGGCGTGTACCCCGGCAACCGTGACGTCGCCTTCCACCGCGCGGCGGCACAGGACTCCGCGTACCGCGAGGCCTTCAAGCGGTTCGCAGGCCACGTCCACCTCAAGGAGACCCCGAACGCGTGGGTGGTCCGCGACGCCCTGGCCGAGTACGGCCGCTTCGGCCAGATCGAGGGGCTCAGGGACGTCATCGTCCCCGACCTCGGGGCGCTCCTCGACCCGGTCGCACGCGACTTCGGACGGGGCAGCGCGCCCTGGGCAGGACTGGTCGGCTGGCTCAACTTCTACGAGGCGTGCCGGCCGTACGGCGTGTGCAGGGCCGACATCGAGCGGCAGCTCTTCCCGCACACGTACAGCTACGACAACGGAGCCATCAAGGTGCGCACCGGCCTGGACCGGGCCACCGTCGACCAGCTCTACTACGCCTCCAAGCAGGTCAAGGCGCAGTTCCACCGTGTCCTGGGCACCGAGGTCCCGCTGAGCGGCGACCCCAACAGCAGCCTGAACATCGTGCTGTACGCCTCGCGCGCGGACTACGAGAACTACCACCCCGTCCTCACCGGCATGGACACCGACAACGGCGGCATCTACATCGAGCGCGGTGCCACCTTCTACACCTACCAGCGGCGCGTCCCTCAGGACTCCCGGCTCACGCTCGAGGAGCTCTTCCGCCACGAGTACGTGCACTACCTCAACGGCCGCTTCGCCGTACCCGGCTTCTTCGGAGAGGGCCGCTGGTACGAGGACGACCGCACCACCGCGATGGACGAGGGCACCGCCGAGTTCTTCGACGGCGCCACCCGCGACGACGGAATCGCCGTCCGCAGGTCCCTGGTCCAGAGCGTCATCGCCGACACCGCGCGGGGCGGTCCCCGGATGACGGTCGACCAGCTCCTGCACGCCACCTACGCCGGCGACGGATTCCGCTTCTACGCCTACGCCGGAACGTTCTTCGAGTTCCTCTGGATCCAACGGCCCGCGACCCTGCGGGATATGTACGGGCACCTGCGCGCCGACGACCCGGCGGCCTTCGACTCCTGGCGTCAGAGGCTGGGGCGCGACGCCGCGCTCCAGCGCGCCTACGACACGTTCCTCGACGCGCAGATCGCCAAGGTCGACGAGCTGTTCGTACCGAACACCACCTATACGCCCAACGACCGGCTGCGCGACACCACCGCCGCCGCGGTGCGCACCTCGTTCGCCGAGGCCACGTACAGCACGCCGCGGTGCGTGGAGAACGGCGATCCGGCCATGCGGCGCTTCATCTGCACGGGCCGGATCACCGCCAACCTCAGCGACGCCGCGAGCCCGGACCAGGTCTTCCGGGACATGTCCGAGACGGTCGACTACTTCCTGCTCGACCGGGCCGGTACCGCCTCCACCAACCTCGCCGACATGAACTGCTCCTTCGGCGCCGTCGAGATCTGGCGGAACGGCCGGGCCGGTACCTCCCCGTACACCTGCGAAGGACCGCTCCGCAGCTGAACCGGCCGCGAGCGAAGGCCCGGCACCTCTGAGAGGGAGGCGGACCCGTCCGCCTCCCTCCGCCGCTCGGTTCGATGGCACACTGGCCGCCGATCGTTTCGAGGAGAGTCCACCGTGCCGCTCATCCGCAACCTCCGGCGCACCGTCCGACGTGCCTACCGCCGGACCGTCGACCTCAGCCACCCCGCGCGCTCGCCGCTGGGCAGCTCGGTGGTCAACTGCGTCCTGTACGAGGACGGCGCGCGGCAGCAAGGTGCCTGCCCGGCGCCCGAGGCGGTGCGGCGGGTCCGCAAGTCGGGCGACGGGTTCGTCTGGATCGGACTGCACGAGCCGTCCGTGGAGGAGTTCGCCGAACTCGCGGAGCTGTTCGGTCTGCACCCCCTGGCCGTCGAGGACGCCGTGCACGCCCATCAGCGGCCCAAGCTCGAACGGTACGACGAGACGCTGTTCGCCGTGTTCAAGACGGTGCGCTACGTCGAGCACGAGGAGCTGACCGCCACCAGCGAGGTCGTGGACACCGGTGAGCTGATGGTCTTCACCGGCGCCGACTTCGTCATCACGGTCCGGCACGGCCGCCATGGCTCGCTCGGCCCCCTGAGGGAGGCCCTGGAGTCCGACCCCGAGCAGCTCGCCAAGGGGCCCGCGGCGGTTCTGCACGCCATAGCCGACCATGTGGTGGACGACTATCTGGCCGTGGTCGACGCCGTGCAGAACGACATCGACGCCGTCGAGACCGCCGTCTTCAGCGAGCAGGCCTCACGCGGCGACGCCGGCCGCGTCTACCAGCTCAAGCGGGAACTCCTCGAACTGAAGCGGGCCGTGACCCCGCTGGACCGCCCGCTGCAGACGCTGGCCGCCCGCCCGCTGCCCCTGATCAGCCCCGACATCCAGCCCTACTTCCGCGATGTCGGCGACCACCTGTCGCGGGTCACCGAGCAGATCACGTCGTTCGACAGCCTCCTGGACTCCATCCTCCAGGCCCACCTCGCGCAGGTGACGGTCGCCCAGAACGAGGACATGCGCAAGATCACGGCCTGGGCGGCGATCATCGCCGTACCCACGATGGTGTGCGGTGTGTACGGCATGAACTTCGAACACATGCCGGAACTGCGCTGGACCTACGGCTACCCGCTCGTCGTGGCGGTGACGGCCGTGGCGTGTCTCCTCCTCCACCGCAGCTTCCGGCGCAACGGCTGGCTCTGAACGACGCCGGTCACGCGCGCCCACGGAGCGGCGCGGCGAAATCGGCGGGACTGCCCGGTTCCCCACGTCGCGGCGCCGGACACCCCGCAGCCGCTACGGTGGTCGGAAGATCGTTCGGAAGGAAGCCACCGGATCATGGGACTCTTCGACGCACCCCGCCCGGCAAAGCGCTCACGATGACGGCGACCGACGAGCCGCACGTGCTGCTGCGTACCGAAGGGCGTGCCGGTTTCATCACCCTGAACCGGCCGCGGGCCATCAACGCGCTCACCCACCCCATGGTGCTGCGCATCGACGAGGCGCTGACCGCGTGGGAACGCGACCCCGCCGTCCAGACCGTCGTCATCGACGGTGCCGGCGAGCGGGGACTGTGCGCGGGCGGCGACATCAGGGCCATCCACGACGACGCCCGCGCCGGCGGCTCCGCCTCGCCCGGCTTCTGGCGTGACGAGTACCGCCTGAACGCCCGGATCGCCCGCTTCCGCAAGCCGTACGTGGCCTTCATGGACGGGATCGTGATGGGCGGCGGGGTCGGCGTCTCGGCCCATGGATCCGTCCGGATCGTCACCGAGCGCTCGCGGGTGGCCATGCCGGAGACCGGCATCGGCTTCGTGCCCGACGTCGGCGGAACGTATCTGCTGAGCCGGGCGCCGGGCGAGCTCGGTACCCACCTCGCCCTCACCGGCACCCCCGTCGGTGCGGCGGACGCGCTGCTGACCGGCCTGGCGGACCACGTCGTACGGTCGGAGGATCTGCCCCGGCTCGCGGCGGAACTCACCCGCGCGCCCGCGCACGAGGTCGTGCCGGGCTTCGCCCGGACGCCGGAGACCTCCGGCGAGCTGGCCGCTCAGCGGGAGTGGATCGACGCCTGCTACGCGGCGCACACGGTCGAGACCGTGATCGAGCGGCTCCTCGACTGCGGAGCACCGGAGGCGAAGGAGGCCGCCGCCACGCTGCTTGGCAGGTCGCCGACCGCGCTCAAGGTCACCCTCGCCGCCCTCCGCCGCGCCCGGCGGCTGGACTCCCTGGAGTCCGTTCTCGACATGGAGTTCCGGCTCTCCTGCGCCGCCCTCTCCTCCCACGACCTCGTCGAGGGCATCCGCGCGCAAGTGGTGGACAAGGACCGCGATCCCCGCTGGTCCCCGTCCGACCTCTCCGCGGTGACCGACGAGGCCGTCGCCCGCTGCTTCGCCCCGCCGAGCACCGGAGACCTGGGCCTGGCGGCCCGCACACCGGCCTCCTAGTCCGGGGGTTCCGGCACCGGCCTGTCACCGGGGCCGGGGCCGGGGTCGGGGCCCGGGTCCGATTCCGGGGTCGTGGTCGGGGGTGTCTCCGACGGTTCGGCGGGTCGCGGGTCGCGGGGGACCGGGTCGGGTCGGGACGGCGTGGGGCCGGGGGTCTCGGGTTCCTGGTCCGTGCTCCGGTCGGTCATGGCGTCGCCTCGCTTCATGCTGTTACTCCATCCTGGTACTCGTCGTCGTGCGTCTCCAGCGGTCTGGTCGCCGGTCCCTGGAGCACGCTTCCGTCTGCCGCGAAACGGGAGCCGTGGCAGGGGCACTCCCAGGTCTGCTCCGCGTCGTTGAAACCGAGCTCGCACCCCATGTGCGTACACCGCCGGTGGGAGCGGCCGGCGACATAGTGCCGGGCCACCGATGCCTGGGTCCTGGCGACACCGGGCACCTCCCTCAGCGGAAGGTGGCGGCGGGGGTCGAAGAGGTCGGTCCAGGCGGGCCGGGGTCCGCCGCGGATGTGCGCGGCCAGCAGACGCCCCGCCATCACGCCGTTGCTCATGCCCCAGCCGCCGAAACCGGTGGCCACGTAGAGATGCTGGGTGTCCGGGTGTTCGTGCCCCACGTACGGAAGGTGGTCACCGGAGCGCACGTCCTGCGCCGCCCACCGGTATCCGGTCTCCGCGTCGGCGAACCCGGGCAGGTGCTCACACGCCCACGACACCAGCCGGCCGTACCGCTCCTCGACCCGGCCGGCGCCCGGCTCGAACGCCTCGCCGGTGACGATGAGCAACCGGCGCCCCTCGCCGTAGGGGGCGGTGCGCACCGAACGCGTATGGTCCTCCGGGGTGAGGTACATGCCCGACGGCGCCTTCGCGGCCTCGACCGGCGCCGCCACCACCAGCTCCCGGAGGACCGAGAGCCTGGCCATGACCGACGCGTGGAGCGTCACCGGATAGTTCGTGGCGACGACCACGTCGCGGGCGTGGATCGTGGCACCCGTGTCGGTGGTGAGCCGGCAGTCGGTCAGCTCCCGGACGCGCGTCACCCGGGTGTGCTCGTGGATCGCACCGCCCCGCGCGAGGATGTCCTCGGCGATACCGAGGAGGAACTTGCGGGGGTGGAAGAGGAACTGATCCTCCACGCGGACGGCGCCGACGACGGGGAAGGGGAGATCGGTCTCGGTGACGTACGAGGCGTCGAGCCCGGCCTCCCGCGCGGCGGCCGCCTCCGCCCTGACCTCCTCCGCGCGCCGGGCGTCGGTGACGTAGGTGAACGCCGGCGCGGGTTCGAGCTCGGCGTCGATGCCCAACTGGGCGCTGCGGTCGGCGACCTGACGGAGCGCCTCCTGCTGGGAGAGCGCGTACAGTTCCGCGGCGTCCTTGCCGTGGGTGTCGCGGAGCCGGGCGTAGGTGAGGCCGTGCAGCGCGGTGAGCTTGCCCGTCGTACTGCCCGTGACCCCCTGGGCGATGCGATCGGCTTCGAGGAGCACGACGGTGCGGCCGGCGCGGACGAGTTCATCGGCGGTGCACAGGCCGGCGATGCCGCCGCCGATGACGACCACGTCGGTGGTGAGGTCGTCCTGGAGTGCGGGACGGCGGCCCTCGGCGGGAGCGCTGAGGGTCCAGTAGGACCGGTCGGTCATCGTCCTCGGCATGGTGGGAAGCCCCTGTCGCGCGGTGAGTCCTTCGACGTCGGCCGTGGCGTGACGTGTCCGTGGCTCGGTGTCTCGCCTCCGGCGCCTTCCCGCGCCGCCCGGGACTATGCGCGAGCGGCGGAGGGCGCCCTTCACCGGGCGCGCACCGCCGTGCACGGCGTGGTCCTTCCGCGATCCGCCGAGAACCCCGGCGGGGGCGGGGATACGCTCCGGGGTTCGGGGCATCCGCGTTCCGTGGAGACACGACCCGACGCCGGCCCCCCGGCCGCACCCGACCTGGACGCCTTCACGGCGCTGCTCGACTACCCGATGTACGTGGTGACGGCGGCGGGCGAGGAGGACGGCGAGCTCGATGGCTGCCTCGTCGGCTTCGCCTCGCAGTGCTCGATCGGGCCCGCACGGTTCGTGGTCTGGCTGTCGCGGGAGAACCGTACGTACCGGGCCGCCTGCCGCGCCTCCCACCTGGCGGTCCACGTCCTGAGCCGTGCCCGGAGCGACCTGGCGCGGTGGTTCGGTGAGCGGACGGGGGACGACACCGACAAGTTCGCCGAGGTCGACTGGCTGCCGGGGCCCGGCGGGGCGCCCGTGCTGCGCGGAGCGCGCGCGTGGTTCGTCGGCAGGGTGCTGGACCGGTTCGAGGGCGGGGACCACGTCGGTTTCCTGCTCGCACCGGTCACCGAAGGATCCGCCGACGCCGACGCCGACGCCGACGCCGACGCCGACGCCGACGCCGACCGCGCCGACTCCGACGCTGCCGCACGCCCCGGGCTCCTCCGTCTGAGCGACGTCGAGCACTTCTCACCCGGGCACCCGGCCTGAGACCGGCCCCTACCGGCCGCCACCCGCGCGCGGGGCCTCCGGGCGATCGCGCGGGTGCGACCCCGCACCACTCCTTCGTCAGTGGCTCGTCAGCTCCCCGCTGAGCCTGCCGTGCAGCTGCGCGCTGCGGTCGTCCAGGCCGGTGATCTCGACCGTCTTCCCGAGCCGGCCGTACTTCGTCTCGATGGCATCGAGCGCCGCGACGGAAGAGGCGTCCCAGACCCGGGCGGCGCTCAGGTCGATGACGACCTTGTCGGGGTCGTTCACGTAGTCGAACTGCCCGACCAGGTCGTTGGAGGAGGCGAAGAAGAGCTGTCCGGTGACCCGGTACACCGCGGTGGTGCCGTCCGGATCGGTGACGGAGTCGACCTCGGCGAGATGGGCGACCCGCTTGGCGAAGATGACCATGGCGGTGACCGAGCCGACGACGACGCCGATGGCGAGGTTGTGGGTGGCGACCACGACCGCGACGGTCGCGAGCATGACGACGATCTCGCCGGCCGGCATCCGCTTCAGCGTCTTCGGGGCGACGGAGTGCCAGTCGAAGGTGGCGACCGACACCATGATCATCACGGCGACGAGCGCGGCCATGGGGATGTCGGACACGATCGGGCCGAAGACGATGCACAGGACCATCAGGAACGCGCCGGCGAGGAAGGTGGAGAGCCGGGTGCGGGCACCGGAGACCTTCACATTGATCATGGTCTGGCCGATCATCGCGCAGCCGCCCATGCCGCCGAAGAAGCCGGTCACGATATTGGCGACGCCCTGCCCGACGGACTCCCGGGTCTTGCTGGAGTGGGAGTCGGTGATCTCGTCGACCAGTTTCGCCGTCATCAGCGACTCCATCAGCCCGACCAGTGCCATCGCGAAGGCGTACGGCGCGATCGTCGTCAGCGTGTCCAGGGTGAACGGCACGTCCGGCAGCCCCGGCATCGGCAGGGACGACGGCAGGGCGCCCTTGTCGCCGACCGTCGGCACCGCGATTCCGGCCGCGACGGTGATCACGGTCAGGATGACGATGGAGACCAGCGGCGCGGGGACCACGGTGCTGATCTTCGGGAAGAACACCATGAGCGCCAGACCGGCGGTGATCAGCGGGTACACCGCCCAGGGGACGTCCCGCATCTCGGGGATCTGCGCCATGAAGATCAGGATCGCGAGGGAGTTGACGAACCCGACCATCACCGAACGGGGGATGAACCGCATCAGCTTCGCCACCCCGAGCGCGCCCAGGACGATCTGGAAGACACCGGCGAGGATGACGGCCGCGACGAGGTACCCCAGGCCGTGCTCGCGGTTCAGCGGCGCGATGACGAGGGCGACGGCACCGGTGGCGGCGGAGATCATGGCCCGCCGTCCGCCGACGACGGAGATCACGACGGCCATGGTGAAGGAGGCGAAGAGCCCGATCGCCGGGTCGACGCCGGCGATGATCGAGAACGAGATCGCCTCGGGGATCAGCGCGAGGGCGACCACCAGGCCGGCCAGTACCTCGGTACGCCAGACCTTCGGATCGTTCAGCCAGGCGGGGCCCAGGCCACGCAGGCGGCCGACGGGAGAGGCGGGGGACGCGGGGGACGCGGGGGACGCGGAGGCAGCGGAGGATGACAAAGGAGCGAAGACCTGTCGTGCTCGGGCGCGCCCCGCTCCGGGCAGGCCGGGGCGCACGGGAAGACGCGGAAGGCCGGGACGGCACCCCGCGAACGGCCCGACGACGGGCCGGAGGTCAAACGAGACGGAGCGCGGCGGCGGCGTGGGCCGGCACCGGGCTCATGTCCGGGGGCGCGAGGTCACGGCGGACAGGCGGCGGCGCGGGGCCGCGTCGGCTCGCGCACGCTCTCTCCCGGGAAGAATCGGATCCTGACCGGGAGCATCTTCGGACCCGGCGATCGACTGGGGCGGGCAGCGGTGAGCCGCGCCACGCCCTCACCACTGTACCGTGCCGCCACGCGCCCCCCGGTGGCGCCTCCCGGGCCTCGCGTGGGCGCAGGCTCACGCCCCGCCGGCCCCCTCACTCTCCGGTGGGGGCCGCCGTGGCAGTCGGAGGAACCCGAGGATTCGGGCGGTCCGCGACGGGCAGGCGTCCGGTGTCAGCTGATACACCCCTCTCGGGAAAGGTGTGGCGATGGAGCACCGTGACGCAGTACCGAATCCGGCCGAGCGCTACCCGCGGCCGGAATTCCCCGCCCAGGACCAGGACTATCCCGGATGGACCGGGCCGATGGACCCGCCGCCCGACCACGGCGAGACGAGTTACCACGGCCATGCCCTGCTCTACGACCGCAAGGCGCTCATCACCGGCGCCGACTCCGGGATCGGCCGGGCCGTGGCCCTCGCCTTCGCGCGGGAAGGCGCCGACATCGTCTTCACCCATCTCCCGGAGGAGCGGTCGGAGGCGGAGGAGACCCGGCGGCTCGTCGAGGACGCCGGCCGCAAGGCGGTGGCCGTGCAGTGCGACATCCGCGAGGAGGGCCAGTGCGCGGAACTGGTCACGCGGGCCGTCGAGGAGTTGGGCCGCATCGACATCCTCGTCAACAACGCGGCCTACCAGATGGCCCAGCCCGACGGCATCCAGGCCATCACGACCGAACAGTTCGACCGCGTCCTGCGGACCAATCTCTACGGCATGTTCTGGCTGACGAAGATGTCCCTGCCCCACATGCCCAAGGGCGGCGTCGTCATCAACTCCACCTCGGTCCAGGCCTACCAGCCCAGCCCGCACCTGCTCGACTACGCGATGACCAAGGGTGCCATCGTGACGTTCACCCAGGGGCTCGCCCAGATGCTCGCCCCCGACGGCATCCGGGTCAACGCCGTGGCCCCCGGGCCCGTGTGGACCCCCCTGATCCCGGCGACCCTCCCCGACACCGTCGAGTTCGGCAAGCAGTCGCCCCTCGGCCGTCCGGCCCAGCCCGTGGAGATGGCTCCCGCCTACGTCTTCCTCGCCTCCCCGCAGGCGAGCTACATCACCGGCGAGATCGTCAACGCGACCGGCGGCACCCCGCTGCCCTGACGGGAAACATCCGGGTGTGAAGTGCCGATTCGGGGGAAGGCGACCGACGTCCCCCCACGGGATGGCCGTAAGGCCCCCCCCGGGAGCGGCCCCACCGATCCCCTTCCGGTGGGGCCGCCCCCTGGGGCGTCACACGAGCGTGTCCCCGCGCGCCAGGAGCAGCGCCAGATCCACCGCGGCCACACACACCGCCGCCGCGAACGCCGCCTTGCGCCAGTACCGGCCCAGGAGCGGTCCGGCCACCCCGACGAGGGCCACCCCGACGAGGATCGCCATCCGCGGACCGTCGAACGCCGCGCCCCCGGGGCCCAGCAGCAGCACCGCCGACGCCGCCGTCAGCGGGACCGGCAGCGCCAGCCGGGTGCCCGCGACGCCCAGCCGGTGCGGCAGTCCGCGGACACCGGCCGCCTCGTCGTCCGCGATGTCCGGGAGCGCGTCCGCCAGATGGGCCGCGACGCCCAGCAGGGCTCCGGCGGTCATGGCCCACCAGGCGGGCCAGGGGTGGCCGGGCAGGCTCAGGGTGACGACCGCCGGCAGACCACCGAAGCCGATCACGTACGGCAGCCAGGACAGCGCGGTCGCTTTCAGCCGTACGTTGTACAGCCAGGCTCCGGCGACCGCGGCCAGATGCACCGTACCGGCGAGAGCGCCGCACGCCAGGGACAGCGGCACGCACAGGGCGAGCGCGGTGAACGCCGCACCCCCTACTTCGCGCGGGGTCACCGCACCGCCGGCCGCCGGCTTGCCCCGGCGGCCGGCCTCGGCGTCGCGGCGGGCGTCGAGGGCGTCGTTGCACCAGCCGACCGAGAGCTGTCCGGTCAGCACCGCGCACCCGACGAGGAAGCAGCGCGCGGGACCCAGCCCCGCACCGACGCAGAGCGCGACGGTCATCGCGGAGACCGCCGCCACCGGCCCGGGGTGGCACGACAGCACCAGACCCGCCACCCGGCCGAGCGGCCGGGCGGACCCGCCGCGCCTTCTGGGCCGCTCCATGGTGTCCATCGGCCGATCGTAGGGGGCCAGACACGCAGAAACCCCCCGAACACGGCTGATCATGGGCGAACACGACAGACGCGCGGGCGATATGCGCCCTTCGTCCTGCCTCCGGGGGCAGGATGGCGCCCATGACGCCTCCCTCCCAGGTGTCGGGATGACCCGGATCGCAGCCGTGCACGGCGTCCTCCCGCCCCACCGCCACCCGCAGCGCGACGTGACCGAGATGGTGGCGCGCGCCTGTCTTCCTCCCGGCGCCGACCGGCGGGTCCTGGACCGGCTCCACCGCAACGCGCGGGTGGACACACGGCACATGGTGCTGCCGCTGGAGCGTTACGGCGCACTGGCCGGTTTCGGAGCGGCCAACGACGTGTTCATCGACGCGGCCGTCGACCTCGGGGCGCGGGCGCTGCGCGGCGGGCTGCGGGACGCGGGTCTGCGGCCCGCCGATGTCGACCTGCTGATGTTCACCTCCGTCACCGGAGTGGCCGCGCCCTCCGTCGACGCCCGGCTCGTCGGACGCCTCGGCCTGCGCCCCGACGTGAAACGCCTCCCCGTCTTCGGCCTGGGCTGTGTCGCGGGCGCCGCCGGCGTGGCCCGGCTGCACGACTACCTGCGGGGCTGGCCCGACCACGTGGCCGTACTCCTGTCGGTCGAGCTCTGCTCCCTCACCTTCCAGAGCGAGGACGCGTCGCCCGCCAACCTGGTGGCGACCGCGCTCTTCGGCGACGGCGCCGCGGCCGTCGTCGCCACCGGCGGCCGCCGCGCCGCGCCGAGCCCGGCCGCCGGACCTCAGATCGTGGCCACGCGCAGCAGGATGTACCCGGACACCGAGGGCGTGATGGGCTGGGAGATCCGTGACTCGGGCTTCAAGGTCGTCCTCGACCCGGGCGTGCCCGATGTCGTACGCCGCTATCTCGCCGACGATGTCGGGGAGTTCCTCGGAGAGCACGGCCTCAAGCCGAAGGACATCGCGCACTGGGTCTGCCACCCGGGCGGCCCCAAGGTCCTGGACACCGTCACCGAGGTGCTCGAACTGCCCGAAGGCGCCCTCGACCTCACCTGGCGCTCACTCGCCGAGGTGGGCAACCTCTCCTCCTCGTCGGTGCTGCACGTCCTCAGGGACACGCTGGAACAGCGGCGGCCCGAGCCGGGAACCCCCGGACTCCTGATGGCCATGGGCCCGGGCTTCTGCTGCGAACTGGTGCTGCTGCGCTGGTAGGACGGAGGACACGTGATCTGGTACACCGGCCTCGTACTGGCCGTCGCGACGGAACGCCTCGCCGAACTCGCCGTCGCACGGCGCAACACCCGCTGGAGCATGGCCAGGGGCGGCACCGAGTGCGGCCGCGCCCACTACCCGGCGATGGTCGCCCTGCACACCGGACTGCTGGCGGGCTGCCTCGCCGAAGTCGCCCTGACCGGCCGCCCCTTCACACCGTGGCTCGGATGGACCATGGTGGCCGTCGTCCTCGCGGCGCAGGCGCTGCGCTGGTGGTGCGTGCGTACGCTCGGACACCGCTGGAACACCCGCGTCATCGTCGTTCCCGGGCTGCCCCTCGTCACCGGCGGACCGTACCGCTGGTCGCGCCACCCCAACTACGTCGCGGTCGCCGCCGAAGGACTGGCTCTGCCGCTGGTCCACGGCGCGTGGGTCACGGCGGCGGCCTTCACCCTGCTCAACACCGTGCTCATGGCGGTCCGCATCCGGTGCGAGGACGAAGCGCTGGCCCGCGCCGGGCACCCCACCGTCGCCGCCCGCCCGGCCGGCGCGGCCGACGGAGAGGACGTACGGGCGTGATCGACGTGCTCGTGGCGGGCGGCGGCCCCGCCGGCCTGGCGGCCGCGATCCAGGCCGCCCGGGCGGGCATGGAGGCCGTCGTCGTCGAACCACGGGCCTTCCCCGTCGACAAGGCCTGCGGCGAGGGGATCATGCCCAGCGGCGTGGCGGCGCTCGACGAGCTGGGCGTGACCCGCCCGCCCGGCCGCGAGCTGCGCGGAATCCGGTACACCGACGGCACGCACGCCGCGGAGGCCGCCTTCCGCGACTGCCACGGGCTCGGGGTGCGAAGGATCGCGCTGCACACGGCCCTGCACCGACGGGCCGTGGAGCTCGGGGTCCGGCTCCTGCCCGGAAGGGTGGGCGAGGTCCTCCTGGGCCACGACACGGTCGGCGCCGCCGGGATGACGGCCCGCTGGCTGATCGCCGCCGACGGCCTGCACTCACCCGTGCGGCGGTCCCTGGGCCTCGACCTCGCCGGGAGCGCGCCCCGGCGCTACGGCCTGCGCCGCCACTACCGGATCGCGCCGTGGACGGACTTCGTGGAGGTGCACTGGTCCGGCCACGCCGAGGCGTACGTGACGCCGGTCGGGGACCACCTGGTGGGGGTCGCCGTGCTCAGCCACGACCGCCGCCCGTACGACGAGCACCTGGCCGCCTTTCCCGTCCTCGCCGCCGCGCTGCGAGGACGGGAGGCCGGCCCCGTGCGCGGAGCCGGACCGCTGCGCACAGCGGCGCGTAGCCGGCGGGCCGGACGCGTCCTGCTGATCGGTGACGCGGCCGGCTACGTCGACGCGCTGACCGGAGAGGGCATCGCGCTGGCGACCGCCACGGCCACCGCGGCCGTCGCCTGCCTCGCCGCCGGCCGGCCCGAGGACTACCCCGCCCAGTGGGCACGCCTGACGCGCCGCCACCGGCTGCTCACCGAGGCCCTCCTGCGCGCGACCCGGCACGCCGCCGCCTCCCGGCTGATCGTCCCCACGGCCCGCCGCCTGCCGGCGCTGTTCCGGGCGGCCGTGCACGCCCTGCAGTAACCGGCATCGGCACCGGTGATCGAGGAGGACGACCTTCTCTCGGCCGGGCCGGAAGGCTCCGAATGACCGGTTTCTCGGGCGGGCTGCCGCAAAGTCTCCTGGCACGTGCGCGGTTCCGTGTCCCGCATCGGTATAAAGGGGCGCATGGGAAGCGTCGAACGATACGAGCTGACATTTCCGGTCTCGGGCGACTCCATCGTGGTCACCCGCACCGAACGCACGGGCGCGGGCGGACACCCCGTGTACGCCGACGAGACCGGCATCGTCCAGGCCGAGATCAACGACGAGGGCCAGGTCCGGATGGTGGCCAGCGGCGGACACCAGAGCCACGACGTCCCCGCACGCGCGACCCCCTTGCCCTGAGCCCGATCGTCCCTCACGGCCACCCGCCCGACGCGCGCGTCCGGGACACGCCCGTCAGGCGGCCGGTGCGACCGCCTCGCCCAGGTGTTCGGCGGCGGTCCGCCAGGCCGCCGTCACCGCCGCGTGGGCGTGCGCGGTCCGCTCGGTGCCGTCGCCCGTCAGCACGACGGGAGCCCCGATGTGCACATGGAGACCGGGGCGGCGCAGCGGGGCGGTCAGCAGACCCGCGAGCTGCTTCGTCCGGCCACCGGAGGTGATGCGGCGGGCGCCTGCCTGCCCGAGAGGGACGACCGGTGCTCCCGTGTGCTGAACGAGCCGCGCGAGTCCGCTGCGGAAGGGCTCGGGGGCCGCTTCCCCCGCGTCCGGGCGCCGCGGGATCCGGCCCTCGCCGTAGATGAGGACGATCCGGCCCCGGGCGAGGGCCCTGGCCGCGCCGGTCAGGGAGTCGGCGGCCCGACGGTCCCCGCGGTGGACGGGAACGTGCCCCTCCCGGGCCAGCGCCCGCCCGAACAGCGGGATGCGCCACAGACCGGCGGTCGCCAGGACGACCGGCTCGACGCCGAGGCGGCGCAGGGCCGCCAGGACGACGGCCGGATCGGCGAGCGAGGTGTGGTTGGCGGCGATGACGCTGCCGGGAGCGAACACGGCACCGGCGTCGGCGGTGACGGTCAGACGGCCCACGGCGGGCACCAGGACGTCGGCGATGCGGCTGAGCATGGGCGGATCTCCTGGACTCGGCGGTGGAGGGCTCCATCGTCGGTCCGGGATGGCCGGCGGACGTGAGTACCGGTACTCAACCGGCCCGCCCGACGTACCCAGCGGGCCGTCGGGCGGGGCGCGGCGGGGCGCCTACTCGAAGGGCGTGGTGTCGCCCGCCCCTCTGCGTACGATCTCCACCCCGTCGCCGGAGAAGTCGATGACGGTGGTCGGCTCCGTCCCGCAGTCGCCGGAGTCGAGGACGGCGTCGACGACGTGGTCGAGCCGTTCCTTGATCTCCCAGCCCTGGGTCAGCGGCTCGGTCTCGTCGGGCAGCAGCAGGGTGCTGGAGAGCAGCGGCTCGCCGAGTTCCGCGAGGAGCGCCTGGGCGACGCCGTGGTCGGGGATGCGGACGCCGACGGTCTTCTTCTTCGGATGCAGCAGCTGGCGCGGCACCTCCTTCGTCGCGGGCAGGATGAAGGTGTAACTGCCGGGCGTGGACGCCTTGATCGCGCGGAAGACGTTGTTGTCGATGTGCACGTACTGACCCAGCTGCGCGAAGCTCTCGCAGACCAGGGTGAAGTGGTGACGGTCGTCGAGGTTCCGGATGGACCTGATGCGGCTGATGCCGTCGCGACTGCCCACACGGCACCCCAGTGCGTAGCAGGAGTCCGTCGGATAGGCGACGAGCGCGCCGGAGCGGATGCTGTCGGCCACGGTGCCGATCGTGCGCGGCTGAGGATTGTCGGGGTGGACGTCGAAGTACTTCGCCATCCGCCGAGTCTAGGGTCTCCCGGCGGACGGGGTGTCCCGCCGGGTCGCCCCGTCGACGTGGGACGCCGGTGCGCGGCGTGGCCGCGGAAGCGGGGCGGGGGGCGATGCCGTCCCCCGCCCCGTCCGTCAGCGGTGGTTCAGCCAGCCCGCGGCCGGCAGCAGCCTGCTGTCGTAGTCGAAGAGGGCCTGGTTCTCCCAGCCGTTGCCGGAGGAGGGATCGGCCGGGTCCCAGCCGTTGCCCGTGACGGCGGTCCAGGTGGGCTCCCAGTACACGACACCCAGGCCCCGGCCGTTCGGCACGGCCTCGACCACGTTCATCACGTCCCGCAGCCAGGCCGCCTGACCCGCGGGGCTCGCCGGGTAGCCGGGAACCAGTTCCGCGGTGGTGTCGATGATGTTCTCGTGGCCGTCCTCGCTGTCCAGCCGGAAGGGGTATGCGGTCTCGACGACCAGCACCCGCTTGCCGTAACGGGCCGAGATGTCGTCGAGGTTGGCCTGCAGCGCGGAGAGCGGCCCGTGCCAGTAGCCGTAGAAGGACAGGGCGATCACGTCGTACGCGACGCCCTGCGCCTTCGCGTTGTCGAACCACCAGCGGTACAGGGCGTTGTCACCGCCGTGGGCCAGGTGGAGGGCGATCTGCGTGGTGGAGGAGACCGCCTTGGCGGCGGAGGCGCCGGACTTCAGCAGACCGGCGAGCTGGGACCAGTTGTCCGTGGAGCCCTCCGGCCAGAGCATGCCGGTGTTGATCTCGTTGCCGATCTGCACCATGTCGGCGGTGGTGCCCTGGGCCTTGAGGGCGTTGAGGACGTCGTACGTGTGCTGGTACACGTCCGTGGTGAGCTGGCTGTAGGAGTGGCCCGCCCACGCGGCCGGCTTGGTCTGGGCGCCCGGGTCGGCCCAGATGTCGGAATAGTGGAAGTCGACCAGGAGCTTCATGCCCTGGGCCTTGAGGCGCTTGGCGGTCGACAGCACCCGGGCCTTGTCGTTGTAGCCGTCGGCCGGGTTCACCCACACCTTCAGCCGTCCGTAGTTGGCGCCCGCCGACTTCAGGATGGACACGGCGTCACCGGTGGTGCCGCCGCTCGTACGGTAGGTGCCACCGAGATCCTCGCTCTTCTTCAGCGTGGAGACGTCGACGCCCTTCACCGCGAGCCCGGTCGTACCGGAGGTGAAGGAGAGGTCGTCGACGTTGAGCCAGTTCCCCGCCCTGGCATCGGAGTTGACGCTGATCGTGCACTGGCCGCCGGTCACCGCGACCGAGGCCACCAGGCGTATCCAGGCACCGTTGGGGGTGGGCGGAAGATCCGTGCGCTGTTCGGCCGAGCCGCAGTTGCGCAGGGCGAGGTACGCGGAGTTCTGTCCGCCGCTCGACCGCACCCAGGCGCTGAGCGTGTAGTGGCCGTTGGCCAGCCCGGACAGGAACTGGTACGTCTCCACCTTGTACGCGGACGACGACCAGTGGGTCAGGCGGTGACCGCCGCCGCGTCCGCCGGACTCGGTGAACGAGGCGGCGTTCTGGCCCGCCGCCGAGTAGGTGGACCAGCCCGACGGAGTCGCGGTGCCGACGCCGTCGCTCTCGAATCCGGCGTTGGTGAGCGTGGCGGCGGCCCGCGCCTGCGGGGCCGGCAGCGCGGCGAGGAGCAGGGTGGCGAGCGAGGCGGCGGCCGCCGCCCTCAGCAGGCGGATGCCATGCCCGGTTCTGCGTGTACCTGCCCCGCGGGTGCGCGGGGTGCGTGGTGCGACGTACATCGTCGATGTCCCTTCGACGGTGGAGGGAAAGGAAGGTGGTGCGCTGCACCCGGGGGCGGCCGCGTGGCACGGCCGCGCCCGGGGAGTCCGGTGGGGTCAGGCGTCGAGCCGTACGACGCGGACCGCGCCCGCCGGGACGGCCAGATGCCCGTCGGCGCGTTCGCCGCCGAGGAGTTCGGTGCCGGGGGTGTCCAGCGGCACCTTGGCGTCGTCGGCGGTGTGGTTGAGCACGAACAGGTAGTCGCCGCTCTCGCCGGAGCGGCGCACCACCTCGACGTCGCGGGGGAGGGTGTCACGGGAGTCGATGCCGGCGTCCTCGCAGGCGGCGCGGAGGACGGTGTCCAGCGAGGCGGCGTCGAGCCGGGTGGAGACGTACCAGGCGGTGCCCCGGCCGAGGCGGTGGCGGGTGACGGCGGGGCCCCCGGCCGCCGGGCCGTCCGCGTAGCTCCAGACGGTCTCGGCTCCGCGGGGCACGACGAACTCGGTCCACACGTCGGCGGGCAGCGAATCCCCGGCCGGGCCGGTGATCCGTACGCTCTCGCCCGCGCCGAGCGGCGACCACTCCTCGACGGTCAGACCGAGGACGTCACGCAGCGCGCCCGGGTAGGCGCCGGGGTGCACGGCGTCGTGCTCGTCGACGATCCCGGAGAAGTACGAGACCACGAGGGTGCCGCCGTCCTCGACGTACGACCGCAGATTGAGCCCGGCGGCCTCGGTGGCGAGGTAGAGCGCCGGGACGACGACCAGCGGGTAGGCCGACAGGTCGGCCTCCGGGTGGGCGAAGTCGACGGTCAGGTGCCGGTCGTAGAGGCTCTCGTAGAAGCTGTCGGCACGCTCCCGCGCGTCGTGGTCCTCGCTCGGACGCCACTCCAGGCCCTGCGCCCACCAGGACTGCCAGTCCCAGACCATGGCGGCGTCGGGGACGGTCCGCGTACCGCGTACCTCGGCCAGCGCGTCGAGGTCGGCGCCGAGCGCCACCACCTCGCGCCAGATCCGCGAGTCGGTGCCCGCGTGCGGCACCATCGAGGAGTGGAACTTCTCGGCGCCCCGCCGGGACTGGCGCCACTGGAAGAACATGGCGCCCTCGGAGCCGCGGGCGACGTGGGCGAGGGAGTTGCGGGCCATCTCGCCGGGCCGCTTGGCGGGGTTGCGGGGCTGCCAGCTGACCCCGGACGTGGAGTGTTCGAGCAGCAGCCAGGGGGCGCCGCCGGCCACCGAGCGGGTGAGGTCGGCCGCCATGGCCAGATTGACGTGGGTGCGACGCCCGTCGGTGATCAGATAGTGGTCGTTGGTGACGAGATCGACCTCGCGGCCCCAGGACCAGTAGTCGAGCGAGTCGCACTGGCTCAGCGCGGTCATGAAGTTGGTGGTGACCGGGATGCCGGGGGCGAGCCGGTGCAGGATGTCGCGCTCCCTGACGAAGTTCTCGCGCAGGGTGGCGTCGGCGAAGCGGCGGTAGTCGAGCTGCTGGGCCGGGTTGCCGACGGTGGGCGTGAGGCGGGGCGGGTCGATCTCCTCGTACGAGGCGTAGCGCTGGCCCCAGAAGGCCGTCCCCCAGGCGTCGTTGACGGCCTCGACCGAGCCGTGGGCGGTGTCGAGCCAGCGGCGGAAGTGGGCGGCGCAGGTGTCGCAGTAGCAGGCGCTGACGGGGACGCCGTACTCGTTGTGCACGTGCCAGAGGGCGAGGGCGGGGTGGGTGCCGTAGCGCCGGGCCAGCTCGGTGGTGATCCGCGCGGCGGCCTCGCGGTACGCGGGGGAGCTGTGGCAGATCGCCCCGCGTGAGCCGAAGGCGTACCGCACACCCTCGCGGGACACCGGCAGGGCCTCGGGGTGGGCGCGGTAGAACCAGGCGGGCGGCGCCACCGTGGGCGTACCGAGGTCGACGCGGATCCCGCTCTCGTGCAGCAGATCCAGCACGCGGTCGAGCCAGCCGAAGGTGTACGAGCCCGGTTCCGGTTCGAGCAGGGCCCAGGAGAAGATCCCGACGCTCACCATGGTGACTCCGGCCTCGCGCATCAGCCGGACATCCTCCTGCCAGACGCTTTCCGGCCACTGTTCCGGGTTGTAGTCCCCGCCGAAGGCGAGCCGGTGCAGGCCGTGGGGAGTGGTCTCCGGCATGAATCTCTCCTGGAACGTTGGAACGTCAAGGCGTTGGAACCTGAGGGGCTGTGAACGTACACACACCGCATCTCGACGGTGCAACGCAACATAACCGCACAGGAACAACCATTGACAAGTGTCCGGAACGTTTCTCTACTGTGAACGCTCACAGATGCATGGCCGGTCTTCCCGTGGGGGAGGGCCGCTCGTCAGGGGAGAGGCTCCATGCCCATCGTTTTGCGCCACCGCTTTGTCGCCGTCGCCGCCACCGCGACCGCTGTCGCCCTCGGCGCGACCGTGCTCACCGCCTGCGGCTCGTCCGAGGACGGCCGGCAGGCGGATTCCGGTCCCGTCTCGCTCACCTACTGGGCCTGGGCCCCCAACATGGACAAGGTGGCCGCCCTCTGGAACCGGAAGCACCCGGACATCAAGGTCACGGTCCAGAAGCAGGCCTCCGGCGACGACCTGGTGACGAAGATCATCACGGCGTCCAAGGCCCAGCAGGCCCCCGACCTCGTGCAGGCCGAGTTCCAGGCCCTGCCCACGCTGGTCAGCAACGACGCGCTCGCCGACATCTCCAAGGAGGTCGGCGGGGCCAAGGACAAGTTCGCCCCGGGGCTGTGGCAGCAGACCACGCTCGGCGGCGACGCCGTCTACGCCGTGCCCCAGGACTCGGGCCCGATGATGTTCTACTACCGCACCGACCTCTTCCAGCAGTACGGCCTGAAGGTACCCACCACCTGGGACGAGTTCGCCGCCACCGCCAAGGCGCTCAAGGCCAAGGCCCCCGACAAGGCGCTGACGACCTTCTCCTCCAACGACTCCGGCCTCTTCGCCGGCCTCGCCCAGCAGGCCGGCGCCCGGTGGTGGACCACCGAGGGCCAGAAGTGGAAGGTCGGCATCGACGACCCGGCCACCAGGAAGATCGCCGACTTCTGGGGCGGCCTCGTCGAGGAGGGCGTCATCGACAACCAGCCGATGTACACCCCCGCCTGGAACAAGGCCCTCAACACCGGGCAGCAGATCGGCTGGGTCAGCGCCGTCTGGGCGCCGGGCACCCTCACCACCGCCGCCCCCGACACCAAGGGCAAGTGGGCGATGGCGCCGCTGCCCCAGTGGGACACCGCCGAGCCCGCCACCGGCAGCTGGGGCGGTTCCACCACCGCCGTCACCACCGACTCGAAGCACAAGGCCGCCGCCGCCGAGTTCGCCACCTGGCTCAACACCGACCCCGAGGCGCTCGCCGCACTGGTGAAGGAGGCCGGCATCTACCCGGCCGCCACCGCCGCCCAGACCGGCGGCGCGCTCGCCGAAGCCCCGGACTTCTTCGCCAACCAGCCCGACTTCTACACCCGGGCCGCGTCCATCGCGAAGACCACCGCCCCCGCCGCCTGGGGCCCGAACGTGAACGTGGCCTACACCTTCTTCAAGGACGAGTTCGGCAAGGCCGCCAAGGCCAGGACCAAGGCCGGCTTCGGCGACGCCCTGACCGCCATGCAGGCCGCCACCGTCGCCGACCTGAAGAAGCAGGGCTTCGAGGTCGCCCCGTGACGCAGCCCACCACGGGCGTGCGCCGGTCGTACGGGGCCGAGGCGGCCCCGTACGCCCACCCGTCGCCCACCACCACCCTCAACGGAGCGCCAAGCGCACCCCCCGACTCTCCCTCGCCCACCGGCCGCCCCGGACGGACCTGCGGCGCCCCCTACCTCTTCCTCCTCCCGGCCGCCGTCCTCTTCCTGCTCTTCTTCGCCCTGCCCATCGGGTACGCGATCTGGCTCAGCCTCCACAAGATCGAGGTCAAGGGGCTCGGCCTGGGCCAGGGGGCCAGGAGCGAGGTCTGGGCCGGCCTGGAGAACTACACCGCCGCCCTCACCGACCCCGAACTCGGTGCGAGCGCCCTGCGCATCCTCGGCTACGGCGCGATCGTCGTACCCGTCATGCTCGGCCTCGCCCTGCTGTTCGCCCTGCTTCTCGACACCGACCGGGTGCGGGCCCGCTCCTTCTCCAGGCTCGCGATCTTCCTGCCGTACGCCATCCCCGGCGTGATCGCCGCCCTCCTGTGGGGCTTCCTCTACCTGCCGGACGTGAGCCCGTTCTTCCCTCTGCTCGACGCCCTCGGGCTGCCGCGGCCGGACCTGATGGACGGCGGGCCGCTCTACGGCGCCATGGCGAACATCGCGGTCTGGGGCGGCACCGGCTTCAACATGATCGTGATCTACACCGCGCTGCGGTCCATCCCCGCCGAGGTCCACGAGGCGGCCAGGCTCGACGGCTGCTCGCAGCTCCAGATCGCCCTGCGCATCAAGATCCCGATGGTGGCCCCCTCGCTGGTCCTGACGTTCTTCTTCTCGATCATCGCCACGCTCCAGGTCTTCAACGAGCCCACCACGCTCAAGCCCCTCACCAACGGCATCCCCACCACCTGGAGCCCCCTGATGAAGGTCTTCAACGACGCCTTCGTCGGCGGCAACATCCACGCCGCCTCGGCCACCGCCGTGGTCCTCGCCGCGGCGACCTTCCTGCTGTCCTTCGCCCTCCTCCGGGCCGCCAACCGCCGTACCAAGCAAGGAGCAAGCCGATGAGCGGGCTCGCCGCCCCGCCGCAGCCGGGCAAGGAGGCCGCGGCCGCCGGCCGTACCGCCGGGGCCGCGCCCGGCGCCTCCCAGGGCCCGGGGCGCCCGCGCCGCGCCGCCCTGCTGCCGACCGCCGCACTGGTCCTCGGCGCGCTCTACTGCCTGCTGCCCGTCGCCTGGGTCCTGGTGGCCTCCACCAAGTCCGGCGCCGACCTCTTCTCCACCTTCACCTTCCTGCCGGGCGACGGCTTCGGCGACAACCTCGCCGACCTGAGCGCGTACCGCGAAGGCATCTACTGGCGCTGGATGGGCAACTCCCTGTTCTACGCGGGTCTGGGCGCCGTCCTCTCCACGATCGTGTCGGCCCTCGCCGGCTACGCCCTGGCGGTGTACCGCTTCCCCGGCCGCGAGACCTTCTTCAACGTGATCCTCACCGGCGTCCTCATGCCGCCGGTGATCCTCGCCATCCCGCAGTACCTGCTGATGGCGCAGGCCGACATGACGGACAGCCGCCTCTCCGTCCTGCTGCCGCTGATCCTCTCCCCGTACGGCGTCTACCTCGGCCGGATCTACGCCGAGGCGGCCATTCCCATGGAGCTGGTCGAGGCCGGCCGGATGGACGGCGCGGGGGAGTGGCGGATCTTCCTGCGGATCGCCGCCCCGATGATGTCCCCCGGCCTGGTGACGATCTTCCTCTTCCAGTTCGTGGCCATCTGGAACAACTTCCTCCTGCCGTTCATCATGCTCGGCGACGACGAGAAGTTCCCCATGACCGTGGGCCTGTTCACCCTCCTCAAGCAGGGCGCCGGCCAGCCCTCGCTCTACACCCTGGTGATCACCGGCGCGCTCCTCGCGATCGTGCCCCTCATCGCCCTGTTCCTGGTCATCCAACGGTTCTGGAGCCTCGACCTGCTGTCGGGCGCCGTAAAGTCCTGAACAGCAGGGAACGAGGGGAAAAGACATGAGCACAGCAGCGAGCAGGCGTCGCCCCGTGACGATCCACGACGTGGCGCGCGAGGCCGGTGTCTCGCGCGGGACCGTCTCCCGCGTTCTCAACGGCGGCCACTACGTCAGCCCCACGGCGAAGGCGGCCGTCGACGCCGCGATCCGCAGGACGGGTTACGTCGTCAACCGGCACGCCCGCTCGCTGATCACCGGCAAGTCCGACTCGGTCGCCTTCCTGCTGACCGAGCCCCAGGAGCGGTTCTTCGAGGACCCCAACTTCAACGTGCTGCTGCGGGCCTGCACCCAGGCGCTCGCCGCCCGGGACATCCCGCTGCTGCTGATGATCGCGGGCACCGAGGACGAGCGGCGGCGCAATCTGCGCTACATCGAGGCCGGGCACGTCGACGGAGTGCTCCTGGTCTCCAGCCACTCCGGCGACCCCGTGGTGGCGCGGCTGCACGAGGCGGGCGTGCCGGTGGTCGCCTGCGGCAAGCCGCTGGGCCAGACCGCGAAGGTCGGCTACGTCGCCGCCGACGACCGCGACGGAGCGCGGGACATGGTGCGCCACCTCTACGGCTCCGGGCGCCGCCGGATCGCCACCGTCGCCGGCCCGCTCGACACCCCCGGCGGCGTCGAGCGGCTCGCGGGCTACCGCGAGACGCTGGCCGAATGCGGGCTGCCCGTCGACGAGAGGCTGATCGTGACCGGCGACTACAGCCGCGCGAGCGGCGAGGCGGCCGGCGCCCTGCTCCTGGAACGCGCACCGGACGTCGACGCGGTCTTCGTGGCGTCCGACCTGATGGCCCAGGGCGTGCTCGACGCCCTGGCCCGGGCCGGACGCCGGGTCCCCGACGACGTCGCGGTGGGCGGCTTCGACGACTCCCCGGCGGCGCTGTCGTCCCGTCCGCCGCTCACGACGATCCGTCAGCCGTGGGACCGGATCAGCACCGAGATGGTACGGACGCTGCTCGCCCGGATAGGCGGCGAGGAACCGGCCGCGGTCATCCTCCCCACGGAACTGGTGCGCCGCGAATCGGCCTGACCCTCGCGCGGGTCCCCCGAGTGGCGTAAAGCGCACCTGGACACCCCTACCGGCCGGTCCTCCTCTCTCGTCACTTCGCACGGCAGCGCCACAACCCCCCCCCACGCGGGTGCGCACCACCGGCACCGAATCCGCACCTCCTCGCACCCCCCCACCATCGATCGACCGTCCGAGGAGACCCCCATGTCCATCGCCACGTCACGCACGCGCCCGCTGTTCGCGGCGGCGGCCGGTCTCGCGACCGCCGCCGCCCTCGCGCTCGTCGGCGTCACCACCGCCAACGCCGGGGAAGGGTCGGCCTCTTCGACCACCGTGTCCCCGGCAGGGCACTCGTTCGCCGCCAAGCTGACCGGCAAGGCCACCTTCACGGCGGGATCGACCACCATGACCTGCACGGTCTCCGCCTCGACGCCGACGACCGGGCCCGACAACACGATCCCGGCCGCGCCCGGCAACCACAACGCGGCGGGCCCGGTCGGCGCCACCATCAACCCGCCGACCTTCAGCGGCTGCACGACCGACGTCAGCGGTGTGAACGTGACCGTCACCAGCAACTCCACCAACGGCGCCTGGTCCCTCTCCGCCCAGCACGGCACCCCCGTCTCCGCCGCGCTGACCATGCCGAAGGGTGGGGTCGTGCTCCGGACCAGCGGGCTGGCCAGCTGCACCATCACCGCCTCGCCGGGCGGACCGACCTCCGTCGGCGGAACCTGGACCAACGGCGCGCCCTCCGCACTGGCGATCGCCGACGCCCCGGTCCCGGCGACCGTGACCGGCGGCTTCCTCTGCCCCACGGGCAACCGGTCGGCCACCTTCACCGCCACCTACCAGATCACCGACACCACGGACCCGAGCCGGCAGATCACCGTGACGAGCTGACACTCCCGCTCACCGGCCCGGCCCCGGCGCGCCCCCGCGCCGGGGCCGGGCCGCCGCAGGCGCCCAGCCACTTTCCGCATTAGGCCTAGGCCTGGGGACGTAAGCGCGGTTGGTCCTCTTCGCCGATGCGGTGGGTCGCTCACCCCTCCTAGGGTCGAAACGGCCAGGGTTGATCAACCCGAGGCGGAAAAGGAGATGCCGTGATCGTGGTGACCGGTGCCACCGGGAACGTCGGCCGTTGCCTCGTCGGGCGGCTCGCCGCCGGGGGGCGGTCCGTGCGGGCGGTGAGCCGCGACGTCGAGCGGGCCGCCCTTCCCCCGGGCGTGGAAGTGACGCGTCTCGAGTCAGCCGGGCTGTTCGAAGGAGCGTCGAAGCTCTTCCTGCATGTGCAGGCCACCGGCGACCGCACAGGCGCCGTCCTCGACCAGGCCCGCGCGGCCGGCGTACGACACGTCGTCATGCTCTCCTCGGGAATCATCCAGGAGGGCGCCGACGAGAGCCACCCGATCCACATCCAGCATGCGCGCGCCGAGCGACTGGTCCGGGGCAGCGGCTTGGAATGGACCTTCCTGCGCCCCAACGCGTTCTCCGTCAACTCCTTCCAGTGGGCCCCGCAGATCCGCGAGGGCGACACCGTGCGCGGCCCCTTCGCACATGCCGTCACCGCCCCGATCCACGAGGACGACATCGCCGCGGTGGCCGAGCGTTCCTTGCTCGACGTGGGCCACGAGGGCGCCGTCCACCGGCTCACCGGACCCGCGGCGGTGACGAACGCGGGGCAGATCGCGGCCATCGGGCAGGAGCTCGGCCGGGACCTGACGTACGTCCAGGTTCCCCCGGAGGAGGCGGAAGCGGACTTCTTCCCGGACATGCCACGGCAGATGGTGCGGGCCGTGCTGAAGTCCTTCGCGGAGACGGTCGGTTCCCGACCCGAGATCACGTCGACGGTCGAGAAGATCACCGGCCGCCCGGCGCGCACGTTCGCGCAATGGGCCAAGGACCACCGGGCGGCCTTCGCGGCCTGAGCCGGCCCCGTCACATCCTGGGGCCTCGTCACGTGCCCGGAGCGGTCGGTGGCCGGCCCGGGGGCGGGGGTGCGGCCCGGGCCGGCTGGTGGCCCAGGGGCGAGGGTGCCGCCCGGGCCGGTGACCCGGCAGCGAGGGTGCCGCCCGGGCCGCCGTGACCCGAGGCGGCGAGGGTGCCGCCCGGGGCCGGTCGCGGGGCCAGGTGACAGGGGGATGCCGTTCTGGTGTGCCCGCTACGGCTGGTGCCGAGGACGCTACGTCATGGCGATTGTCGACACCGGCCGCGGTCCCCCAGAGTCTCGCCGCTCGGGGGTGGGCTTTCCAGGGAGCGGCGATGCAGATAATTGCCTCGTCCAGCCACCGCCACAGCGCCGCCGCGTGTACGGCGTATACCGCTGTCGTCGGTGTCCGAACGAGCGAAGGTGTGCCCCCGTGAACGTCGCGACCGCCCGCAAGCCGTTGAAGCAACTCCTCGTGGAGCGCCGGGCGGCGATCGATCCGGTCTCCGCGGGCTTCCCGCCGCGGACGGCCGGGCCCGGGCGACGCGCGGCGGGACTGTCCCAGGAGCAGATGGACGAACTGCTGGAACGCGCTCCGGGCACCTACAACCGGTTCGAGAACGGCCAACTGGCCAACCCCAGCAGCGACTTCCTCCGCTCGGTCGCCAAGGTGCTCCGGCTGAACGAGCAGGAGTGGACGTTCCTCTGGCGGCTGGCCCGCCGCGAGAACCCGCCCTTCACCTTGCACCGGGACTCGGGCATGTCCGTCCCGGGCGTGTGGCAACGGGTCGTCGACCAGATCACCGGCGCCCTCGCCTACATCAACGACGCCGAGTGGAACGTCCTCGCCCACAACCAGGAGTACCGCCACCTCTTCCCCGGCAGCCGGCCGCCCGCCAACACCATGCGCTGGATGCTGCTCGACCCCCTCGCCCGCTCCGAGGTCCTCATCGACTGGGACACGCGCTGGGCCCCGCTCGTCATGCCCCAGCTGCGCCACGCCGTGGAGATGCGGCCCCACAACACCGCCCTCGCCCGCCTGGAGGCCGAGGTGCTGCGGGACCCGGTCGCCGGCCCGCTCTACCGCGAGACCGCCACCGCCCCCGTCCCGTACCCGGACGGCTCCGAGCGGCCGATCAACCACGCCGTGCACGGCCCCGGTTGGGTCACCACCTGCGTCTCCGAGCCCGTCACCTCGCCCGGCGCCCGCGTCATGCTCCTGCTCTACACCGCCGGCGCCTCCCTCACCGAACGCCACCCCGTCCTCACCGCACCGCTGCGGTCCTGAACCGTTCCTCCGTCCGCGCAGCAGGCCGCGCGCCCCCTCGCCCACCGTTCCGTACGCCTGCCCGTCCTCCAGGGAGTCGACCTTGACCCGTCTCGCCCGTCCCGCCATCGCCCTGCCCGAACACGTCGTCACCACCGACGAGTTGTGCGACGACATCCGCCGCGCCCACCCCGATCTGCCACGCCTGGAGTCGTATCTGCGGATCGCCCGCGCGACGACCGTCAGGACCCGGCGCTTCACCCGCCCCCTGTCCGCACCCACCGTCTCGGGCACCGCGCCGATCGAGGAACGCAACCGCGCCGCCTACGAGGACGCCCTCCGACTCGCCATCGCCTCCGGCCGCCAGGCCCTGGCCAACGCCGGACTGGAGCCGGAGGACATCGACTGCGTCGTCACCAGTCACACCACCTCCTGGACCGTGCCCTCCCTGGACATACATCTCGTCCACGAACTGGGCCTCAGACCCGGCATACGCAGGGTCCCGATGGGGACCCTGGGCTGCGCGGGCGGGGCGCAGGCGCTGGTCCACGCCCATCGGGACATCACCGCCCACCCCGGGGCCAACGTCCTCGTCGTCGTGGCCGAATGCCTCTCCACGGCCACGTACAACCACGCCGACACGAGCCGCGAATCGATGATCTACAAGACCCTGTTCGGTGACGGCTCCGGAGCCGTCGTGGCCACCGGTGCGCCCCGCTGGTCGGGGCCGGGCGTCCGTCTCGACGACGCTCTCGAGTACGTCCTGCCCGACAGCATCGACCGCTACCAGGGCCGTCTCTCCGCGGCGGGCCTCGCCTTCGACTCCACCACCTCCGCCACCCGGGCCCTGAACGACTGCCTGCCCGAGATCACCAAGTGGCTCGGCGGACGCCCGCTCGACTTCGCCGTCGTACACCCCGGCGGGCCCCGGATCCTGACCGACGCCGCCCACGGTCTCGGTCTGGATCCCGACCCGGCCACCGGCGACCTGACACACTCCTGGGCCTCTCTCGCCGAAGTCGGAAACCTCGGCGGCTCGGCCGTTCTCGACGTCCTGGCCCGTACGTTCGACGACCCGCCCGCGCACGGCGCCGAGGGCATCCTGATCGGCTTCGGCCCCGGCTTCACGGCCGCCGCCGTACACGGACGCTTTCTCAGGCGGTGAGGTGCGGCAGGAGCCGGTCCGGGGTCAGGGGCAGATCCCGCAGGCGCACGCCCACCGCGTGATGGACCGCGTTCGCCAGGGCGGCGGCCGTGCCCACGATGCCGATCTCACCGATCCCCTTGCTCCCCATCGGATTGAGGTGAGGATCCTCCTCCTCGACCCAGTGCGCTTCGATCGCGGGCACGTCCGCGCACGAGGGGACGTGGTACGACGCCAGATCGCGCGCCGTGAAGTCCCCGAAGGCCTCGTCCATGCCGCTGCCCTCGGTCAGGGCCATGCCGATCCCCATGGTCATCCCGCCGATGAACTGGGAGCGCGCGGTACGGGGGTTGAGGATGCGGCCGGCGGCGTACACACCGAGGAGGCGGCGTACGCGCACCTCGCCGGTCACGGTGTCGACCTGGACCTCCGCGAAGTGCGCGCCGAAGGCGTGACGCGCGTAGGGGGACTCCCGGCCCGCCTCCTCCTCGGTGTCCGCCGAGGTGGACACGCCCTCGGCCGGCAGCCGGCCGGGGTACGCGCGCAGCTTCTCGGTGAGGGCGGTGCACGCCTTGTGCACGGACCACCCCCAGGACGCGGTGCCCGAGGAGCCGCCCGCGAGCGGCGCGTCGGGCAGCGCGCTGCTGCCGAGCTCCACCCGGACCGACTCCGGGTCGGTGCCGAGCGCTTCGGCGGCGATCTGCGCGAGAACGGTGCGGGCGCCCGTGCCGATGTCGGTGGCGTTGAGGCGGACGGTGTACGTGCCGTCGGGTGCGGCATGCGCGGCGGCGGTGGAGGGGCTGAGGAGGACGGGGTAGGTGGCCGAGGCCACGCCCGTACCGAGGAGCAGGTCCCCCTCCCGGCGCATGCCGGGACGGGGATCGCGTCGCTCCCAGCCGAAGCGCCGCGCCCCCTCCCGGAGGCATTCGACGAGGTGCCGGCTGCTGAAGGGCCGTCCGCTGTCGGGTTCGGTCTCCGGCTCGTTGCGCAGGCGCAGCTCCACGGGGTCGACCCCGGCGGCGACGGCCAGTTCGTCCATCGCGGACTCCAGGGCGTACATCCCCGACGCCTCACCGGGGGCGCGCATCCACGAGGGGGACGGCACGTCCAGCGCCACCACCCGGTGGGCCGTGCGGCTGGACGGCGAGGTGTACATGGTGCGAGCGGGGACGGCGGCCTGCTCGACGAACTCCTTGACCGTGGACGTCTGGGTGACGACCTCGTGGCCGAGGGCCGTGATGACACCGTCGGGACCCGCCCCGATCCGTACGCGCTGCACGGTGGGGGCGCGGTGGCCGACGACGGCGGCGAGATGCCGGCGGGGGAGCGCCAGTTTGACCGGGCGACGGATGTGGCGGGCGGCCATCGCGGCCAGCACCACCTGGGGGCGCGGCGTGCCCTTGGATCCGAAACCGCCGCCGACGTGCTCGGACGTGACGGTGACCGCCTCCTTCGGCAGGCCGAAGAGGGCCGCGAGGGTGTCCCGTACGGTGGTCGAGCCCTGACTCGAGTCGTGGACGGTCAGCCGGTCGCCGTCCCACCACGCGGTGGAGGCGTGCGGTTCCATCGGATGGTTGTGGAGCGCCGGCATGGTGTACGTGGCGTCGACGCGGATGTCGGCGGAGGCGAAGGCCGCGTCGAAGTCGCCCCTTTCGCGTACGGCCGGAACGTCGTCGTCGGCGTCCTGGGGGGTGTGCAGGCGCGGATGATCCGCGGTCAGCCGCACATCGTGCTGCTCGGTCTCGTACGTGACGCGCAGCGTGTGGGCGGCGGCGCGGGCGTTCTCCGGCGAGTCCGCCACGACGAGGGCGACGTACCAGCCGCGGTGGGGCACCCGGTCGTTCTGGAGCAGCGCGAGCGTGGGGTCGTCGGGCGCGCCCAGGCGCGGTGCGTTCGTGTGCGTGAGGACGGTGAGTACGCCGGGCAGGGCCAGCGCCTCGCCGGCGTGGACGGCCGTGACCCGGCCGCGCGCGACGGTGGCGGGCACCGGCCACGCGTAGGCGCAGTCCGGCGGGGTGTGTTCGGCCGCGTAACGGGCCGCGCCCATGACCTTCTCCCGGGCTTCGCGGCGCGGGACGGCGCTGCCGGGCGCCGTGGGGGACCGGGGGGCTTCGGTGAGGGTCGGTGCGTCGGTCATGTCGGGGGCCGGTCTCCTTCGGCTCGGGACGCGAGGTCGCTCAGGACGCTGACCGCGAGGTTCCGGGCGAGCGCCACCTTGAAGGCGTTGTCGCGCAGCGGTTCGGCCGCGGCGAGTTCGGCGTCGGCGGCGCGCGCGTAGGTCCGCGCGGTGGCGGGTGCCCCGCGCAGCACGTCCTCGGCCGCGCGGGCCCGCCAGGGCCGGTGCGCGAGCCCTCCGAAGGCGAGCGACGCGTCCGCGACGACACCGTCCTCGACGCGCACCGCGGCGGCGACGGAGGCGAGGGCGAAGGCGTACGAGGCGCGGTCGCGGGCCTTGCGGTAACCGCTGGGCGCGGTCGCCGGGCGGGGCGGCAGGCTCACGCCGGTGATCAGCTCGCCCGGGCGCGCGACCGTGTCCAGATCGGGGCGGTCGCCGGGCAGGCGGTGGAAGTCCGTCACCGGGACCGTGCGCTCACCGCGCGCGTCCCGCAGATGGACCACGGCGTCGAGGGCGGCCAGCGCGACGGCCATGTCCGAGGGGTGGGTGGCGACGCAGTGGGCGGAGTGCCCGAGCACTGCGAGATCGCGATGGGCGCCGTCGCGCGCGGGGCAGCCCGTGCCCGGCTCCCGCTTGTTGCAGGGTTTGGACGGGTCCTGGAAGTAGGGGCAGCGGGTGCGCTGGAGCAGGTTCCCGCCGGTCGTCGCCGTGTTGCGCAACTGACCCGACGCTCCCGAGAGCAGGGCCCGCGACAGGGCGGTGTAGCGCGTGCGGACGATCGGGTGGGCGGCCAGGTCGCTGTTGCGGACGGCCGCCCCGATGTGGAGACCGCCGTCGGGAGTCTCCTCGATGCCGTCCAGCGGCAGCCGGCTGACGTCGATGAGGAGCTCCGGCGCGGCGACGCCCAGCTTCATCAGATCCACGAGATTGGTCCCGCCGGCCAGGAACTGGGCGCCCGGGTGGGCGGCGAACGCCTCGAGCGCCTCCTCGGCGGTCGAGGCGCGCAGGTACGAGAAGGGCCTCACGGCGTCGAGGCCTCCTCGATCGCGTCGACGATGTTCGGGTAGGCGCCGCACCGGCAGAGGTTGCCGCTCATGCGCTCGCGGATCTCCCGGGCGTCGAGTGCGGCAGCGCCCTCGCCGGGGAGGCGGTCCATGTCGGGCGGGGTCACGTACGAGGGGTGTCCCGCGGCGGCTTCGTCCAGCATGCCGACGGCCGAACAGATCTGTCCCGGTGTGCAGTAGCCGCACTGCAACGCGTCCCGGTCGACGAACGCCTCCTGCACGGGATGCAGCCGCTCGCCGTCGCTCAGGCCCTCGACCGTGGTGATCTCCGAGCCGTCGCAGGCCACCGCGAACAGCAGACAGCTGTTGGCGCGGCGGCCGTCGACGAGCACGGTGCAGGCTCCGCACTGCCCGTGGTCGCACCCCTTCTTCGCGCCGACGAGGTCCAGGTGCTCGCGCAGGGTGTCCAGGAGCGTGGTGCGGTTGTCGAGCCGCAGCGTCCGCTCGGTCCCGTTGACGCGCAGGGCGACGGCGGAGACCGCCTCCTGCGGGAGGCCGGTCTCAGGCATCGGTGGCCTCGACGTCGCGCGGCAGCACGATCCCGTCCATGGCGCCCACCCTTTCGTTCGCTTTCACGGCGTATTTTCCGAAATCTTCTCTTCCCGCCGGACGCCGGTCGTATGTCAGTCGATCCGGATCGCCAGCAGACACGCGTCGTCCTCGTGGCCCGAGCGGACGTGGTCGGCGACCAGCTGGTCGATCGTCTGCTGCGGCGTCAGCCCCGCCGCCTCGCCCAGCGCCTTCGTGAGCCGCTCGATGCCCTCGCCGATGTCCTCGCCCCGCCGCTCCACCATGCCGTCCGTGTACAGCAGCAGCAGATCGCCCTTGAGCAGCTGGTACGCCGACGTGTCGTACGCGTAGCCCGGCAACGCCCCGAGCAGCGGCCCGCGCTGCTCGGTGGTGAGGGTGAAGGCGTGGCCCTCCCGCCGCAGCAGCGGCGCCGGGTGCCCCGCGTCGGCCCAGTGCAGCACCCGGTCCTCGTCGATGTGACCGGCGATCACCGTCGCCGTCTGGCCCGAAGGGTCGCTGCACACCAGTTCGTTCAGCCACGTCATGATCTCCCCGGCCGGGGCACCGGTCTGCGCGAGCCCCGCCAGCGCGTGGCGCTGCTGGGCCATGCGGGCCACCGCGTCGAGACCGTGGCCGCAGGCGTCGCCCATGGCCACCAGCACCCGGCCGTCCGGGAGCAGGCGGCACTTGTACCAGTCGCCACCGACCGCCGAGTCCGGCTCGGACGGCTGGTACGCGGCGGCCACCGTCAGCCCGACGGCGGCCAGCTGCTCCGAGAGCGTCGGCAGCAGCGCCTCGCGCAGGGAGGCGGCGACCCGGCGTTCCGCCTCCGCCTGCTGGCGCAGTCGCTCCGTCTCGCGTTCCGTCTCCGCCAGTCGGCGGCGGCTGCGCATCTGCGGGGTCAGATCCCGGGCGACCAGATGCACGGCCCACGGCCTGCCGTCCGTTCCCGCCACCGGCCGCCCGAGCAGGTCGAGCGTGCGCACCTCGCCGAGCACCAGGAACCGGATCCGCGTCCACGCCGGTTCCTCACCCGCGAGGACGGCCGTGATGAACTCGGCGAACGCCGTCGTGTCGGCGGGCAGCAGCGCGTCGCACAGCTCCGTCAGCGACCACGGCATGCGCATTTCCGTACGGAAGATCCGGCTCAGCCCCTCCGACCAGGTCACCTGCCCCGAGAGCAGGTCCCAGTGGCCCCACCCCATGGACGCGAGGTGCTGCGCGTCCAGGGTGAGGAGCTCGGCCTGGCTGCGGACCGGGCGCCAGGTGACGACCAGCTCGCCGCCGCAGGCCGCGGCGCAGTACAGGAGCTGGGCGCGGTGGAGCCGGCCCTGCCGCTCCTCCGTGTAGTCCACGACCAGGCCGTCCATGGCGCGCCCCGAGGTCAGGACGTCGGCGAGCGCCCCCAGCAGTCCGCTCGCGGCCGCGCCGGGCCGTGCCTCCATGAACCGCTGGCCCACCTGGTGGCCCGGTGTCTCCAGCCACTCGGCCGACCGGATGTGGTTCCCGGCCCGGATGACGAAGTCGACGATCCCGCCGTTGTCGTCCCGCACGGGAGTGAGCAGCGCGGCGGAGACGGGGATGGCGGGCAGAGCGGCGCAGACGCACGACCAGGGGTCGTGGTTTTTCCCGATCAGGGCCGCGTTCCCGGTCGCGTCGCCGCTGCCGCAGAGGCAGGAGGTGGTGAGGGCGTCGTCGTGCCTGCGCGGAAGGATCGCCGCGCTCTGCAGGGGCGAGGCGCGGTCCCGGGCCGTCGGCGGGGGCCGGCGCGCCTCGGTCTTGCGCCGTACGTCGGCGCGGAGGGCGGCGATCTCGCGCCCGATCACCGCTTTCAGCTCGGACACGTCGTCGGGGAGGGGAACGTTCATGGCGCACCTCTGGCCGGTGGGGGGTGGTGCGGCGCCGGGGGCGTCACCGCCCGCGGGCCTCTGTGGAAGCGAGGGTCCTGATGCCGCGACCGCCCCCCGCGGACCGCAGTGTGGCCCGGCTCCCCGCGCCGGGACCCCTTCGGGCGCGGGCGAGCCGGGACACGCGCGGTGGTGCGATCAGCCGTGGCGCATGTCGTCCGGGTCGGCCGGCAGGGGGCCGGGACCGGGCACCGGGCGGCCGGGGGCCGAGCCCTCGGAGCCGGACATGCCCTGGGTGGCGTCGCCGGGGGTGATGCGTCCGCGCCAGCCGCCGCTCTCCGTGCCGCGTTCCTCGATGAAGCCCTTGAACCGCTTCAGGTCGCCCTTGACCCGGCGGTCCAGCACACCCATCGCGTCACCGGCCTTCTCCGCCATGCCCTCCGGCTCGAAGTCCATCGCCAGACTCACCCGCGTATG
>NZ_JBSFTU010000036.1:0-71780 GCF_053591435.1 Streptomyces sp. NPDC003027
GGGAGTCAACGCGGAGCGTTGGCGACCGACGACAACGCGGCGAGGCGCGGTGCCAGGGCACGCGAGCCCGGCATGATCCGAACGAGAGGCCCTAGCGGTAGTCGTCGACGGAGACGTCCGGGTCGTTCTCCTTGGCGATGATGTAGCCCCAGGCGTCCGGCCGGGAGCCGTCGGCGTCGGTGAAGCCGTACTCCTTGGACAGTTGGCCGCTGGAGAGGGACTGCCCGTTCCAGCGGGCCCGGTCGGGGTCGGCGGCGAGGGCGGCGACCGCGCGGCCGATGTAGACCGGGGACTCGGAGCTGGCGAAGTCGGGGAGCTTCTCGACGGCGTCGCGCCAGTTCTCCTCGGTGACGCCGAAGTGGTCCAGCATCTGCTCGGAGCGGAGCCAGCCCGGGGTGAGCGCGACCGCGGTGCAGCCGACGTCCTTCAGGTCCCGGGAGAGGCCGAAGGCCATCCGGATCGGCGCGTTCTTGGTCAGGTCGTAGAAGAGGTTCTCGCGGAACCGGGTGGTGTTGTACTCGGCCGTGCCGTCGGTGACCTCGACGACGAGGCCGCCGGGGTGCCGGACGAGCAGCGGTACCGCGAGCCGTGCGGTGATCGCGTGTGTCCTCACACCGAGTTCGAGCATGCGCAGGCCGCCTGCGAGGTCGGTCTCCCAGAACTTCTCGCCGAACTTGATCAGGTGTTCACCGCCCCAGACGTCGTTCACGAGGATGTCCAGCCGTCCCCGTTCCCGGTCGATCCGGTCGACGAGTGCCCGCACCTGGTCGATCTCCAGGTGGTCGGTGGGGACGGCGACGCCCTCGCCGCCGGCGGCGGTCACCAGCTCGGCGGTCTCCTCGATGGTCTCGGTGGTCCGTCCGACCTCGCTGATCCTGTCCCGTGTGGTGCGTCCCGTCACGTACACCGTGGCTCCGGCCGCGCCCAGCTGTACGGCGATGGCCCGTCCCGCGCCCCGGGTGGCACCGGCCACCAGGGCGATCCTGCCGCCGAGCGGCTTCGTTTCGTCGGTCATGAACCGAGCGTCGCAGGAAAGTAAGACATCCTCTGTCCGGATTGTTTTCGGCCGTTTCCGGGTGCGTCGCACTCCCCCAAGGCCGATGCTGTATCCCGTGATGGACGAAACGGAGTTCTGGGAGATCATCGACTCCACCCGCGAGGCCGCCGAGGGCGACCCCGAGGACCATGCCGACCTGCTCGTCGAACGGCTGCTGCAGCTCGATCCCGACTCCGTGCTGGACTTCGCCCGTCATTTCGAGGCCCGTTACAACCGCGCGTACCGCTGGGATCTGTGGGGCGCGGCGGCGATCCTCCTCGGAGGGGCGAGCGACGACGCCTTCGACTACTTCCGCTGCTGGCTGATCGGGCAGGGGCGGGAGGTCTTCGAGGGCGCGGTGCACGAGCCGGACGCCCTGGCCGAGCTCCTGGACGAGTTCGACGACGAGATCGACGGGGACGGCGAGGAGCTCGGGTACGCGGCGGACGAGGCGTACGAGCAGCTCACGGGCGCGGAGGCGCCGGATCTGGGGATTCCGCCCCAGCCGGCCGAGCCGGAGGGCAGCCCGCTGGAGCTGGAGGACGACGCTGTGCTCGCGGAGCGCTTCCCGAGGCTGTGGTCGCGCTTCGGGGGGACGGAGATCTGACGGGGTACGGCACGTGACCGGTACGGCCACGGGCCCGACGTGACCGGTACGGCCCCGGGCCCGACGTGACCGGTACGGCCCCGGAAGCCGTACCGCTCACCGGCCGTCGCGGCGCGGGCGGGGCCGTCAGAAGTGTGTGCCGCCGTCGATGCGCACCTCGGTGCCGGTGATGAACCTGCCGTCCTCGCTCGCCAGCATCGCGACGACCCCGGCGACGGTCTCGGGCCCGGCGTAGCCCTGCCCGAGGGCGGGGGCGAGCTTGGTGAAGAGGGACAGGTCGGCGTCCACCGGCAGGCCGGGGCCGACGCTCTGCCTGCTGGCGCCGGTGCCGTCGGTCATGCCGGAGGAGATGGAGCCGGGCTGCACGGCGGTGAAGCGGATGCCCTGCTTGGCGTACTCGGCGGCGAGCGCGTGGGTCATGGACTGGATGCCGCCCTTGCTGGCCGCGTAGGCGGCCATGTACGGGTGGGCGAACATCGCCGAGGTGGAGGAGAAGTTCACGACGGCGGAGCCGTGGCCCGCGAGGAGGGCGGGTATCGCCTCGCGGATCACCAGGAAGGTGCCGGTCAGGTTGGTCCGGAGAACCTGTTCGAAGGCGTCGAGGCTGGTCTCGTGGGTGTGCGAGGAGCGCAGGACGCCGGCCGCGTTGACCAGCACGTCCAGGCCGCCCAGCGCCTCGACGGCGGCGGCGACCCCCTCGCGCACCGACGTCTCGTCGGCGACGTCCAGGGCGACGGTCGTCAGGCGGTCCGCGTGGGCCCCGGCCTTGGCGGCGGTGTCCTGGAGCCCGGCCGCGCTGATGTCGGCGGCGACCACGTCGCCGCCCTCGGCGAGCATGCGCAGCACGGTGGCCTGGCCGATGCCGGAGCCGCCGCCCGTGACCAGGGCGCGGCGTCCTTCGTAGCGGTTCATGTCCTGTCCGACCTCTCGGCTGTGTGTCTGGGGCGGCGACCACCGTACGCCTGGGTGGCACGTTTTGCCATTACTGCACATCATGCCGGTTCGGCAGGTGCGGGCGTACGCTTCGTACGGTGAGCACCAAGCCCCCCTCGCTGACGGAGCGCCGCAAGGCGGCGACGCAGCTCGACATCGCCCGCGCCGCCGCCGAGCTCTTCACCGAGCGCGGCCCCGACGACACCACGGCCGAGGACATCGCCGTGCGCGCCGGGGTCGCCCTGCGCACCTTCTACCGCTACTTCCGCTCCAAGCAGGACGCCGTGGCCCCGCTCCTCGCGGGCGGGGCGGACCGCTGGCGCGAGCGGCTGGCGGCGGCCGGACCCGAGGCGGCCCTGCCGGACGCGCTGGAACGCTCCATCGCTTCGTCGCTGACACCGGCCGACGCCGAGGCCGCCGAGGGGCTGCGCTGGACGCGGGGTCTGCTGCGGGCGGCCGAGCGGGACCCGGCGCTGCGGGCGGTCTGGTACCGGGTCAACCAGGAGTCCGAGGACCGCCTGCGGTCCGTCGTCGCGGAACTCGCCGGGGACGCCGACCCCTTGGAGGTGCGCCTGGCCGCCGCGGCGGCCACGGACGCGATCCGGATCGCCCTGGAGAGCTGGGCGGAGACGGACGCTCCGGCGGAAGGAGAGGGCGGGCCGGCCGCGCTCGCGGTGCGGTGCCTGCGGGAGCTGATGGGCGGGATGCGGCTGCTCGGCCCCACCGTCAGCGAGCCAGGGACCGCCCCATGAGGACGTCGTCGACGTACCTGCCGTGCAGGAAGAACTCGCCCGGCAGCACGCCCTCGACCGTGAAGCCCTCGGACGCGTAGAGCGTGCGGGCCGGCGTGTTGTGGCCGAGCACGCGCAGGGTGATGCGGTTGCCGCCCTGCCGCAGCGTCTGCGCCATCGCGGCGCGCAGCAGCGCGCGGGCCACGCCCCGGCCGCGGGCGCTCTCGGCGACGGCGAGGCCCTGGATCTGGCGGACGTGCCGGTTGCAGGCGAGCGGTGTGGGCGGCACCAGACGCACATAGCCGACGACGGTCCCTCCGTCCTCGGCGACGAGGTAGTCCTCCGGCCGGTGACGGTCGTCGAAGAACGGCGCGTACGGAGGCTCCGGCGCGGGCTGCACGGCGTGCAACGGCGACCAGGTGGCCCGGTCGAGCTCCCCGAGCGGTCCCGCGTCCTCCGCGAGGGCGGGACGGATACGTATCTGCGGCTCCGGCGAGGTCATGGCGCCACTGTGCCACGCGTGCCGGGGAGGGCAGGATGTTTCCCATGCAACGCTCCCGTATCGCGGTCACCGGCGCGTCCGGTCTCATCGGCTCGGCCCTGGTGCGCTCCCTGCGCGCCGACGGCCACGACGTCCTGCGCCTCGTCCGCCGCCCCGCCCGCACGGCCGACGAGGTCGAGTGGGATCCGTCCCGGCTGTACGTGGACGCCTCCGGCCTGGTCGGCGTCGACGCGGTCGTGCACCTGGCGGGCGCCGGTGTCGGCGAACGCCGGTGGAACGAGGCGTACAAGAAGGAGATCCGCGACAGCCGCGTGCTCGGTACGGCGACGATCTCCCAGGCCCTCGCCTCGCTGGCGGAGCCGCCGGAGGTCCTGGTGTGCGGTACGGCGCTCGGCTACTACGGCGACACGGGCACGCGCGCGGTGGACGAGAGCGCTCCGGCGGGCGAGGGCTTCCTGCCGTCGGTGTGCGTGGAGTGGGAGGCCGCGGCGGCCCCCGCGGAGGAGGCCGGCATCCGGGTCGCGTACGCCCGCACGGGGCTGGTCGTGGCACGTGAAGGCGGGGCGTGGGGGCGGCTGTTCCCGGTCTTCCGCGCCGGGGTCGGCGGCCGGATGGGCAGCGGCCGGCAGTACTGGAGCTTCATCTCGCTGCACGACGAGGTGGCCGCCCTGCGCCATCTGATCGACACCGGCTCCCTGTCCGGGCCGGTGAACCTGACGGCTCCGGAACCGGTCACCAATCGCGAGGTGACGGCGGCGATGGGCCGTGTGCTGCGCCGGCCGACGCTCCTGACGGTGCCGGCGCCGGCGCTGAAGGCGGTGCTGGGGGACTTCGCGCAGGACGTGCTGGGGAGCCAGCGGGTTCTGCCGGGCCGGTTGCTGGAGTCGGGGTTCGACTTCGCCTTCCCGACGATCGACGAGTCGATCCGGGCAGCGGCCTGAGCGCCGTGTGACGGCAGGGGCGGCGGGGATCGCGGAGGCGGCGCGGAGGCTTTGCCCCCGGGCGTGTGCGACCCCGTGCTGCGTGCACCCCGGTGCGCGCGGCTGGCGCCCGCGGGAGCGCTGCCTAGGCTGGACGGCCCCTGAACGCGAACTCGGCATTCAGGGGGTCTGTTGGGGGCATGAGCCTCCCACCAGCCGCGCCGACCCGGGGAGGGGCACGTGCTCAGTACCGCACGCCATGCGCACCACACGGACGTCGTCACGGACGTCGTCATCGTCGGAGCCGGGGCCGCGGGCCTCGCGGCCGCCCACCGGCTGATCAGGGCGGGGCTCACCGTCACCGTCCTGGAGGCCGAGGCGCGCGTGGGCGGCCGGATGGCCACCGACGACGTCGACGGCTTCCGGCTCGACCGCGTCGGCCCGCTGCTCACGACGTCGTACCAGGAACTGCGGCGCACACCGGCCCTCGACGATCTCGTCCTGCGCCCGTTCGCACCGGGGGCGCTGGTCCACAGCGACGGACGGTACGTCAGGAACGGCGGGCCCGGGGGTGTGAGGTGGGGGGCCTCCCACGCTCCCCGGAGCGGTGGGTGGGGGCCCGCGTATGCCTCCCGGGGCGGCGGGTGGGGGTCCGCCCCCAGGGGCGTGGGGGGCGCGTTCACAGTGGCGCGCGCCCTCGCGAGCGCCCCCCGTAATCCGACGGCCTCGCTCGACCAGGCGCGCCTCGGCGCGACGCTGGCCCGGCTCGCCGCCACACCCGCGCAGCGGCTGCTGACCCGGCCGGAGCGTACGGCCGGCGAGGCACTGAACGCCCGGCTGCCCACCCGTACCGTCCAGGGTTTCCTCCGCCCGCTGCTCGCCGCGCTGCTCGGCGACCCCGATCTCGCCATGTCGAGCCGCACGGCCGATCTCGCCCTGCGGGCGTTCGCCCGGGGGCGGTTGTGCGTGCCACAGGGCGGGGCGGGGGCGCTGCCGGAGCTCCTGGCCGCGTCTCTTCCGCCGGGCACGGTCCGTACGGGCGTCCGGGCCACCGACGTGTCGATCAACAAGGTCGTGACGGCGGAGCACGGGGTGTTCGGCTGCCGTTCGGTGGTTCTGGCGACGGGGGCGCGGACCGCCGCCGAGCTGCTGCCGGGGCTGCGGACGCCCGGCTTCCACGCGGTCACGGTGCTGCACCACACGGCGCCCGTCGCACCCACGCCCCAACCGGTGCTGCTCCTGGAGTCCGATCCGGGCGGCCCGGTCGCGCACACGGCGGTGATGAGCGCGGTCGACCCCGCGCGCGTCCCGGAGGGCCGGGCGCTGATCACCTCGACGGTCCTGGGCACGCTGCCCGACGATCCGGAGCGCCGGGTCCGCAAGCATCTCGCCACGCTGTACGGCACGTCGACGGACGAGTGGGAGCTGCTCGCCCTCCACCACACCCCGGACGCCGTCCCGGCGATGCCCCCGCCCCACGACCCGCGTCGGCCGGTGCGCCTCCTCGCGGGCCTCTACGTCTGCGGCGACCACCGCGACACCGGCACCCCGCAGGGCGCCCTCCGGTCCGGCCACCGCGCCGCCCACGCCCTGCTGACCGACCTCGGCATCCGCGTGATGGCGGACGCGGCGACGGCGGACGCGGCGGCATAGGCGAGGTCCGGCCGGGCGTCGGTCCGGCCGGACTCGGTCGACGGCCGGGTTCAGCCGATGGCGGGGTTCAGCCGATGGCCGCCACGCGGTCGCGGTAGGTGCGGACCGCCGCGGCGTCGCGGTAGGGCTCCAGACGGCGCTCGAAGTCGCGGATGTACTCGATGGCACGGGCCGAACGCATCTCGGACGCCTGCTGGGCGGCCTCCGCGCCCAGGGCGCAGGCCTGGTCCAGTTCGCCGAGGCCGAGCCGGGCCGAGGCGAGGACGACCCGGGAGAACAGGCGGCTGCGCGCGAAGCCGGGCGCGCGCAGTTGCAGCGAGCGCTCGGCGTGCTGCGCCGCCGAACGGTACTGCTGCAGGTCGCGATGGCAGTGCCCGAACTCGTCGGCGAGCTGCCCCTCGTCGAAATGCCGCGCCCAGTACGGCACTTCGTCGCCCGGACGGGCCGCTTCGAGGGCTCGCTCGGCGCGCGCGAGGGAGGCACCGCACGCCCGCGCCTCGCCGAGCACGCCGTGCCCGCGCGCCTCCACCGCGTGCAGCATGGCCTGTACGACGGGCGGGGCGGAGGAGCCGACGCCCTGCTGGGCGACCCGGGCGAGCTGTACGGCCTCCCGCCCGTGGCCGAGGTAGACGGCCTGGCGGCTCATGGTGATCAGGACGTAGGAGCCGTACGCCCGGTCCCCCGCCGCCTGGGCGAGCCGGAGCGCCTGGACGAAGTACCGCTGGGCCAGTCCGTGCGCGGCGATGTCGTACGAGGTCCAGCCGGCCAGTCGGGTCAGGTCCGCGGCGGCGGCGAACAGGCGGCGGCCGACGGACTCGCCGTACGTGCCGCGCAGCATCGGCTCGGCCTCGTGCTCCAGATAGCGGACGAGGGCCTGGCGGGCGTGGCCGCCGCCGTAGGCGTGGTCGAGGGTGCGGAACAGTTCGCCGACCGAGCGCAGGGCGGCGATGTCCCCGCTGGAGACCCGCTGACCGGGGTTCCGGTCGGTACCGCGCTGACGGGGGACGGAGAACCGGCCCTGGGCCGGGACGCGGGCGTCCTGGCCGGTGCGCGTCCCCGTATCGGCGGCGGGGCGTCCGTCCGTACCCGGCCGCCCTTCGATGCCGAGCCGGCCGTCCGCACCGGGCCGGACCTCGCCACCGAACCGGCCGTCGGCACCGGGCCGCCCGTCGCCGGGTCGGGTGTCGCCTGCGAGCCGGGCTTGGGCGCCCGCGCGCCCGTCCGGCCCGGGCCGGACCTCCTGCGGCACGCGGCCGCCCGGCGCGTGCGGCTCCCCTCGGGCGACCCGCTCGTCCGCGCGGCCGATCAGCCAGTCCCGGCTCGGGACCACGAGGCCCGCCGGGGTGAACGCGATCTTGCGGAGCTCGGCATGGCTGCCGGAGTCCTTCCGCCAGAGGCCGCTGACGATGTCGACGGCCTCCTCCGGCGTCGCCGCGAACTCCAGGCCGGCGTAGACCGGCGCGCAGGCGTCGAGGCCGAGGTCCTGGGCCGAGAGCCGGCGGCCGAGGCGGCGGGTGAAGACCTCGGCGATGAGGGCGGGGGTGGTGCCGCGCGGCTGCTGACCGCGCAGCCAGCGGGTCACGGAGGTTTTGTCGTACCGCAGGTCGAGGCCGTGCTCGAGGCCGAGCTGGTCCACCCTTCTGGCCAGGCCCGCGTTGGAGAATCCGGCTTCGGCGATGAGCGCGGCGAGCTGGCGGTTCGGGATGCGCTGGGGGGGTCGTTCCGTCATCAGCTGTGCGGTCTCCTGCCTTCCGGGCCCGGGTGGCAGCCCTGTGTGGACCCTCATGGAACGGCGCGAATTTAGCGGCCCCGGCCGCCCGTACCGCCACCTTCGCCCCACATTCATCCGATCGTGTGAGGATTGGGGGCGCCGCTGACGTGGGAGACCCCGCCGCACCTGCCGGACCGGTGTCCTCGGTGCCGCCGTACAGTGGCATGGGCGCGAATGACGCATGGTGTCGAGCCGGCCCCCGGGACGATCCCCGGAACCCGGCCTCCGGCACCCCTGAGGAGGCATTGCCGTGAGTGAGCTGCGATTCGTCCGTCTGGGCTTCGGTGAGGACGCCGTCGAGTACCAGGTGGCCTGGGACAAGCAGCGCGAGGTGCACGCGGCCCGGTTCGCCGACGAGATCGAGGACACCTGTCTTCTCCTGGAGCACCCGCCGGTGTACACCGCCGGCCGGCGTACGGAGGACAGTGAGCGCCCCCTGGACGGTACGCCGGTGGTGGACGTGGACCGCGGGGGCAAGATCACCTGGCACGGCCCCGGCCAGCTCGTGGGCTACCCGATCATGAAGCTGCCCCGCCCGGTCGACGTCGTCGCGCACGTCCGCCGCCTGGAGGAGGCGCTGATCCGCACGGCGGCCGAGTTCGGCCTGGAGACGACCCGGATCGAGGGCCGCAGCGGTGTCTGGGTGCTCGGCGACCCGGTGGAGGAGCGGCCGTCGTTCGGCGGACTCTCCCTGGACTTCGACCCGCGGCTGCACGACGAGGAGTTCGACCCGCGGATGAACGGGCCGGAGTACGCCCCGTCCAACGCCGGACAGCGCCGGGAGGACCGGAAGCTGGCGGCGATCGGCATCCGGGTCGCCAAGGGCGTCACGATGCACGGCTTCGCGCTGAACGTGAACCCGGACAACACCTGGTTCGACCGGATCATCCCGTGCGGCATCAGGGACGCCGGCGTGGCCTCGCTCGCGAACGAGCTGGGCCGGGACATCACGATCGAGGAGGTCCTGCCGGTGGTGGAGAAGTACCTGAAGGCGGTTCTGGAGGGCGCGGAGCTGAAGCCGCGCGAGGTCGCGCGCGAGACGGCTCCGGCCGCCGCCCCCTAGGGAACGACCAGGGCCGGTCCGGAGGATCAGGGCTCAGGGAGGACCGGCGGGGAATGCCGGGCTCCGGCCGCAGGTTGGCCAGACGGAAAACCGTACGAACAACGGGCGTACCCTGGTGGGCGCCGAAGAATCGAAGCTACAGGGAGCCGGTCGTGTCCGCAGTCGCACCCGACGGACGCAAGATGCTGCGCCTGGAGGTCCGTAACGCTCAGACCCCCATCGAGCGCAAGCCCGAGTGGATCAAGACCCGGGCGAAGATGGGTCCCGAGTACACGAAGATGCAGAGTCTCGTGAAGAGCGAGGGTCTGCACACGGTCTGCCAGGAGGCGGGCTGTCCCAACATCTTCGAGTGCTGGGAGGACCGCGAGGCCACCTTCCTCATCGGCGGTGACCAGTGCACGCGGCGCTGCGACTTCTGCCAGATCGACACGGGCAAGCCGGAGGCGCTGGACCGTGACGAGCCGCGCCGGGTGGGCGAGTCGGTCGTCACGATGGACCTGAACTACGCCACCATCACGGGCGTCGCGCGCGACGACCTGGAGGACGGCGGTGCCTGGCTGTACGCGGAGACCGTGCGCCAGATCCACGAGCAGACGGCGGGCCGCGCCGACGGCCGTACGAAGGTGGAGCTGCTCGCCCCCGACTTCAACGCGGTGCCGGAGCTCCTGGCGGAGGTCTTCGCCTCGCGCCCCGAGGTCTTCGCGCACAACGTCGAGACGGTTCCGCGGATCTTCAAGCGGATCCGTCCGGGCTTCCGTTACGAGCGGTCGCTGGACGTCATCACCCAGGCGCGTGACTACGGTCTGGTCACGAAGTCGAACCTGATCCTGGGCATGGGCGAGACCCGTGAGGAGGTCAGCGAGGCGCTGCGGCAGCTGCACGACGCCGGCTGCGAGCTGATCACGATCACGCAGTACCTGCGTCCGTCGGTCCGGCACCACCCCGTGGAGCGCTGGGTGAAGCCGCAGGAGTTCGTGGAGCTGAAGGAGGAGGCCGACGAGATCGGCTTCTCGGGTGTGATGTCGGGCCCGCTGGTTCGTTCGTCGTACCGGGCGGGGCGCCTGTTCCAGCAGGCGATGGAGAAGCGCAGCCGAGCCGAAGCGTAGGTTGCGGGGCCGCCCGAGGAACGAGGGCGGGCACGCGGCCGCAGCGGTGGCGAGGCGGAGCTCGACCGGCAGGTGTCCCAGAAGCGCAGCCGAGCCGAAGCGTAGGTTGCGGGTCCGCCCGAGGAACGAGGGCGGGCACGCGGCCGCAGCGGTGGCGAGGCGGAGCGGGCGCCGTTGACGACGCCACCCCGGCTGTGTGAATCCGCGCACAAGATGTTACCGGCCGGTAGTGGCCGAATCCTTCGCGGCTCGTACGCCTCCGCAGGTCAGGGGGCCGTACGGGCCGCGTCGGTGTTTCGGGACGCATTCGGAGAGGCGCGTCCGGGCACTTTCGCCCTTCACCAGTGTTTGACCACCGGGTCATCCGCTGGTAACACCGAACCGTGACCCTTGGGTCACAGAGGGTCGCCGCACCGCCGATCCCCTCGCCTTCCCCCACCTCGTTCCATCCGCTCTCGAGGGAGGACCCACATGCAGGCCGCGACGCACGTCCGCGCCACCGCGATCCCGTCCGTCACCGATGCCCTGAAGGCCGTCGAGGCGCTGCTCCTCGCCGGCGGCCAGCGCACCGCCCGCCGCAACGCCTGGACCTCCGTCCTGGAGGACCGCCGCCGGGCCAAGGACCGGGTCGAGGCCCAGCATGTGATGGAGGCCGTGGCGGGCCGCGCCTCCCAGGCCACGTAAACTTCAGGACATGGCGAGGAAGGCAAACACGGGCAGCGGTGACGCTGCGAACCAGGGGCGACTGAAGCAGATCGCCCTCACGTACAAGATGACCCGGAAGGCCGACCCGAAGGTCGGACTTGTCGTCGCAGGCGTGGGCATCGTCGTGCTCGGTGTCCTCCTCGCGATCGGCTTCGTGATCGGGCACCCGGTCTATCTCGGGATCCTGGGCTTCATCCTGGCGCTGCTGGCCATGGCGATCGTCTTCGGGCGGCGCGCCGAGCGGGCGGCCTTCGGCCAGATGGAGGGCCAGCCGGGCGCGGCGGCGGCGGTGCTGCAGAACGTCGGGCGCGGCTGGACGACCACGCCGGCGGTGGCGATGAACCGGAACCAGGACGTCGTGCACCGCGCGGTCGGCCGGGCGGGCATCGTCCTGGTGGCGGAGGGCAACCCGAACCGGGTGAAGGCCCTGCTCGCGGCCGAGAAGAAGAAGATGGCCCGGATCGTGGTGGACGTGCCGGTGCACGACATCGTCGTCGGCAACGACGAGGGTCAGGTGCCGCTGAAGAAGGTCCGTACGACCATGCTCAAGCTGCCGCGGGTGCTCTCCGGTCCGCAGGTGACGGCGGCCAACGACCGGCTGCGGGCGATGGGCGACCTGATGAGCAACATGCCGCTGCCGAAGGGCCCCATGCCGAAGGGCATGCGGATGCCGCGCGGCGGAAAGATGCGCTGAGGCCGCCGGAACGGCTGACACGAGAAGGGCGCCCCCGGGACCGAGAGGTTCCGGGGGCGCCCTTCTCGTACGGCTCTTCTCGTACGGCGCGGCGAGACGTGGGCCGTGTGTCAGATCCGGACCTGGACGGCGCCGGTGAGGCGGTCATGGAGGCCGCGTCCGTCGCGGTCCCAGATGAGGGCCGGGACGGCGAGGCAGACCAGCACACTGCGGAGCACGACGCGGACGAAGCCGAGGCGCCCGCCGTGCACGGACGCGACCCGGAGGCCGAAGAGGCGCTTGCCGGGGGTGCAGCCGACGGTGCCGACCGTGAGCACGCTCAGGGCGAGCAGGATGACCAGGGCCCAGTTGCCGGTCGCCTGGCTGTAGCCGTCCGTGACCAGGCCGTATGCGATCAGCATGCAGAGCGCCCAGTCGACGGCCAGGGCGCCGATCCGTCGTCCGGGGCGGGCGATCGACCCCGGCCCCTCCTCGGGAAGGCCGAGCTGCTGCCCCCGGTAGCCGAAGTCCACACCCGCGTCCTCGGCCGCCGCGCGGGGCCCCGAGAGCCACGATCCCAATGCTTGCCTGTTGTCCACGCGTCCACGGTACTGTGCCCGCTTTTGATCACTTCGGCCTGGGTCGGCGTCGGCTCTCCGCGATGCCGGTCGCACCCGGCGCGGTTAACTTGGGTGAAACAAATGGGTCATGCTTGAGAAATCCCGTCTGCCTATGGTCGGGTCCAGCGTGTGCCACCGCACTGGCCGCACGACCGAGCTGCAACCCCGCCCCTCCCCGGGCCGGGAGTAGGAGGAGTTGGATGTTCCAGAACGCCGACGAGGCCAAGAAGTTCATCAAGGACAACGACGTCAAAATGGTCGACGTCCGTTTCTGTGACCTTCCGGGAGTGATGCAGCACTTCACGATCCCTGCGACGGCGTTCGACCCGTCCGAGGAGCTCGCCTTCGACGGTTCGTCGATCCGCGGCTTCCAGGCGATCCACGAGTCGGACATGGCGCTGCGCGCGGACCTGTCGACGGCGCGCCTGGACCCGTTCCGCCGCGACAAGACGCTGAACATCAACTTCTTCATCCACGACCCGATCACGGGCGAGCAGTACAGCCGCGACCCGCGGAACATCGCGAAGAAGGCCGAGGCGTACCTGGCCTCCACCGGCATCGCGGACACCGCGTTCTTCGGCCCGGAGGCGGAGTTCTACGTCTTCGACTCGGTGCGCTTCGAGACCTCGGCGAACCAGGGCTTCTACCACATCGACTCCGAGGCCGGCGCCTGGAACACCGGCAAGGTCGAGGACAACCGCGGCTACAAGGTCCGCTACAAGGGCGGCTACTTCCCGGCCCCGCCGGTGGACCACTTCGCCGACCTGCGCGCGGAGATCTCCCTGGAGCTGGAGAACGTCGGCCTGCAGGTCGAGCGCCAGCACCACGAGGTCGGCACCGCCGGCCAGGCCGAGATCAACTACAAGTTCAACACGCTGCTCGCCGCGGCCGACGACCTGATGCTCTTCAAGTACATCGTGAAGAACGTCGCCTGGCGCAACGGCAAGACCGCGACCTTCATGCCGAAGCCGATCTTCGGCGACAACGGTTCGGGCATGCACGTCCACCAGTCGCTGTGGTCGAACGGCGACCCGCTGTTCTACGACGAGCAGGGCTACGCCGGCCTGTCGGACACCGCCCGCTACTACATCGGCGGCATCCTGAAGCACGCCCCGTCGCTGCTGGCCTTCACCAACCCGACGGTGAACTCGTACCACCGTCTGGTGCCCGGCTTCGAGGCCCCGGTCAACCTGGTCTACTCGCAGCGCAACCGCTCCGCGGCCATGCGCATCCCGATCACGGGCTCGAACCCGAAGGCCAAGCGCGTCGAGTTCCGCGCGCCGGACCCGTCCTCGAACCCGTACCTCGCCTTCTCGGCGCTGCTCCTCGCGGGCCTCGACGGCATCAAGAACAAGATCGAGCCGGCGGAGCCGATCGACAAGGACCTCTACGAGCTGGCCCCGGAGGAGCACGCGGGCGTCGCCCAGGTCCCGACCTCCCTCCCGGCGGTCCTCGACGCCCTGGAGGCGGACAACGAGTACCTCCAGGCGGGCGGTGTCTTCACCTCCGACCTGATCGAGACCTGGATCGACTACAAGCGCACGCACGAGATCGCCCCGATCCAGCTGCGCCCGCACCCGCACGAGTTCGAGCTGTACTTCGACCTCTAAACCGCGGATCGCGTACGAAGGCCGCCACCCACGCCCGGGTGGCGGCCTTCGCCGTGTTCCGGCCACGGGGTCGTACCGTCCACGGAGCCGTGGTGTCCCCGCGTCCTGCCGCCCGCGCCCGGCGGGCGGGGGGCGTCAGCTGTCGGCGCGCAGTCGCCGGGCGTGGGCGAGGAGCCAGGAGCCGCCCACCACCTCGACGTTTCCGCCCAGCGCGTCGGCCGCACGGATCAGCGCGTCGGCGGCGGCCCGGGGGCGGGGCACGGTCCGGGCGCGGGCGGCCTCGGCCAGTTCGCGGGCCGCCGCCGCTTCCGCCGCCCCGGCGATCCGCAGCGAGACCGAGGCCCGCTCGGCCGTCTCGGCCGCCTGCGCGTACCGGCCCTCGCACCAGTACGCCCACGCCAGGTTGAAGAGGCAGACGCCCTCGGAGCGGGGACTCTCCGTCCGGGACGCCTCCTCGAACGCCGCCTTCAGCATGGTCACCGCTTCGCCGCCGCGACCGAGACCGAGCAGGGCGAGGCCCTGGGCGTTCAGGGCGTTGTTGATCCCCTCCGGGATGCCCGCGGCCCGGTAGGCGCGTACGGCCTGCTCGCCGGCGGTGATCGTCTCCTCCCAGCGCTCCAGCGTCAGCAGCGCGACCGTGCGCGCGTTCCACGCGCGGGCCTCGGTGAGAAGGTCTCCGGTGGCGCGCGCGAGCGCGCTCAGCCGGTCGGCGCCGGCGAGCGCCGTCTCCCCGTCGCCCAGGTAGCTGTGGGCGAGCCCGAGGGAGAGGATCGCGTGCACCTCGCGTTCGGTGTCGCCGGTCTCGTGGGCCAGGTCGGCGGCGCGGGCCAGCGGGCCGACGGCGGCGTCGGGACGGCCCAGCTGCCGGTAGGCGTCGCCGAGACCGAACAGGGCGTTCCGCAGCGCGTCGTGGTCGCCGAGGCGCTCCGCGAGGTCGGCCGCTTCGGTGAACAGGCGGACCGCGTGTTCCATCGGTCCCGCGGTCAGCCGGGCGTGCCCGAAGGCCCCGACGTGGGCGAGCCTGGCCCGTTCGTCGGTGAGCCGTCCGTCGACGGCCAGGTGCATGGAGACCGCCCCGAGCACCGAGCCGTGCCAGACCATCCACTCGCTGATCCCGCTCAGGACGGTGGCGGCGGCGTCGAAGTCTCCGGCGCGCACGAGGTGGTCGAACCGCTGCCGCTGCGGCCGGATGTCGTCGACGGTCCGCCATGCCGAGCGGGGCGGGGCGATGGAGGCGTACCAGTCGGCGATCCGCCGTTCCACCGCCTCGCGTCCCATCGCGCCGTCGGCCGGCATCGCGGAGTAGGCCAGGTCGGCGTCCATCGGGTGCAGCGCGAACGTCCGGCGCGCCCGGTCCACCGACAGCAGGTGCACGCGGATCAGACGCGACAGGACCGGTGCGACGTCCAGCGCCGGGTCGAGCGCGGCCACGATCCGGCGGAGGGTCGCCTGGGTCACCGGTGTGCGCAGGGCGGCGAGGACGCCGAGGACACCGCGGCTCTCCGGGCCGAGCCGTCGGTACCGGTCCTGGGCGAGGCCGGCGACCACGTCGCGGCGCTGGGCGTAGTTCTCCAGGACGTCCTGGAGACTCGGCAGGGTCAGGGCGTCGTCGGCCATGGCCCCGACCAGGAGCTCCAGGGCGCGCGGCACGCCGTGGACGCGGACGGCCGCCCGCAGCAGCTCCTCGTCGGAGAGGCCCGCGATGCCGAGGCTGCCGTCACGGTCCAGTTCGCGCAGCAGCGCGACGGACTCGGCGGGGCGCAGCCCCTCGGACAGTTCGACCTGCGCGACGAAACGGCGCAGCTCCGGCGCGAGCCTGACCGGTATCTGCGACGTCACCAGGAGGCGCGGGGTGGAGCCGGCGCGGAAGAGGCAGTCAAGGAAGACCGCGAGTTCCTCGTCCTCGACGTTGCCGTCGTCGTCGAGGAGCTCCTCGAAGTTGTCCATGAGGATGACGAAGAGTCTGTCGCCCATCGCGCCGAACAGGGTGTCGAGTTTGTCCTGTACGGGCGACTGCGCGGCCCAGGTCTCGCGCAGGCGGGTCAGGTGCTCGGGGCCGAGGAGCTGGGCGCAGTCGAAGTAGAGCCGCTCCAGGGAGATGCCGGAGGTGCGGGTGCTGAGGTTGACGAGGCCCGACGGCGGTGGCGCCTGGACGTGCCCCGGCCACTCGCCGCGGTGGAGGAGGTCCATGAACTTGGCGGCGAGCGCGCTCTTGCCCATGCCTCGCCGCCCCGTGATCGTGACCATGCGGAGGGAGGGGTCGGCGAGCTGCCGGCCGATCGCCTCGATCTCGCGGGTGCGGTTCTTGAACAACTCGATCCCGTGCGCGACCGGAAGGCCGATCACCTGGGACGTACGGGAATGCTCGGACCGGATGCCGGGGGCAGGGCCGGGGAGGTCGGTGTCGTCGGAACCGGCCTCCGGCAGCGCGAGAGGGTCGGCGATCGACAACAGCGCGGCCAGATCGGCGCGGTGCGGTTCCTCGGAGGAGCGCAGGACGTGGTCGATGCGGGTGGCGGTCAGCCGGCCCGCGCCCTCCCGGCGGTGGTGCTCGGCGACCACTCCGACGATGCGGCGGCCCGCCCACACCGCCGCGCCGGACATCCCCGCCCAGGGTGACGCCTCGGGGCGGGGGTCGGCTCCGGCCGGCGCGACGGTGATCTCCAGGGTGCCGGTGCGGAGGTTGGAGAGCGCCGCCACGGTCCCGTCGGCCTGGTGGAGTTCGCGGAACTGTCCTCCGTCGGGGCGGCGGCGCTGCTTCCACAGCGGGAATCCGGCCGCGTGGACGTCGACGACGGCGTGGCGGTCGTCGGTGACCCGGCCGAACCGCGCGGGTGTGACGGCCGGGGAGCCGGCCGGTGGTGCGATGGAGAGCACGGCCGCGTCGGTGCCGATGTCGGACCAGGCGACCGCCGCCGGTGTCGTCCACTGACCGGGCCGGTCGGCGTTGAAGCGCACGCGTACCTCGGTCGCGTCGGCCACCACGTGCGCCGCGGTCAGCACGGCCGTGCCGGTGACGCGGTAGCCCGAACCGCGTCGGCGGCCCCCGGCGGTGAGGACGATGATCTCGGCGATGCGGTTCGGGTCCACTCCGCCGTCGTGGGGCGGCGTCATGGTGCGGTCAGTCCTCGTCGGGCAGGTCGGCGCCGGAGATCAGCGCGGGCAGGTCCGGGGCGTCCGCGCGTACGGGTTGCAGCGTCAGCGTGATCCGCTGCGTGGCGGTGGCGGCCTGCCGAGCGGCGGCGCCGGCTTCGAGGACCCAGAACCGCACCTTCGCCCCGGGTTCGCGGCTCTTCTCCATCCCCACGGTGAGCTCCAGTTCGACCCGCTCCGCCTGGAAGCGGAGGTCGGCGTGGTGGCCTTCCGACATCGCGCGGCTCAGCTCCTGCCGCAGCTGTGTGATCATGTCGGCCAACTCGACCGCGTTCTCCACCGGTGGGTCCCCCTCGCTCCCCCGCGGCCGCTTGCCGGCCGCCTCACGCAACCACCTGCCGGCGGAGGGCGGTCGCCCGTTCCGAGGCCGAACGGTGGATCATCAGGAGGAAATCCTATCGGTCAACTGGCGCCGACCGCAGGCGCGTTCTGTGCGGCGAGGGCCGCCTCCCCCCGGCACTCGGGGGGGGGGAGGCGGCCCTCGCTTCGCGCGCGATCGGACGGTCGGGGGCCGGCGGCCGGTCAGGTCATGTCGGTCAGCGGCCGTAGCGGAGCAGGGCGCGGACCATCTGGCAGGTGGTGTCCGAGGGCGGGTGGATGCCGAGGAGTTCGGCCGTGGTGGCTATCTTGGCGTTGCCGGCCTTCGCCGGGTCGTGGATGCCCGCGTCGAGCAGGGCGATCGCCAGGCGCATGGCCTTCAGACGGCGGTTGTGGCTGATGTACCACTCGCGGGGGCGGCCCGCGGGGAGCGGCTGCTTCCGCAGGGGCTTCCAGGGTTCGAGGGACAGCGTCCGGGTCATGGCGACGGCCATGGGCGACCTCCTGGCGAACGGTGGGTGCGGGCCCTCCCCGGGACCCTCACCTTCATCTACGATTTTACCCGCGGCCACTGACAATCATCCCTGGCCAGAGGCGCTTTGGGGCTCCGAAGCGGGTACGTTTGCGCCATGGAGATCTGGATCAATCCCGCCTGTTCCAAGTGCCGTGGCGCCATCGATCTGCTCGACCGGGAGGGCGCCCGGTACACCGTTCGCCGCTATCTGGAGGACGTACCCCAACCCGACGAGATCCGGGCCGTTCTCGAGCGCCTCGGACTGGAGCCGTGGGACATCACGCGGACGCAGGAGGCCGTCGCCAAGGAGCTGGGCCTGAAGGACTGGCCGCGGGACGAGGCGAGCCGGGACCGGTGGGTGGAGGCGCTCGCCGCGCATCCCAAGCTGATCCAGCGGCCGATCATCACCGCCGACGACGGTACGGCCGTGGTGGCCCGGAGCGAGGAGGCGGTGCGGGACGCGATGTCCCGCTGAGCGCGTGCACGCCGGGGAGTACGAGAGAGGTGTACGACATCATGGCCGTGGACGGCTCGGGATGACGGCGGGCGCCTGGACCGAGGCCGCCGAAGTCCTCGGGGCCGATCTGCATCTGGAGTTGACCGGCCCGGGGAGCCGGCGCGCGGTGCTGATCAGGGCGTTGCGGGAGGCGGTACGGAGCGGGCGGCTGGAGCCCGGGGCGCGGCTGCCGCCGTACCGGTCGCTCGCCGCCGATCTCGGGCTGGCCCGGAACACCGTGGCCGACGCCTACGCGGAGCTGGTGGCCGAGGGGTGGCTGACCTCCCGTCAGGGGTCCGGGACGCGGGTGGCGGCGCGAGCGGTGGCCACGGAGCCGGGAACGGCGGGGGCGGCGGGCAGGGCTGGGGCGACGAGCACGGCCGGGGCGGCGGGCCGGGGGGCGGTGGCGGGCCGGGGGGCGGTGGCGCCCGTCCCGTACGACCTGGTCCAGGGCAAGCCGGACCCGGCCGCCTTTCCGCGTACGGCCTGGCTCGCGGCGGCGCGGCGGGCGTTGACGGCGGCGCCGCACGAGGCGTTCGGGATCGGTGACCCGCGGGGGCGGGTGGAGCTGCGGCGGGCCCTCGCGGAGTATCTGGCACGGGTGCGCGGAGTGCGGACGAGCGCGGACCGGATCGTGGTCTGCTCGGGCACGGCGCACGCCCTGCGGCTGCTGGCCCGGACCGTGGCCGGTCCGTGGGCCGTGGAGGAGTACGGGCTCCCCTTCCACCGGGGGCTCCTCGCCGAGGCCGGGGTCCGTACCGTGCCCGTGGCGGTCGACGAGAACGGCGCCGATGTCGGCGCCCTGCCCCTCCTGCCCGGCGCGGTCGACGCGGTGCTTCTCACCCCCGCGCACCAGTTCCCGACCGGTGGACCGCTCCTGCCCGACCGCCGGGCGGCGGTGCTCGACTGGGCGCGGGAGACGGGTGGCCTCGTCGTCGAGGACGACTACGACGGGGAGTTCCGCTACGACCGGCGGCCGGTGGGAGCCCTGCAGGGCCTCGCCCCCGAGCGTACGGTCCTCCTCGGCTCCGTCAGCAAGAGCCTCTCCCCGATGCTCCGGATCGGCTGGATGGTCCTGCCCGGGACGCTGGTGGACGCCGTCGTGGCGACGAAGGGCGAGCGCGAGCCGTACTCGTCGGCCACCGACCAGCTCACCCTCGCCGACTTCGTCGCCTCGGGCGGGTACGACCGGCATGTCCGGCGGATGCGCCGTCACCACCGCGGGCGGCGTGACCGGCTGGTGGCGGTCCTCGCCGAGCGCGTCCCGGGGGTACGGGTGACGGGTCTCGCGGCCGGGCTGCACGCCGTGGTGGAGCTGCCCCGGGGCACGGAGTGCGCGGCGGTCGAGGCGGCGGCCCGGCACGGGGTCGCGGTGGAGGGGCTGGCCGGCTACCGGCATCCGGGCGCGGCCGATGGCATCCGGAGGGCGGACGGCCTCGTCGTCGGCTACGCGACGCCTCCCGAGCGGCTGTACGGCGCCGCCCTCGACGCCCTGTGCGCGGCGCTGGGGGAGGTTCTCTCCGCGTGACCGGCGGCGGCGGGCCGGGGCCGGGGCATGGTTCTCCGGCCCCGGATTGAGCGGAACGGCCGCGCTCCTCGTATCTGACGCCACAGGAACCGACGGAAGACGAACGGAGCCTCACGTGTCACGCAGGAGAACGCTCAGCCGGAGGAAGAAGATCGCGCTGCTGGCAGGTGCCCTTGTGCTCGCCGGGGGTACGGCGGTGGTGCTGACCGGTACGAGTCAGGCCTCCGCGGCCTGTGAAGGACTGGCCACGGCGCTCGGGAACAACGAGCGCTTCATCGCGGACCAGCGCGCCCGGCCCGACGCGCTGTCCCCGGCCCGCATCGCCAACCGGGAAGCGGTGATCGCCGAGATCCGCCGTAAACAGGCGGCGTCCGGCTGCGGCACCGACAGCGGTACGGGGGCTGCCGGCGCGGAGACCGGCACGGAGACGGAAGCCGACGCGGGCGCGGAAGCCGGCACGGAGACAGCGGCCGGTGCGCCGAGCGCGCCGCCCGCACCCGGCACGGAACCCGGCGCGGGGGCGTCCGGCGAGGTCGTCTGTGCCGGGTCCACCGTCACCCTCTCCGGTGAGGGCGGCGCCCCCGCCGCGTCCAGCGACCGTTTCCCGCCCGGCACGCGCCTCAAGGTGACCAACCTGGACAACGCCAAGTCGACCACGGTCGAGGTCACGTCCGCCTCCGGCAGTTGCGTGCTCCTCAACGACGCGGCCTTCGAGCAGGTCCGCGAACCGGGCAAGTTCCTGATCCGCGAGGCCCGGATCGAGCGCGTGGGCTGAGCCCGTTCAGGAGGTGGCGACGACCTGACCCCCCGACGCCACCTCCGCCTCAGGACCCCGCTTCCGCCTCTGTTTCCGCTTCCGCTTCCGCGAGGATCTCGGTCAGCCGCAGTCCGAACCGGGCGTCGCACCCGTGCGAAACCCCGGTCCGCGCCGATTCCAGCAGCGCGTCCACCGCACGACCCAGCGCCCCCAGCGCTCCGTCCCACCCCGGCATGACGGCCCGTCCCCGCTCGCCGTGCAGCGTGAGCGCCGCCTCCGCCGCCTCCGGCGGCGCGCTCAGGGTCAGGGTCGCCGTACTGCTCGCGCCGGAGGCGTGCCGCAGGACCAGGTGACGGGTGTCCCCCGGGCCGCGCACGGACGTGATGTCCGTGACATCGCCGAGTACGGGGAGGTAGACGGAGAGCACATGGGGGCCGACGTCCCACAGGCCGCCCTTCTCGCGCCGCCAGGGGGAGGCGGCGTAGGCGCTCGTGGAGCCCGGGGCGAAGAGGGAGCCCAGCCAGTGGGCCTCCCCCAGGAACCAGCCGCCCGTCGCCGCCTGTTCGTCGATCCAGCGGGCCGTCGGCTCCGCGAACCGCAGCGTGCAGAAGACGACCGACGCGACCCCGGCCTTCTCGACCGCCTCGGCCACCTCCCTGGCCGCCGCCACCGTCGTGGCCACCGGCTTGTCGAGGAGCACATGGCAGCCCGCGGCAGCCGCCCGCGCCGCGAGCGGTGCCTGGATGTCCGGCGGCAGGGCGAAGGCCACGGCGTCGCAGGCCTCGAAGAGGGCGTCGACGTCACCGTACGCGCGTGTGCCGCGGGCAGCGGCGAGTTCCGCCGCCGCCTCGGGCCGTCTGCCCCACACTCCGACGAACTCGACGCCCGGATGCGCGGCCAGCGCCGGTGCGTGCGTGCGCCCGGCCCAGGGGCCGGTGCCGAGGAGTCCGATACGGGGCTTGCCATCCGGGAACGTCGTCATGTCCCCAGTCTGCCGGTCCCCACCGACACGGCCCGGCGGCGGCCCCACCGGGCGAAGGACGAACGGGAGGAGCGGGAAGAGCGGGAAGAGCGGGAGGAGGGTGAAGATCGGGAGAGCTGAGTAACACGGGGTTCACAAACGGGCAACGGGCGGGAAATCCCGTGTTGCGAAGCTGCGCGCAGACACAGAGCACGACACCGCAGCTCTCGCAGCGTCGCGAGCCGCCGCGAGTACCCGCAGCGCACGCCCAAAGGATGAGGCCCGTGACCTTCAAGGCTGAGTACATCTGGATCGACGGCACCGAGCCGACCGCGAAGCTTCGCTCGAAGACGAAGATACTGCCGGGCACGGGCGCCACCCTCGACGAGCTGCCGATCTGGGGCTTCGACGGATCCAGCACGAACCAGGCCAAGGGCCACGCCTCGGACCGCGTCCTGAAGCCGGTCTTCGTCTGCCCGGACCCGATCCGCGGCGGTGCCGACATCCTGGTGATGTGCGAGGTCCTCAACACGGACATGACGCCGCACGAGTCCAACACGCGCGCCGCGCTGGCCGAGGTCTACGCGAAGTACGCCGCTCAGGAGCCGATCTTCGGCATCGAGCAGGAGTACACCTTCTTCGACGGCGAGCGTCCGCTCGGCTTCCCGGTCGGCGGCTTCCCGGCTCCGCAGGGCGGCTACTACTGCGGTGTCGGCGCCGACGAGATCTTCGGCCGTGACGTCGTCGAGGCGCACCTGGAGAACTGCCTGAAGGCGGGCCTGGGCATCTCCGGCATCAACGCCGAGGTCATGCCGGGCCAGTGGGAGTTCCAGGTCGGCCCGCTGGCGCCGCTGGAGGTCGCCGACCAGCTGTGGGTGGCGCGCTGGCTGCTCTACCGCACGGCCGAGGACTTCAAGGTCTCGGCGACGCTGGACCCGAAGCCGGTGAAGGGCGACTGGAACGGCGCGGGCGCGCACACCAACTTCTCCACGAAGGCGATGCGCGAGGGCTACGACGCGATCATCACCGCGTGCGAGTCCCTGGGCGAGGGCTCGAAGCCGCTCGACCACGTCAAGAACTACGGCGCGGGCATCGACGACCGTCTGACGGGTCTGCACGAGACGGCCCCGTGGGACGAGTACTCCTACGGTGTCTCGGACCGCGGCGCCTCGGTCCGTATCCCGTGGCAGGTCGAGCAGGACCGGAAGGGCTACATCGAGGACCGCCGCCCGAACGCGAACGTCGACCCGTACGTCGTGACGCGCCTCCTGGTGGACACCTGCTGCGAGGCCCTGGAGAAGGCCGGCCAGGTCTGATCCGCCCCGGTACGGAAGAGGGCGCCCGCCGTGAGGTGGGCGCCCTTTCGCCTTTCCCGGAAGGGGATTTGGCCGGGGAGTGGCTGCTCGTCGGTGGTTCCTTCTGGTTGAATGAGGCCATGGCCATCACCCAGAACGTCGCCGCGACGGGTCGTCACGACCTGGAGCCGTTCTGGCCTTCCCGTCAGCACCACGACTTCGACCGGGTGTGTTGCCGCGCGAGGAACGCGTCGGCCCTCTAAAGCCCCCCGGCCTTCGGTCGACGCGCACGACGTACGAGACCTCTCCGTCCGTTTCTCCGCGCGAAAGAGCTGACTCCTCATGGCCCACACCCAGAGCGCTTCCCCGACCACGTCCCTCACGGCCGTCCGTCCCGGCCGGCACCGACTCCGGGCCGTCGAACCCCAGGAGGCCACCGGCCTCGCCCGGGTCGCGGAATTCCTGCCGCCCGGTGCCACGCTGCTGCCCGCGCCCCCGCACACGCTGCCGGCGCTGCCCGGCCGACCGCCCATGGTCGGCTATCTCGTCCTCGTCCCGGCCGACCAGCACGCACCGGCGGCCGCCCCGGCGGCGACGGCCGAGCCGCAGGAGGGGCCGGTGTCCATCGACAGCGCGCGGCGGATCGCCGCCGTGGACGGGAGGGCGCTGGACCTCACCTACCTCGAGTTCGAGCTGCTCGCCCATCTCGTCGCCCATCCCCACCGGGTCCACACCCGAGACCAGTTGGTGACGACGGTGTGGGGGTACGGGCATGTGGGCGACGGCCGGACCGTCGATGTGCATGTGGCGCGGCTGCGCCGCAAGCTGGGCGCCGAGCACCGCCGCACGATCCGGACCGTGCGGCGGGTCGGCTACACGTACACGCCCTGATCAGGCGGGCGTGGCGAGGTCCCGGTCACGCTTCCGGGACCTCGCCTTCGTCACCAGGCCGGTCACGAGGTCGGCCGCCAGGAACACCAGCAGGCTCAGGCCCAGCATCGGCACGAACCAGCCGACCAGGGCCGTCGCGGCGAGCAGCGGCAGCAGCATCGTCGGCGGAACCCTCCGCCACGCCCCGCGCGCGACCGGGCGGCCCGGACGGCGCAGCCACCACATGCGGTAGCCCCAGAGGATCAGCAGCACGAGGGCGAGCGCGAGGGCGGCGAGGACCAGCTGGTTGGCCAGGCCCAGGAGGACGCCCATGTGGGCGTCGATGCCGAACCGAGTGAGCTTGGCGAGCAACGGATAGTCCGTGAACCGCAGTTCGTCCATGACCGTGCCGTCGGCCGGGTTCACCGCCACCGAGTCCAGGTGGACCGGGAACTGGGTGTCTGTCTCCTTGACGACATAGCCCTTGCCCTCGGAGGGCAGCACGACGGAGATCCTGCCGTCGACACCGGCCGCGCGGGCCGACTCGACGACCCTGTCGATGCCGACGTCCGTGCCCGGCGCGGCCGGGGCCGGGTGGCCGGCGCCGTGGCCCGCCCCGTGGCCCTCGTGCTCGGACGGGCCGCCGGCCGACGCGCCTTCGAGCGTCGCCGAGACGGTCGGGGTGGCGCCGCCGAGCTGGTCCTGGACCGCGCCGATGTTCTCGCCCGCGTACCGCGACCAGGTCAGTCCGGTCGCGGAGAGGACGACGAGTCCCGTCACCGCCCACAGGCCGACCGAGCCGTGCCAGGAGAGGGTCCGGCGGCGGGACTTCGGGCCGCGCTCCGGTACGAACAGGGAGCGGCGGTTCTTCCTGCGGCGGCCGGTCCACAGCGCCAGGCCGCCGAGCGCGACCACCCAGAGCCAGCTGGCGGCCAGCTCGCTGTAGTTGCGGCCGACGTCGCCGAGGTGCAGATCGCGGTGGAGTCCGTCGATCCAGGTGCGCAGCGGCAGCGCGCCCGAACTGCCGTAGCTGGGCAGCTGTCCGCGTATCTCCCCGGTGTACGGGTCGACGAAGACGGCGAGGGACGTGCCCTCCTCGACGTCCGGGTCGGCCATCAGGACGCGGGTGGTGGCGCCGGGCTCGGAGGAGGGCCAGACGGCGGTGACGGTGCCGTTGGGGTTCACCTTGGTGGCGGCGTGCACCTGCCGCGAGAGCGGTACGGTCCGGTCCCCGACGGGGACCTCCAGCTCGTGCGCGTAGAGAACCTTCTCGGCCTGGAAGGAGAGGGCGTAGAGGAGTCCGCTGGCGGCCGCGGCGAGCAGGAAGGGGGCGATGAGCACGCCCGCCCAGAAGTGGAGGCGCAGGACGAGGGGGCGCAGGGCGCTCCAGGCCGTTCCGCGTTCGGGGGCGTCGGCGGCCGGGCCCGTGGGCGCTTCGGCCGCGGCCGGGCGCGCGGGATCGTCGATGGTCATGGCTGTCCTCGGAGTCGGTGTCGGTGTCGTGCCGACAGGGGGTATCGGCCCCCGGGTCAGACGTGAGCTCCGAGGGCGGTGGCGCGGGGGGCGGACAGCCGGGGCGGGCCGCGCCGGGAGAGGGCGTGGGCGAGGACGACGCCGCACAGGCCGCGGGGGCGCGGGCGGGTGCGTACGGGCGGCGCGGGCCGGGGGGCGGGCAGGTGCGCGACGGCGAGCAGCAGACGCAGCGGGGTGAAGGCCAGTGCCCCGACGGCTCGGCCGAGGGCGAAGAGCGCGGCCTCACCGCGGGCCAGCCAGAGACCGCAGACCACGGCGGCCAGCAGGTGGGCGGCGAGCATCCCGACGGAGGTGTGGCCGCCGGCCAGGTCGAAGAGCGGGTTCGCGGTGGGATCCGCCATGGACGCGTGGCCCATGGACGCGTGCCCCGGGGAGGGATGGGCCAGGGAGCCGTGGTCGGCGCCGGTGTGCGACTCACCCGAGGAGAAGATCAGGTGCAGCGCCGTCTGGACGGCCAGCAGCCCGCCGCCGATCGCGAGCGGGCCCCGGCGCCGCCCGCTCACCAGCCACGCCAGGCCGCTCGTGACGGCGAAGGCGGCGTACAGCGAACGGGGGGCGAGATCGTGCGCAGACATGGACGAATGCCCCACGGCGGCCAATGTCACGCACACGGCCGCGAAGAGCGCGGCTCGCAGGGCGCGTATCGGCGACCGGGCATCCGTCATGGTCCGGACATGGTGACATCCCGCCGCCGACCGCGGGAGACCGCCTCCCATCCTCTCCCCGCACCCTGCCCGGTTCCGTTTTCCTCCCGCAGCGGAACGGCTGTGCGAACGGCCGTCCCGGGGTGCACAGTCGTGGCATGAGACTTCTGATCTTGGGCGGTACGGAGTTCGCCGGGCGCGCCGTGGCCGAGGCCGCGCTCGGCCGGGGCTGGGAGGTGACGGTCTTCCACCGGGGCCGTCATGACGCTCCGCCCGGCACACGGACCCTGATCGGCGACCGTACGGCCCCGGTGGCGGAAGGGCTCGCCGCGCTGGCGGACGGGGAGTGGGACCTCGTCGTCGACACCTGGTCGTCGGCGCCCTCGGCGGTGCGGGACGCGGCCCGGCTCCTCGCCGACCGGGTCGGACGGTACGTCTATGTGTCGAGCCGCTCGGTGTACGCCTGGCCGCCGGCGGCCGGTCTCAGCGAGGACGGTCCGCTGGTCGAGGGTGACCCGGACGCCGGCGAGGTGCCGTACGCGCGGGCCAAGCGGGGCGGCGAGCTGGCGGCCCTCGACGCGTTCGGACCCGACCGCACGCTGTTCGTCCGGGCGGGGCTGATCATCGGCCCGTACGAGAACGTCGGCCGGCTCCCCTGGTGGCTGGGCCGGATCGCCCGGGGCGGCCCGGTCCTCGCGCCAGGACCGCGCTCGCTGCCGCTCCAGTACATCGACGTCCGCGACCTCGCCGAGTGGACGCTCGACGCGGCCGAGGCCGGGCTGACCGGCCCGTACAACCTGGTCTCGCCGCCCGGGCACACCACCATGGGCGAGCTGCTCGACGCCTGTGTGCGGGTGACCGGTTCCGACGCCGAGCTGCGCTGGACCGACCCGGAGACAGTGCTCGCGGCCGGCGTCGAACCCTGGTCCGACCTGCCCGTATGGATCCCGCCGGGCGAGCTCTACGACGCGATGCACACCGCCGACGTCTCCAAGGCGCTCGCCGCGGGGCTGCGCTGCCGGCCGGCGGCGGAGACGGTCGCGGACACCTGGGCGTGGCTGGAATCGATCGGCGGTTCGGCGCCTCGGCGTCCCGACCGGCCCCCGGTCGGCCTCTCCCCGGAACGGGAGGCCGCCCTGCTCTCGGACCGGGGTCCCGTCGTCTCGGGCTGAACGCCCCAGGCGTCCCTTCCGTATAGAGCCCCATGGGACGCACACGAAAACGTTCGACACGCGCGAAGCGCGTGGTGGCCGCCTCCGTCGCACTCGTCCTGGGCGGAGGCGGGCTCATCGCCGTCAATGTGTACGCCTCGGCCGGCGAGGGCCGGGGCGATCCGTCCGCCGGCCGGGTCACGTCGCTCTCCACGATCGACTGCCCGGACGTGGCCGAGGAGCTGTCCGAGGTGCCGGAATCCGTACGCGGTGCGGTGGACCGGGAACTGGCCACGCTGGACAGCCAGATCACCGTCGCGTACCAGCGGTTCGCCGACAACAAGGAGCGGGCGGAGCGCGATCCGGGGTTCGCCGAGCAGCAGATCCTGACCCCGCTGGAGAACGAGCGCCGCACCATCCTCCAGCGGATCGGCCTCCTGCTCGAACAGCCGCCGCTGGAGAGTCTGGCGCCCTGCACCCTCCGGGCGGACGACGACGCTCCGCAGGAGGACGGCGACGACGGGCGGGACGGCGAGGAGAACGCCGGCGACGAGGGCGACGCCGGCAACGGACCGGAGGCCTCCGACTTCGTCGACATCCAGACCGTGGCTCCCGATGTGCGCGCGCCCCGGCAGCTGCGCGGAGCCTCCCGCGGCACCTTCACCACCGACTGCGGGCGGAACGAGAACGGCAAGTTCAATCCGGACAACGTGATCGTCGCGCCCGGCGTGCGCAACGGCGCCCACCACATGCACGACTACGTCGGCAACCAGGCCAACGACGCCTTCGCCGACGACGAGGACCTCGCCAGGGGCCGGACCACCTGCCGCAACCAGGGCGACCGCTCCACCTACTACTGGCCGGTGCTCCGGCTCCAGAACGGGCGGGCGGAGGCGGACGCGGAGGCCGACGGCGGCGGCAACGACCAGAACGTCGGCGAGATCCAGACACCCGACGAGGTCACCCTGGAGTTCGTCGGCAGTCCGGTCTCCAAGGTCACCGCGATGCCGCGGTTCCTGCGGATCATCACCGGGGACGCGAAGGCGTTCACCAACGGCGACGCGAACGCCAACGCCTCCTGGTCGTGCACCGGTTTCGAGGACCGGCAGCTGAAGGACAAGTACCCGATCTGCCCCGAGGGCAGCAAGGTGGTGCGCACCTTCCGGTTCCAGAGCTGCTGGGACGGGCGGAACACCGACAGCGCCAACCACCGGACGCACGTGGCCTTCGCCGATCCCGTCTCCGGCCGGTGCGGCGCCGGCTTCCGGGCGATTCCGCAGCTCGTGCAGCGGATCGTGTACGACGTGCCGCCGGGCCCGGGGTTCGCCGTGGACTCCTTCCCGGAACAGCTGCACAAACCGGTCACCGACCACGGGGACTTCATCAACGTCTTCGACCAGCGGCTGATGAAGCGCCTGGTGGCCTGCCTCAACGAAGGTCGCCGCTGTTCCTAGTTCAGTGGTGCCCGCCGGTGTGCGAGGGGTGCGGCGCGTGCGGCTCGGTGGTCTCGATCCGACCACCGAGCCGTTCGCGTACCCGCTCCACCGTCCGCGCGTCGCCGGCCACCGTCCACTTGCGGCCGACGAGATACGAACCGCCGTAGTCCTTGGCTTCGTTGAGCCACTCGCGCTGGCCGCGGTCGCTGGCGAAGGTGAGCAGGACATACGTACCGTCGCCCGTCGCGCACGACGCCTGACGCAGCTCGGCAGCGTCCGGCCGCAGCTCGGGCTCGCACGCGGCCTTCGCGGCGATCTCCTCCAGGGTGCCGGTGGCCTCCTCGGGCCCGTCGCCCCTGCCACCGCCACCGCCACCGCACCCGGTCATCAGCACCATCGCGGCGGCCAGGACCGCCGCCTCCGCCGTTCGCCGCGTACGCATCAGCATCCCCTCATCCTGCCCGCCCGCTCACCTGTTCCGGGGCCGAACGCCAGGAGTGGTGGAATCCGATCGATTACGGTTTGGTACGAAAAGGACTGATCCGGAGGAGTCGACGCCATGCCCGCCATTCCCGCCACCAGCGTCGCCAACCTCCGCGACCTCGGCCCCCTCCCTCTGGGCGAGGGCCGCAGCGTCCGCCCCGGCCGGGTCTTCCGCTCCGGCCGGCTGGACCGCCTCGACTCGGCCGACCCGGTGGTGGCCGCCCTGGGCATCCGTACGGTCGTCGACTTCCGCACCGCGGCCGAGCGCGCCGACCGGCCCGACCACGTCCCGGACGGCGGGCGGCTGCTCGTCGCCGACGTGCTCGCCGACCATCTGGCCACGAGCGGTCTGCCGCCCGCCGCCCGGCTGAAGACCCTCCTCGGCGACCCCGTGCTCGCCGAGGAGGTGCTCGGCGGGGGCAAGGTGCGGGAGGCCTTCGCCCGCACCTACCGGGCCTTCGTCGCCACCGACTCCGCCCGCGCGGCGTACCGGGCCTTCCTCGCCGAGCTGGGTGATCCGCGCGGCGGCCCGCTGCTCTTCCACTGCACGGCGGGCAAGGACCGCACGGGCTGGGCGGCGACGATCCTGCTGTCGGTCCTCGGCGCGGACGAGGAGACGGTCATGGCGGAGTACCTGTCGGTCAACACGGCCGTCCGCCGGGCCTTCGCACCGATGGTGGAGGGCTTCACCGCGCAGGGCGGCGATCCGGACCTGGCGCTGGCTCTGATCGGAGTCGTGCCGGAGTACCTGGCGGCGGCCCTGGACGAGGTGGCGGTCCGGCACGGCTCGATGGAGAAGTACGTACGGGACGGGCTCGGGGTTCCGGACGAGGTGACGGACGTGATCCGCGAGCGGCTGACGGTGTACGCGGCCTGAGCCCACGGCCACCGCGGCGACGGGCTGGGTGACGGGCGGGACGGGCGACCGGCGTGCACCTGGCCGGGTGACGGCGACCGGGGTGACCATCGCAAGATTCGCTCGTTCTGCTGAACGTGAGCACCCAGGAACTCGCCCCCTCCCCCCACGGCCCCGATCCCGCCCCGGGGCCCGTCGACGTCGAGCAGGCCGAGGCAGCGCTCGTCGAGCACTATCCGCGGCTGGTCCGGATCGCGTACCTCGTGCTGCCGCCCTCGCTGGGGCGCAACCGCCGGGTGCTGACCGCGCACGCGGTCGTCCAGCGGTCGCTGCCGCGCCGCCGGACGTCCGGCGGCGCCCTTCCGGCCGCGCGCCGGCCGGAGGACGCCGTCGATCCGGGCTACGCCTATGTGCGGGGCGAGGTGCTGCGGCAGGCGCTGATCGCCGGACTGCCGCTGAAGCGCCGGGCGCTGCCGCGCCGGGCCCAGTTCCCGCCGCTGCTGCCGCAGGTGTGGGGGCTCCGGCTGTTCCCGCGGGCCGGCGGGGCCGACGAACTGGCCCTGGACCAGCGGCTCTCCGCCCTCTCGGGGCCCGCACGCGCGGCGTACGTGCTGCGCGGACTGGAGCGGCAGGGCGACCCGGAGGTGCTGCGGGTGCTCGCGGCGGCCGGGGTGTCGGAGGCGGACGCGGAGGCGGCGCTCGCCGAGGCGGACGGGGCGGGGGCGGAGTACGGCCTGCTCGAATCGCCCGAGTTCGATCCGTGTTCGCTCCAGGCCCGGCCGACGGACCTCATGCGGCGCCGCCAGCACGGCAAGGCGGTGCTCGCCGCGACGGCGGCGGTGGCGGTGTGCGGGACGCTGCTCGGGCTGCCCGGGGACGGCTGGGGCAGAAACGGTGCTGCGGCGCCCTCGTACGCCCGTAATCCGGCCGCCGAGGCGGCGCTGGACCCGGGGAAGCTCAAGCGGGTCCCGCCCGGGTTCTGGCAGCGTTCGGCGCGCGTGGACTTCTCGGTGTGGCCGGAGCGCGGCGGCCTGGTCGGGGACCGGGCGCTGCTGCGGCGGGCCCTCGCGGTGTGGGCGCGGCCGGGCGGCTCGGTGCGGTCGTCGGCGACGCCCGGGACACCGGTGGGGCCGCCGATGGGCGCGCCGCAGCTGCTGTACGCCGGGGACGTCGACGGCGCGCGGGTGGTGCTCTTCCACGACGGGCTGCGGGCGGTGCGGTACGCGGAGCCGGCCGGGGGGACGAGCGGTGCGGCGCTGGACTTCGCGCGGACGGACGGGGCGGACGAGGCGGGCTCGGCGGCCCTGGTCGTCTCGCGCGCCGCGGGGAACGTCCGCTATCTGACGGCTCCTTGGGTGAAGGAGACGGTGGTACGTGATCTGCTGGCGCCCTCGAAGAAGCCGTGGCCGCTGGGGCGGAACGCGGACGGGGTGACCGATCCGATGCCGAGCCCCGCGTCGGCGCGGGCGTGCACGGCCTGGAACGCGCTCCAGCTGCGGGACGGTACGGGCGTGCGGCTCCTGACCGATCTGGGGGAGCTGGCGCCCGCCCGGCTGACGGCGGGCCCGCCGGCGGCGCCGGTGGACGCCACGGGCGAGGAGGCTCGTGCGGCGTGGGCGCGGACGGCGTGCGGTCTGACGACGGTGTTCTCGCACGGGGTGCGGACGGTGAACTCCTGGCGGTTCGCCACGCAGCCGCTGCCGGAGGGCGGCGGCCGGGCCGCCTGGGTGTGCACCCGGGCGGAGACGTGGCGCGGCACCGGGAGCAGGGTCCTCGCCCAGTTCCAGGCGCCCGTCGAGGCCCCGGCGGCGCTCGCTGCGAAGGCCGAGGAGTCCCCCGCGTGCGGGGTGCGGGACCCGCGGGTGCTCGCGGGGGTGCTGTGGCAGGCGAAGAGCGGCAGCTGGTACGTCCTGGCGGCGGGGAGCGGCGACTTCACGTCGCTGGAGACCTCGGGCGGGGTCGTGGGCCGCGCGGACGGGCACCTCCTGGCCCTGCGGACGAAGCCGGGCGCCCGGGCCGACCTCCACGGCACCCTGAAGGACGGCAGGAGGGTGGGCGCGCTGCGGTAGGGGGCGCGAGGGCCTGTGGGCGGGAGGGTGTGCGGGCGCGAAAACCTGCGGGGGGCCTGCGGGCGTGAGGACCTGCGGGCGTGAGGACCTGGTGCGCCCGGGGGAGGGCGCCCCGCCCGGTCCGTCGCACCCCACCGCGAAAAGGCCGTGCACGACCCTGTCGCCGCCGCCTACGCCTCAGTACATTGACGCCATGTCTAATACGCAGCCTGCCCCGGTCGCGTCGGAGCACATCGAGCTCAAGGCCCGGAAGGTCTCCTTCGACTGGGAGGAGACCCCGCTCCACTGGGTTCCCGGCGACCCGTTCACCACCCACACCATCAACGTGCTGCACCTCCTGCTCCCCGCCGGGGAGCGCTGGTTCGTGCACGTCTACAAGCAGGCGCTGCCGCTCATCACCGACGACCGGCTGCGTGCGGACGTCATCGGCTTCATCGGGCAGGAGGCCGTCCACTCCCAGGCCCATGACGACGTCCTCCCCCACCTCAGGAAGCTCGGCCTCGACCCCACGCCGTACACCGCGCAGGTCGACTGGTTCTTCGAGAAGCTGCTCGGCGACCGGACCCTGCCGCCGGGCAGGCCGCGCCGCTGGTGGCTGATGGAGCGGGTCGCCCTCATCGCCGCCATCGAGCACTACACCGCCTTCCTCGGCAACTGGGTCCTCAACGCCGAGGAGCTCGACCGGCGGGGCGCCGACCCCACCATGCTCGACCTGCTGCGCTGGCACGGCGCGGAAGAGGTCGAGCACCGCTCCGTCGCGTTCGAACTCTTCATGCACCTCGACGGCGGCTACCGCCGCCGGGCGCGCACCTGGGCCACCGCCTTCGCCGCGATGGTCTTCCTCTGGCAGCGCGGCACCCGCTTCTTCATGGAGAACGATCCGACGCTCACCGACGGAAAGGCGTCCGTCGGGCAGCTCGTCCGCAAGGGCAGGGAGGGCGTACTGCCGTCCACGCCGGACCTGCTGCGCGCGATCCCCCGCTATCTCAGCCGCTCCTACCACCCCTCCCAGGAGGGGAACACCGCCCAGGCGGCCGCCTACCTCGCCTCCTCCCCCGGCGCCAACGGAGGCCGCTGATGCCCCGACCGGTCACCCTTCTCCTGGCCGCCGGAGCCGTGCTCCTCGCCAAGCGCGCCGCGCGCCGCCGGATCGACGCCTCACCACTGTGGCCCATGCCCGCCCTCGACGAACCGACGTCGGGCCGCGGCCGTCTCTCCACCGTCACCCGCAGGGTCCTGATCACCGAGCGCGGCGAGCCCGCCGAGGGCGTGGTCCGGCTCCGCCTCGAAGGCGCCGGACTGCCCGCCTGGCAGCCGGGCGCCCACGTCGACCTCGTCCTGCCGTCCGGCCTCGTACGCCAGTACTCGCTCTGCGGGGACCCGGCCGACACGGAGGCGTACACGATCGCCACCCGTCTGATCGAGGACGGCCGCGGCGGCTCGCGCGAGGTGCACGAACAGCTCCACGAGGGGACGGAGGTCGAGATCCGCGGCCCGCGCAACCGCTTCCCGCTCGTCGACGCCCCCGCCTACGTCTTCGTCGCCGGAGGCATCGGCATCACGCCCGTCCTGCCCATGCTCCGCGCGGCCGAGGCCGCCGGCGCCGACTGGCGGCTGCTGTACTGCGGACGCGAGCGGGCCACCATGGCGTTCCTCGACGAGGTCGAGAGGCTGGGCGCGGGAGGCGACCGCGTGAGCGTCGTCGCCGAGGACGAGTCGGGCCGTCCGGAGCTCGGCTTCCTCTCCGAGGTGCCGGAGGAGACCGCGGTGTACTGCTGCGGCCCGGACGGCCTGATGGACGCGGTGGCCGCCGCGATGCCGCCGGGCCGCGTCCCGTACCTGGAGCGCTTCTCCCCCACCGCCACGGCCGGCGGTGACGACGCCTTCGAGGTCGAACTCCGGCGCTCCGGCCGTACGGTGGCGGTGGCGCCGGACCAGTCGGTGCTCGCCGCCGTCCGGGCCGAGCTGCCCGGTGTCCCGTACTCCTGCGAGCAGGGGTTCTGCGGAACCTGCCAACAGCGGGTCGTGGAGGGGAAGATCGACCACCGGGACGAGCTGCTCACGGACGCCGAGCGCACCGACTCGATGCTGATCTGCGTCTCGCGGAGCGCGGGCGGGCGGCTGGTCCTCGACCTCTGATCAGGGAGACCTCTGATCGGGAGGACCTCTCATCGGGAGGACTCCTGAATCAGGGAAGGATCAGCCAGTCGAAGGCCAGCGCGGCGCCGAGACCGCCCACCAGGAGCCAGGTCCCCAGCCGCGTACGGCCGTTGCGGGAGAGCTCGATGACCACGCCGCAGAGGATCATGGCGAGGCCGTACACCCCGACCACGAGGACGGAGGTACGGCTGGCCAGCCGGATCACCAGGACCGCCGCCATCGCGACCAGCAGGACGGACGCGGCCGCTATCCGCAGTCGACGGGCCTGCCTCGGAGTCAAACCGGATGTGCTCATGTGGTGGGAGCGTAACGGACGCCCGTTAGGCTGTTCGCATGACGACCGGGGTGCGCCGCAGGATGGGCGTCGAGGAGCGCAAGCAGCAGCTGATCGGGGTGGCCCTGGAGCTGTTCAGCCACCGTTCGCCCGACGAGGTCTCCATCGACGAGATCGCCGCGGCCGCCGGGATCTCGCGGCCGCTCGTCTACCACTACTTCCCCGGCAAGCAGAGCCTGTACGAGGCGGCGCTGCGGCGGGCCGCCGACGAGCTGGCCGCCCGGTTCCTCGAGCCGCCGCGGGGACCCCTGAGCGGGCGGCTGCTGCGGGTGATGGGACGGTTCTTCGACTTCGTGGAGGGGCACGGCCCGGGGTTCGCCGCCCTGATGCGCGGCGGGCCGGCGGTGGGCTCGTCCACCACGAACGCGATGATCGACGAGGTGCGCCAGGCCGCCTACGAGCAGATCCTCGCCCACCTGGAGGTGACGCACCCCTCCGCCCGGCTCGAACTGGTCGTCCGCTCCTGGGTGTCCCTCGCCGAGTCGACCGCGCTGCTCTGGCTGGACGGCCGGCGGATCCCGCGCGCCGAGCTCGAGTTGCAGCTGGTGCACGACTTCGCGGCACTGGCCGCGGTCAGCGCCGCGTACGACGAGGGGATGGCGGACGTCGTCGTCCGGATCCTCGGCGACGAGCCGGCCGACGGCCCGTTCGGCGACCTGGTCGGCCGGCTGCTCACGCTGGCGCCCCAGGTGCCCGCCCAGCCGGCGCCGTAACCCGTGCCGGCCCGTGCCGTGGCTCAGGCCTTGCGGTAGGAGGCGTCGAGGTCACGTACCTCGGCGGAGATCCGTACCCCTTCGGTCTGCTTGAGGTGGGCGGGCAGCAGCGCGACGACGGCCTCGGCCAGGCGGGCCTTGGTCTCCTCCGTGCGGCCCGGCAGCAGGGCGATGTCGACATGGACGACGACGTCGTCGGTCGAGCCGTCGCCGCAGACCGTCTCCTCGATCTCACGGAAGCGGGTCTTGCAGGCGTCGAGCCGCGTGTCCACCGTCTCCACGACGAGCGGGTGCAGGGCGAGCGCGAAGCCCCGCCGGTCGAGCGGTGCGGAGTAGTCCACGGTGATCTGCGGCATGGGGGCTCCCGGTCGAAAGGATGTCTGGCCATAGCTTTACGGCGATCGCCCTGACGACACAAGTGGCCTTCCGGCAGGCGGACGACCGGGATCTCGGCGCGCTGGTGGGGCTGTTCGACGGGGCCGGCCGGTCTCCCGGCCGGCCCCGCGCGTGCGGTCAGGGCGCGGTCAGCGTGCGGTGAACACCGCCACCGTCCGGGCCGGCACCGTGAAGGTGCCCGGACCGGCCTCGTACGAGGCGGACTTGACCGTGGTATCCGTGCCCGACGCCTGTACCGGGTGCAGGCGGTGGGCCGTGCCGGCCAGGGCGGTGACCTTCTGGGTCTGCCGCTCCGGGGTGGCGTTGAAGACGACGACCAGGTCGCCGAGGCGCATGGTGATCACGCCCGGGGTCTCGCCGGTGCCGGAGAGCGGGAAGGACAGGGCGTCCTGGACCTGCCCGGCGGTGGCGAGGGAGAAGACCGGCTCGGTGGTGCGGATCTTCTGAAGGTCACGGTAGGCGGCCGAGGCGCCGTCGATCTCCTCGCAGCCGACGGTGAGCGCCGGATTGGTGAGCAGCGACTTTCCGTACCCCCACTTGGCCTTGTTGTCGGCCGCCGGCGGCAGGCCGCGGCCGAAGCCGTTGCCGTCCCGGCAGTCCCAGTGGATCGCGTTGAACCAGTCGCCGCTGTCGTACGAGTTGCGGTCCAGGGACTTCGACCGCAGCAGGTCCGAGCCCGCCTGGGAGAGCGCGGGGCCCTGCGAGAGCGTCGCGGTCGCCATGGCGAGGACCTGCATCCTGGCCCGGTCGGCCGCCGACGTGCCCGCCGGCAGCTTGAAGGCGAGCGCGTCGTAGAGGGTCTCGTTGTCGTGCGCGTCGGCGTAGGCGAGGGCGTCGCCGGGGGCGGCGGCGTAGCCGGCCGGGGCGCCGTTGTAGTCCACCTCGGAGCCCTTGACCGTACGGCCGGAGGTGTCGGTGAAGGAGTAGGAGGCGAGGTTGCCGCTCAGACCGACCTTGATCAGATCCTGGTAGTGCAGGAGGCGGGCCTTCTGCTGCTCGGGGGTGCCGTTGGCGGGCGAGGAGTTCGGCTCGGTGAACAGACCGGAGGCGAAGCCCTGGACGCCGGGGTCGTCGTCGAAGGGGCCGCCGCCGCGGACGGCGTCGCGGGCCCGGTCGGAGAAGGTGGCGATGCCGGTCCCGGCCATGTTCTTCTGGGTGGCCTGGACGAAGCGGGCGTCGTCGGCGATCTCGCCGAAGTTCCAGCCCTCGCCGTAGAGGACGATCGCCTTTCCGTCGACGCCGTCCTTCTCGACGGTCAGGGCGTCCAGGGCCTTGCGGACGGCGAGGATGTTCTCCTTCGGGTGGTGGCCCATGAGGTCGAAGCGGAAGCCGTCCACCTTGTACTGCTTGGCCCAGGTGACGACCGAGTCCACGACGAGCTTGCCCATCATGGCGTTCTCGGGCGCGGTGTTGGCGCAGCAGGTGGAGGTGGCGACGGAGCCGTCGGCCTGGAGCCGCTGGTAGTAGCCGGGCACGATCCGGTCGAGGACCGACTTGTCGGACTGGCCGGCGGCGACGGTGTGGTTGTAGACGACGTCCATGACGGTGCGCAGTCCGGCGCCGTTGAGCGCCTGGACCATCTGCCGGAACTCGACCGTGCGGCGGGTGCCCTCGGGGTCGGTGGCGTAGGAGCCTTCGGGGACGGTGTAGTGCAGCGGGTCGTAGCCCCAGTTGTAGGCGTCCTTGGCCGCGGCGGCGGCCACGCAGGCCTGCTGCTCCTCGGAGTCGGGGGCGTAGACCTTGAGATCACAAGCGGGGGTGGTCTGCTCGGACTTCTTCTCGGGGATGGTGCCGATGTCGAAGGCGGGCAGGAGGTGGACGTAGGAGGTGCCGGAGGCGGCCAGCGCCCTCAGGTGGAGCGAGCCCTTGCTTTCGGCGTCCGTGAAGGCGAGGTAGGTGCCCTTGTGGTCGGCCTTGGCCGTCGGGTCCGCGATCGAGAAGTCGCGGATGTGCAGCTCCTGGATCTGGGCGTCCCGCAGCGGCACGGCGGCCGGCTTCTTCAGCCGGGCCCAGCCCTGGGGGGCCAGCTTCGGGTCGGCGAGGTCGGTGACGAGGCTGCGGGCCGAGTCGGTGGTCAGGGCGGTCGAGTAGGGGTCGGTGACCTTGTTGGTGACGATCCGCTGGACGCTGGGCGCCCAGACCTTCACGACGTACCGGTACGGCTTTCCGGTCCACGCGCGCGTGCCGGTGGCCGACCAGACGCCGGAGGCGTCGTCGCGGCGCATGGGCACGGTCTTCCCGTCGAGTTCGAGCGCGACGGACTGGGCGGTGGGCGCCCACAGGGAGAGCGTGGGGCGGCCGTGGCGGAACACCGGGCCGAGGGAGGCCGTGGTGGCCTTCGGCGCGTACAGGTCGTCGAGGACGCCGGCGAGCTGGACGCCGGTGGCGGTCAGGACGGCGCCGTTGGCCGCGTACTGGGCGGCCACGAGCTGGCCCTTGAGGGCTTCGCGGACGCGGTCGCGGTCGCGCGGGTCGACGGTGAAGGCGCCGTACGCCTTGAGGTGCGGGAACGCGGCCTTCTGGGCGTCGGTCAGCCGCGTCGGGGTCAGGCGCAGGGCCTGGCGGTCGCCGGTGAGGGTGCCGTTCTCGACCGCCAGTGATCCGTCGCTGGAGGAGAGGAGCACGCTGGAGGCGGCGGCGTCGCTGCCGTTCCAGGCGAGGGTGGTCTCGTCGATCCAGACGGCCTGGGCCTTGGTGAGGTCGAGCGCCGCGCCGCCTCCCTTGGGCTGCGGCAGCAGGTACTTCTCCTGGCCCGCGAGCATCCAGACCTCGTGGCCGTTCGCCTTGAGGTCGAGGGACTGGTCGGAGGGCAGGTCCTTCTCGTCGCCCTTGTGCAGGATGTAGCTGAGGGAGGTCGCTCCGGGCGCGAGGGGCACTTCGTAGACCGCGCCGTAGGCGTCGGTGCGCACCGGCTGCAGCGGCTTGGACCAGTCGGTCGGGTTCGCGGCGCCGGTCCAGGTGTGCAGGCCCCAGCCGGCGTAGTCCCCGTCGGCGCGCTGGTAGTGGAGGACGGCCTTGGTGGTGTCCTGGGGCGGGTAGGCGCCTTCGGGCGCGGCGTTGAGGACGTCGGGCCTGCCCTGCTCGATCCAGACCTCGCCGGTGCGGGAGAGGTCGATGGTCCGGTCGGCGTCGGTGTCCTTGACGCCGTCCTTGTTCACGGCGATGAAGCCGACCGAGGAGGCGCCGGGCTTGAGCTTGACGTAGGCGAAGGCGCCGTAGGCGTCGCGGCCGGTGAAGGGCTTCCCGGCCGGCCAGGTGGTGCCTTCGCCGTCGGCGATGTCGCCCCAGGTGTAGAGGCCCCAGTCGTCGTAGTTCCCGTCGGCGCGCTTGTAGTGGACGATCGCGTGGTCGCGCTGGGTGGCGGTCGGCGGCTGCTCGACGGCCGGGGCGCCGCTGGTGGTCGTCGCGGTGGCGCTCGCGGTGCGGCCGGTGCTGTCGACGACGACGGCCTTGTAGCGCAGGGCGGTGCCGGCCGGGGCGGTGATCTTCTGGGTGACCTTGTACGGGGCGTGGTCCGCGGAGCCGAGGATCTGCCACTTTCCGTTGCCGGTCTGGGCGGCGAAGACGACGCGGTTCAGCTGTCCGCCGTCGACGTCGGCGGAGATCTCGACGGTGCCGGTGGCGCCGGCCGCCGGTGCCTTCAGGGTGATGGCCGGCGCCGAGGCGGGCGCGGGGAGCGGCTTCGCCGCCTTGAGGACGAGGGAGCCGAGCGCCGGGACGGTCACCTTCACCTTGGTGTCGGCGCCGCTGGTGACCCGGGCGTCACCGCCGTGGATCGCGGTGAAGGCGGTGCCCGCGGCGGAACCGGTCGGGATCTCGACGGTCTTCGCCTCGGTGGAGCTGTTCACGGCGACCACGTACTCGGCGGCCCCGGCCTTCGCGCGGGCGTCGGTACGGGAGAAGGCGTAGACCGAGCCCTCGGCGTACCGCTGCTGCTGTACGCCGTCGCGCAGCGCGGGGTTCTTCCGGGTGAGCTCGGCGAGGGCGGCGATCTGCCGGTAGAGGGGGTGCGAGGTGTCGTACGCGTCGTGGGCGTGCGTACGGTCGGTGCCGATCCGGTCGTCGTCGAGGTAGTCGGGGGTCCGGGAGGCGAAGAGGGTCTGGCGGGAGTCCTTGTCGCCGCCGGGGCCGGTGAAGCCCTGCTCGTCGCCGTAGTAGACGACGGGGTTGCCGCGGCTGAGGAACATCAGCTCGTTGGCGAGCCGGTAGCGCCGCAGGAGTTCGGCGTCGTCGGCCTTCGGGTTGTCCTGCTTGAGGAAGGTGCCGAAGCGGCCCATGTCGTGGTTGCCGAGGAAGGGCACCGACTCGTAGGCGTTGGCCTTGTCGGTGGTGTAGCGGTAGTCCTGGGCGAAGAGGCCGGCCAGTCGGTCGGCGGAGCCGCTCTGGGAGGCGAAGGCGCGAGCGGCGTCCTGGAAGGGGAAGTCGAGGGTGGCGTCGAGGCGGCCCTCGGTCACGTACTTCGAGGTGATCTTCGGGTCGGCGGAGTAGACCTCGCCGAACATGAAGAAGTCGTCGCGGCCGCGCTCGGCGGCGTACTCGTCGAGAGCGGTGGCCCACTGGGTCCAGAACTCGGTGTTGACGTGCTTGACGGTGTCGATCCGGAAGCCGTCGATGTCGAAGTCGCGCACCCAGCGCTGGTAGATCTTCTCCATGCCCTCGACGACCTCGGGACGCTCGGTCCACAGGTCGTCCAGGCCCACGAAGTCGCCGTACTCGGAGGACTCTCCGGCGAAGGTCGAGTCGCCCCGGTTGTGGTACATGGTGGGGTCGTTGAGCCAGGAGGGGACCTTGAGGTCCTTCTTGTCCGGGGCGACCACCGGGGTGCGCGGGAAGGAGTCCTCGTCCACGCGCGGGAAGCGCCGGGCACCGTCGGCGTAGTCGCCGTCGTCGAAGGGGACACCGTCCTTGGTCAGATAGGGGAAGGCGCCCTTGGAGAGGTAGCCGTAGGACTTCTCCTGGTAGTCGACGACGTCGGCGGTGTGGTTGGTGATGACGTCGAAGAAGACCTTCATGCCCTTGGCGTGGGCCTGGTCGATCAGCCTCTCCAGGTCGGCGTTGGTCCCGAAGTGCGGGTCGACCTGAGTGAAGTCGGTGATCCAGTAGCCGTGGTAGCCGGCGCTGGCGTCCTTGCCCGTGCCCTGCACGGGCTGGTTCTTGAAGATCGGCGCCATCCAGATGGAGGTGGTGCCGAGGCCCTTGATGTAGTCGAGCTTCTTCGTCAGCCCCTTGAGGTCGCCGCCCTGGTAGAAGCCTTTGTCGGTGGGGTCGAACCCGGTGTCGAGACGGGTGCCGGTGAGACCGCCGCGGTCGTTGCGGGTGTCGCCGTTGGCGAACCGGTCGGGCAGGACGAAGTAGAACTGCTCCCGGGTGAGGTCGTGGCGGGCGGGCTGCGCGGCGAGCACCTTGTCGGAGGGCGGTGGCGGGGGCGGGGGCGCCGCGGCGGCGGGCAGGGCGGGCACGAGGGCCGCGCACAGGGCGGTGGCCACGGCGGCCGCCGTTCTCTTGCGTATCACGAGGGTTCTCCCTGGAGGTACGGGAAGGAGGGCCGCCCCCGGCGGGGCGGCCCTGTGGGGTGGAGCCGTCAGCTGCGGAACGTGTCGTTCAGGACGACCTGGCCCGAGGCGGGGACCGTCGCGACGCGGTTCGCGCCGGACTCCCAGGTCACGTTGCCGGCCGCGTCCTTGCGGAGGTACTTGTACGCGAAGGACGTGCCCGCCGGCAGGGAGACGTCCAGCTTCCAGACCGGGTAGTGCGCCGGGTCCAGCTTCAGGGCCGAGGACGTCGACCAGTTGCCGAGCTCGGGACGGTCGCCGGTGACGTAGATGTTCTGGCCGACGGCCGTCGTGGCGTCGACGTTGAAGGAGGCGCCGCTGCTCGCGGGCGGCGGGGTCGTGGAGCCGGACCCGCACGTCTTGGCGCCGACGTGCAGCGCCACCGCCGTGTTCGCGCCCAGCGTCGCCGTGAACTGGCCCCCCGAGTTCACCGTCACGGCCTTGCCGCTCTGCACATCGCAGTAGGTGCCGGCCGGCAGCGAGGTCTGGAAGGTGCGGCTGAGCGAGGAGCCCTCGTGGTTGATCGCCACGAACGCCTTGTCGCCGCGGCCGAACGCGATCGCGTTGTTGCCGTTGTCCCACCAGTTGGTGACCGACGTGCCCCGGGCCGTGTTGCGGAAGCCGACCATGGAGGCGATCTCGCGCCAGGCGTGCTGGCACTTCCAGCCGTCGCTGTAGCAGGCGTTGACCTGGCCGCCGTTCGGCGCGCCCGCGTCCTTGTCGGACCACTCGTAGCCGGAGTGGACGTCCGGGGAGCCGTAGGGCCAGGCCAGCATGAAGACCTGGGCGAGCGTGTAGGTGGCGCCCGACTTGTAGTTCAGGGTGTCGCCGCCGCGCTCGGTGTCGTGGTTGTCGACGAAGACCCCGGACTTGCCGGAGGACATGTAGCCCCAGGATTCGCCGAAGTTGCTCAGGTGGGCCAGCTTCTCCGAGCCGAAGATCCGCTTCAGGTCCCGTGCGTAGCGGAACTCCTGCACGTCTCCGTTGCCGAGGTACTCGCTGGGCGAGACGGCCTCGCCCGCGCCGAATATCGCCTCCTGCTTCCAGTAGACGCCCGGGTTGGTCAGCCGTGACTTGATGTTCCCGAGGTCGGCGGCCGGCATGTGCTTGGCCGCGTCGATGCGGAAGCCGTCGACGCCGAGCGTGAGCAGGTCGTTCAGGTAGGCGGCGATCCGGCCGCGCACCCAGTCCTCGCCGGTGTCGAGGTCCGGCAGGCCGACGAGCTCGCAGCTCTGGACGTTGGTCCTGTCCTGGTAGTTGGAGATGGTCGCGCGGCAGTCGTCCATGTCGGCGCCCGAGTAGAGGCCGGGGTAGTCGTACTTGGAGAAGGAGGTGCCGCCGGTGCCCGTACCGGAGGCGTTCGCCATGTGGTTGACGACGGCGTCGGCGACGACCTTCACGCCCGCCGCGTGACAGGTGTCGACCATGTTCCTGAAGGCGGTGCGGTCGCCGAGGGGTCCGGCGATCTTGTAGCTGACCGGCTGGTACGCGGTCCACCATGTGGAGCCCTGGATACGTTCCTGGGGCGGCGACACCTGGACGTAGCCGTAACCGGCGGGGCCGAGCTGCTCGGTGCAGGCCTTCGCCACGGAGGCGAACTTCCACTCGAACATCACCGCGGTGACGTCCTTCTCGCCGGGCGGTGCGGCCTGCGCGGAGGCGGGCGCCGTGACGGCCACAGCGGCTCCCGCCACGAAGGCGAGTGCAGCGGCCACGGTCTTTCTGGCCATGTTTCCTCCTGGGGAAGGGAGGTGCGGGGGGGGGCGAAGAGTTCGCAAGCTCTTGCTGCAAGAAAGCAGCAAGTGTTTTCGGACGTGACCGTACGAGTACCCCGGCGCCCGGTCAACCCCCTGGACACACTCCCGTCACGCGCCGGAAACTCAGCGGGTGCGCGGCTGTGCGGTGGATCCGCGGACCACCAGCTCCGGCTGGAAGACGAACTCCGTGCGCTGCACGGGGTTCCCCTCGATCTCCTCAAGGAGCGCCCCCACCGCGGCCGTCGCCATCGCCTGCACCGGCTGGCGCACGGTGGTGAGCGGCGGGCTGGTGAACGCGATCAGCGGCGAGTCGTCGAAGCCGACCACCGACACGTCGTCCGGTACGTCCAGGCCCCGGGCGCGGACCGCGCGGATCACACCGAGCGCCATCAGGTCCGACCCGCAGACGATCCCGGTGCACCCCTGGTCGAGCAGGATGTCGGCCGCCGCGTGCCCGCCCTCGACACCGAAGAGCGTGGGACGGACGTACCGTTCGGCCTCCGCCCGTTCCATGCCCAGCAGATGGTGGAGCTCGGCGGCGAAGCCCTCCGCCTTGCGGCGCGAGGGCACATAGCGCGTGGGGCCGATCGCCAGGCCGATCCGTTCATGGCCGAGCTCGACCAGGTGCCGTACGGCCATGCGCGCCGCGGCGCGGTCGTCGGGCGAGACGAAGTTGGCGTCGACGTGTTCGTTGAAGCCGTTGATGAGGACGAACGGCACGCCCCGGGCCGACAGCCGCACATAGCGGCTCGGGTCGGCCATCGCGTCGGCGTGCAGCCCGGAGAGGAACACGATGCCGTTGACCCCGCGCTCCTCCAGCTGCTCGACCAGCTCGTCCTCGGTGGCGCCGCCGGGCATCTGGGTGCAGAGCACCGGGGTGTAGCCGTGCCCGGCCAGGACCTGCTCGATGACCTGGGCGAAGGCCGGGAAGATCGGGTTGGTCAGCTCGGGCACGACCAGACCGACCAGGCCGGCGCTGCGGCGCTTGAGCCGTACGGGACGTTCGTAGCCGAGCACGTCGAGCGCGGCCAGAACGCGGTGCCGGGTCGCGCCGGCCACTCCCGCCTTGCCGTTGAGGACGCGGCTGACCGTGGCCTCGCTGACGCCGGACTGGGCCGCGATGTCCGCGAGCCGCGGGGCACCGTTCCCGGCGCCCCGCGGCAGGGGGATCGTCACACCGCCCACCAGACGGTGGTGTCGGCGGGCAGCTCCGCGAACCCTTCCCCGTGGGAGACGGGCTCGTTGGAGAGGAGGAACCGGCCGGGCAGCGGGACGGAGATGGCCCGGCCGGTGGTGTTGGCGGTGCAGACGAAGCCGTCGCGGCGGAAGGCGAGGACGCCCTCGGGCGCCTCCATCCACTCGACACCCTCGCCCGCACCGAGTCCGGGCTGTTCCCGGCGCACGGCGAGCGCGCTGCGGTACAGCTCCAGGGTGGAGCCGGGGTCCCCGGCCTGGGCCTCGACGCTGAGCCCGCCCCAGGTGGCGGGCTGCGGCAGCCAGCTGCCGCCGCTGCCGAAACCGTACGAGGAACCCTCGACGGTCCAGGGGATGGGCACCCGGCAGCCGTCGCGGAAGCCGTCCTGCCCGGTGGCCCGGAAGAACGACGGGTCCTGGCGGACCTCGTCGGGCAGGTCGGTGACGTCCGGCAGGCCGAGCTCCTCGCCCTGGTAGACGTAGGCCGAACCGGGCAGCGCCAGCATCAGCAGGGTCGCGGCCCGGGCCCTGCGCAGCCCGAGTTCGCGGTCGCCGGGCTCGCGCAGCTGGGTGCCGAGGCCAGGCGGGTTGGCGAACCGGGTGGCGTGCCGGGTCACGTCGTGGTTGGACAGCACCCAGGTGGCGGGGGCGCCGACCGGGCGCATCGCGGCGAGCGAGGCGTCGATCACCCGGCGCAGCTCGGCGGCGTCCCAATGGGTGCCGAGGTACTGGAAGTTGAACGCCTGGTGCATCTCGTCGGGGCGCACGTAGTTCGCGGTGCGCTCGACGGTCGGGGTCCACGCCTCGGCGACGAGGATGCGCTCGCCGGGAGTCCCCCCAGGCGAAGCCGAGGGGGAGTACTCGGAAAGAATCCGTCGCCAGGAGCGGTATATCTCGTGGACGCCGTCCTGGTCGAAGAAGGGCATGACGTCGTTGCCGAGCAGCTTCAGCTGGTCGTGGGCGCCGATGTCGGGCAGGCCCTCGGCCTTGACCAGGCCGTGGGCGACGTCGACGCGGAAGCCGTCGACGCCCATGTCCAGCCAGAAGCGCAGGATGGAGCGGAACTCGTCGCGGACCGCCGGGTGTTCCCAGTTGAAGTCGGGCTGCTCGGGCGCGAAGAGGTGCAGGTACCACTCCCCCGGGGTGCCGTCCGGTTCGGTGACCCGGGTCCACGCCGGGCCGCCGAAGATGGACTCCCAGTCGTTGGGGGGCAGTTCGCCGTCCGCGCCCTTGCCGGCGCGGAAGTGGTAGCGCTCGCGCAGCGGCGAGCCAGGACCCTCGCGCAGTGCGCGCTGGAACCACTCGTGCTGGTCGGAGGAGTGGTTGGGGACCAGGTCGACGATGATCCGCAGGCCCAGCTCGTGCGCCTCGCGGATCAGCGCGTCGGCGTCGAGGAGGGTGCCGAACATCGGGTCGATGGCCCGGTAGTCGGCGACGTCGTACCCGGCGTCGGCCTGCGGGGAGGCGTAGAAGGGGGAGAGCCAGACGGCGTCGACGCCGAGGTCCCTCAGGTACGGCAGCCGGCTGCGGATGCCCTCCAGGTCGCCCATGCCGTCGCCGTTTCCGTCGGCGAAGCTGCGCGGATAGACCTGGTAGATCACCGCGTCTCTCCACCAGCCCGTGTGCGTGCCGGTGGTCGGGGCGGCGGGGGCAGCGAGGTGCTGGGTCATGACTTCCCTGGGAGGTAAGGAGTTGCGTACATGTACGGGCGGGTGGGCCGCCACGCGGGCGCTCAGCCCTTGACCGCGCCGGCGGACATGCCGGTCACGAGGTGCCGCTGGGCGACGAGGAAGACCAGTGCCGCCGGGATGGCGATGAGCACGGAGGCGGCGGTCATCGGCCCCCACTGGGCGCCGTACTGGTTGACGAACTTCTGCAGTCCGCCGGCCAGCGTGAGGTTCTCGTCGCCGACCATGAAGGCGGAGGCGTAGGCGACCTCGCCCCAGGCGGTGATGAAGGAGTAGAACGCGGTCACCGCGATGCCCGGCTTGGCGAGCGGCAGGATCAGCCGCCAGAAGGTGCCGAAGGGGGTGAGCCCGTCAACCTGGCCCGACTCGTCGATCTCGCGCGGGATGGTGTCGAAGAAGCCCTTCATCATCCAGGCGCAGAACGGCACGGCGATGGTGAGGTACGTGATGACCAGGCCGGCCGGCTGGTTGAGCAGCCCCATCGACGACATGATGTTGTAGATCGGCACGATCAGGACGGCGACCGGGAACATCTGGGTGATCAGCAGCGTCCACATCAGTCCGCGCTTGCCGGGGAAGCGGAAGCGGCTGATGGCGTAGCCGGTGGTGGAGGCGATGAAGACGCCGAGGAGCGTGGTCAGTCCGGCGACGAGCAGCGAGTTGCCGAACCAGCTGAGGAACTCGGTGTTCTCCAGCAGGTCGGTGTAGTTCGCGAACGTCGTCTCTCGGAAGAAGTCCGTGGTGGTGGCGTACTTCGCCGGCTTGATGGAGGTCAGGAAGACCCAGAGCACGGGGAAGACGGCGATCACGGAGGCCGCGGCCAGGGTGGCGTGCAGCCCGATCGAGGCGAGCGGCGAGCGGCGTCCGCGGAGCGGGGCGTCGCCGGTCCGCTTGAGTGCGTCGGTGGTCACCAGACTTCTCCCTGCTTGCGGAGGACTCGCCGGTAGACCGCGGCGAAGATCATCAGGAGGACCAGGATCAGTACGCCCCAGGTGGACGACTGGGCGAAGTCGCGCGGGCTGATCTCGAAGGAGAACTTGTACGCCTGCGTGACGAGGATCTGGGTGGCCTCGCCGGGCCCGCCCCGCGTGAGCAGGAAGATCACCGGGAACATGTTGAAGGTCCAGATGGTGCTCAGCAGGATCACGGTGGTGGACACCGAGCGCAGGCCGGGCAGGGTGATGTGGCGGAAGCGCTGCCAGGCGCCGGCGCCGTCCATCTCGGCGGCTTCGTAGAGCTCGCCGGGGATGGACTGCAGGCCGCCGAGCAGGGCGACCATCATGAAGGGGACGCCGAGCCAGACGTTGACGACGATGACCGAGAACTTGGCCCAGGTCGGGTCGTTGAGCCAGGGCAGGGCGTCGAGGCCGCCGCCCGCGAGGATCTGGTTGAGCATGCCGCGGCGCTCGTCGTAGAGGAAGCGCCAGGCGAAGACGGAGACGAAGCCGGGCACGGCCCAGGGCAGGATCAGCAGCATCCGGTAGACGGAGCGGCCGGCGATCCTGCGGTTGAGCATGTTGGCGAGGCCGAGACCGAGGACGAAGGTCACCGAGACGCAGGACACCGTCCACACCAGCGTCCAGCCCAGCGTGCCGAGGAACTGGCTTCCGGTGAGCGCGTCGGCGTAGTTGTCCAGGCCGACGAACTCGTAGGTGGCCGGGATCTCGTTGACGCCGATGCTCCGGGCGACGTTCCGCTCGTTCGCGTCGGTGAGGGAGAGGTAGATACCCCGGAACAGCGGATATCCGATGATCACGCCGATCACCACGGTCACCGGGGCGACCATCGCCCAGGCGTACCAGTGGGTGGAGAGGGAGCGCCGGAGCTTCCCCTCGGGGGTGCCAGTACCGCGGCTCCGGCCGCGGGCGACGCTGTCGCCCGCGGCCTTCGCCACCGACTGGCTGCTGGTGTCCACAGCCATCAGCCGGCCTGCCTTCCTTGTTACTTCCAGTCCTTCAGGAGCTTGCGGTAGGCGTCACCCGTCGCCTTGGCTCCCTGCTCCGGGCTGGTCTGGCCGGTGAGGACCTTGGTGTACTCGACCTGGAGGGGGGCGAAGAGGCTGCCGCCCTCGGGGACCCAGGGGCGCTCGACGGCCTTGTCGACGACCGGCTTGAAGAAGCCGATCATCTCGTTGCCCGCGACGTCGGGCTTGATGTAGACCGACTCGCGGGTGGGGAGCAGGCTGAGCTCCTTGGCGGCGGTGGTCTGCGCCTCGGCGGAGGTCATGTACTCGGCGAAGGCGTAGGAGGCCTCCAGGTTCTTGGAGCCCGCGTACACGGCGAGGTTGTGACCGCCCTGCGGGGCGCCCTGACCGGCGGAGCCGGCCGGGACGGGCGCGATGCCGAGGTTCGCCTTGTCGGCGAACTCCTTGCCGGCGTAGGTGTCGGTCACGGCCCACGGGCCGTTGATCATCATCGCGACCTTGCCGTCCTTGAAGGCGGCCTGCATGTTGTCCCAGCCGTTGCTGGCGTCGGTGATGGCGGCCTTGGAGTCGACCAGGTCCTTGACGACCTTCATGGCCTTCACACCGGCGGGGCCATCGATCGTGACCTTCTTCTGCTCGGCGTCGACCATGTCACCGCCCTCGCCGTAGAGGAAGGAGAGGAACCAGTAGGCGTCGTCACCGCGGAGGTAGAGACCGGTCTTGCCGGTCTTCTCCTTGATCTTGGTGGCGACGGTCTTCAGCTCGTCGATGGTCTTGGGCGCCTCGACACCGGCGTCCTTGAAGATCTTCTTGTTGTAGAAGATGCCCATGGAGTCGATGACCTGCGGAACGGCGTAGGTCTTGCCGTTGTACTTCGTGGAGGCGGCGGCCTGCTCCAGGAAGTCGCCCTCGTTCTTCAGGGCGGCGGTTCCGTCGAGCGGGGCGAGGTAGCCCAGGTCCGCGAACTCCGGGGTCCAGGCGACCTCGGAGCGGATGACGTCGGGGGCGCCGGAGCCCGACTGGGCGGCGTTCTTGAACTTGTTCTGCGCCTCGCCGAACGGCACGTTGACGTACTTGACGGAGACCTTCGGGTGCTTCTTGGTGAAGCCCTCGGCGAGCTTCTTGAAGACCTTGTCCTCGCTGCCGACGTTCGACGTGTCCCACCAGGTGACGGTGCCGGAGAGCTCGCCCGAGCCCTTCGTGGTGCCGGTGCCGCCGTCGTCGCTTCCGCACGCCGCCAGGGTCACGCCCAGGGCCGCGACCAGCGCGGTGGCCGCTATGCCACGCCGCATGTGAACTCCTTCAAACGATCCCGGATGAACGAGGGGCGAAGACCTTCCTCATGCGACCGCTCCCTCGCGGCGCGCCGGGTTGCCAGGAACGTAACAGGGATGAAAACGAGCCGAAAGACCTTGCGAGAAATTTCTGCAAGGACGGGGGATCGTTACATTCGCGTGTCCCGAAGGTTGCCACCGCATCGCTTGACAGCGCGGGAAAAGGCACTCTTGCGGGGCGCCCAGCGGCCTGCAAGCCTTTTCGGCATTCCTTGCAGGACCGTTTCATGACCGGCCTGACCTCGTTGTCAGTACGACACCCCTACGATCCTCGGCCCTGGAACACGCGAGAGGGACACCCCACATGGCCCACGAGCTCACCTCACCGTCGCCGCTGCCGGACCTTGCAAGCCCTTGCGAAGACGGCGGCCGCCGCGCCGCATGGTGGCGGGATGCCGTCATCTACCAGGTGTACGTCCGCTCCTTCGCGGACAGCGACGGCGACGGGATCGGCGACCTGCGCGGGGCACGCGAGCGGCTGCCGCATCTGGCCCGGCTGGGCGCGGACGCGGTGTGGCTCACCCCCTTCTACGCCTCCCCGCAGGCGGACGGCGGCTACGACGTGGCGGACTACCGCGCGGTCGACCCGGTCTTCGGGGATCTGGCGGACGCCGACGACCTGGTGCGGACCGCGCACGAGCTCGGCCTGAGGGTGATCGTGGACATCGTCCCGAACCACACCTCGGAGCGGCACCCCTGGTTCACGGCGGCGCGGGCCGGGGCGGGCCCGGAGCGGGACCGCTACATCTTCCGGCCGGGCCGCGGCGAGGACGGCGCCGAGCCGCCCAACGACTGGGAGTCGGTCTTCGGCGGCCCGGCGTGGACGAGGGTGGCGGACGGGTCCTGGTACCTGCACCTCTTCGCACCCGAGCAGCCGGACCTCAACTGGGAGAACGCCGAGGTGCGGGCCGAGTTCGACTCCGTCTTCCGCTTCTGGCTGGACCTCGGCGTGGACGGCTTCCGGATCGACGTCGCCCACGGCATGGTCAAGGCGGAGGGCCTGCCCGACATCGGGCACGGCCGGCAGGCGCGGCTCATCGGCACCCAGCGGCTGCCGTTCTTCGACCAGGACGGCGTCCACGAGATCCACCGCGGGTGGCGGCGGCTGCTGGAGTCGTACGGCCCCGATCGCATCGGGGTCGCCGAAGCGTGGGCGCCGACCCCGGAACGCCTCGCCCTCTACGTACGCCCGGACGAACTGCACCAGGCGTTCAACTTCCAGTTCCTCAACTGCCCCTGGGACGCGGCGGCGCTGCGGTCGGTGGTCGAGGAGTCGCTGCGGGCCACGGCCTCGGTCGGGGCGCCCACCACCTGGGTGCTCTCCAACCACGACGTGGTCCGGCACACCACGCGGTACGGCGCGGGCGACCCGGCCACCGGCCTGCGGCGGGGCCGGGCGGCGGCGCTGCTGATGCTGGGGCTGCCCGGCTCCGTCTACCTCTACCAGGGCGAGGAGCTGGGTCTGCCGGAGGTCACCGACCTCCCGGACCGCCTCCGGCAGGATCCGGCGTTCCTGCGCGGGGAGGGCCAGGACGGGCTGCGCGACGGCTGCCGCGTCCCGCTTCCGTGGACGGCCGAGGGCCCCTCCTTCGGTTTCGGCCCGGCCGGCTCCTGGCTCCCCCAGCCTCCCGAGTGGGCCGCGCTGAGCGTCGCGGCCCAGAGCGGCGTCCCCGGCTCCACCCTGGAGCTGTACCGCGCGGCCCTCCGGCTGCGCCGGGAGCACCCCGCCCTCGGCGCGGGCGACGCGGTGGAGTGGCTGGAGGTCCCGGCCGGCGTCCTGGCCTTCCGGCGCCGCGCCGACGGCGGTGACGTGCTGGTGGCCCTGAACACGACGGCCCGCTCCGCCGACATCACCGTGGACGAGTCCGGGACCGGGCCCGAGGCCGTGCCCGTCTCGCTCCTGCTGAGCAGCGCCGGCGGCCAGGGGACCGGAGCGGGCACCGACACCGATCCCGTACTCCCCTCCCCCACCCGCGAGTTGACACCGGCCGCCCCCGCCGGGCCCGAGCCGCGCACGGTCCGGGTTCCTCCCGAGTCCTGCGTCTGGTGGGCAATCTGACGTGCGCCCGGTACAGTCCAATCCCATGACCGCGCGGCTTGCCGACATCGCAGCCCAGGCGGGGGTCAGTGAAGCCACAGTCAGCCGCGTGCTCAACGGCAAGCCCGGTGTGGCCGCGGCCACCCGTGAATCCGTGCTTGCCGCACTCGACGTCCTCGGATACGAGCGTCCCGTGCGGCTGCGCCAGCGCAGCGCCGGACTCGTGGGGCTCATAACCCCCGAACTGGACAACCCGATCTTCCCCGCGCTCGCGCAGGTCATCGGGCAGGCCCTGACCCGGCAGGGCTACACCCCCGTCCTCGCCACCCAGACCCCCGGCGGGTCCACCGAGGACGAGCTCACCGACATGCTCGTCGAGCGCGGGGTCTCCGGCATCATCTTCGTCTCGGGACTGCACGCCGACACCACGGCCGACATGACGCGCTACGACCAGCTGCGCGGCAAGGGTGTCCCGTACGTCCTGATCAACGGTTTCTCCCCCAAGGTCCAGGCTCCCTTCGTGTCGCCCGACGACCGGGCCGCGATGCAGCTGGCCGTGACGCACCTGGCCGCGCTCGGCCATACCCGGATCGGCCTCGCGGTCGGGCCCAAGCGGTTCGTACCGGTGCTGCGCAAGATCGAGGGCTTCCAGCTCGGCATGCGGGACCGGCTCGGCCTCTCCGCCGAGGAGTCGGAGGAACTGATCCAGCACTCCCTCTACACCCTGGAGGGCGGCCAGGCCGCCGCGGGCGCCCTGATCTCCGCCGGCTGCACCGCCATCGTCTGCGCCAGCGACATGATGGCCCTCGGCGCCATCCGAGCCGCCCGGCAGCGGGGGCTGCACGTACCCAAGGACGTGTCGGTGGTCGGCTTCGACGACTCGCCGCTCATAGCGTTCACCGATCCGCCGCTGACCACCATCCGCCAGCCCGTGCAGGCGATGGGGCAGGCGGCGGTCCGCGCGCTGCTCGAAGAGGTCGGGGGGACCCCCGCCCCGCACAGTGAGTTCGTCTTCATGCCCGAACTGGTGGTTCGCGGTTCAACCGCTTCCGCCCCGACCCCGAGGAACCCCTGATCCCGGTGCGCCCCGCCTCCATCCCGAGGCGGACCACATGCGCGGCGAACCCGACCGGAGGATGATCGGTCGAGGGGCGTGGATCTGGCAGACTCTCTCCCTATGGGTGAAACGACCGTGAAGAGTTTGGAACGCCGGACAGCGGCCACCCCGTCACCCATCGTGGCCGACGGCAGGTTCGCCCGTCTGCGCGCTCGCGTGCCTCGACGGCCGCGGATCTGGTTCGAGATCCTGCTCATCGCGGTCAGTTACTGGACGTACTCGCTCATTCGCAACGCGGTACCGGAGCAGAAAGCCCAGGCGCTGCGGAACGCGGACTGGATCTGGCAGGCCGAGCAGTCGCTCGGCCTGGCTTTCGAGCAGAGCGTCAACCATGCCGTGAACTCGGTGACATGGCTGATCGTGTCGATGAACTACTACTACGCCACCCTGCACTTCGTCGTGACGATCGGTGTGCTGGTGTGGCTGTACCGATGGCAGCCCGGGCGTTACGCCGGTTTCCGTACGGTCCTGTTCGCCACCACCGGTGTGGCCCTGGTCGGTTACTACCTGTATCCGCTCGCGCCGCCCCGTCTGATGAACGGCCAGAGCTTCGTCGACACCGTCCTGGTGCACCAGACCTGGGGCTCGATGGCCTCCGGCAACCTCAAGCACATGTCGAACCAGTACGCCGCGATGCCGTCGATGCACATCGGCTGGTCGCTGTGGTGCGGTCTGACCATCTTCGCCCTGGCCAAGGCGCCGTGGGCGCGCATCCTGGGGCTGCTCTACCCGACGCTGACGCTGGTCGTCATCGTCGCCACGGCCAACCACTTCTGGCTGGACGCCGTGGGCGGCATGATCTGCCTGGCCTTCGGCTTCGCCGTCTCGTACGTCTGGTACGGCTCGGCGCCGCAGCGGCTGCCCCGCCTGGTCGGACCGGCGGAACCGGTGGCGCGTGGCGGAGTGCCCGCGGCCGACGCCGAGCTGGACGATCTGGACCTGGCGGGCCGCGGCCCGGGCTCCGCGGAGCCCGCGCGGCAGGGCGCCGCGGCGAGCTCCGCCCAGGAACCCGGGCCGGGCGCCGAGTACGACGCCGACCAGGCCCCGGTCAGCTCCGGCAGGTGACCCGGCCCCCGGCCATGGTGAGCCGGACCGGTGCCCGCTCGGTCTCGTCGGCCGGGGCGACCACCGGGTCCACGGTGAACGCGGTGAGATCCGCACGGTAGCCCGGCGCGATCCGCCCGGCGACCGCCTCCTCCCCGGCCGCGACCGCCGCATGCGTGGTCAGACCCTCAAGGGCCATGAGGCCGGTCAGCCCGTGCCGCGCCGAGGCCGCGCCGCGAGGGGCCCGGGCGGTCGCGAGGATCTGCCGGGCGTCGTAGTGCGCGATGGGCCAGTCCGAGCCGAGCGCGAGGTACGCCCCGGCGTCCCGCAGATCCCGGCAGCGCCAGGCCCGGCCGGCCCGCTCCTCCCCGAGCCGCTGCGACCACGCGTCGGTGCGGTCGGCGCGGGTGTACGCGGTGTGCGGTGGCTGCATCGAGGCCACCACGCCGAGCGCCCCGAACCGGCCGAGCTGGTCGTCCGGCACGGTCTCGATGTGCTCGACGCGGTGCCGGGGGCCGCCGGGCCCGAAGGCTTCCACCGTGTCGAGGACGTGGCGGACGGCCGCGTCCCCGATGGCGTGCGTCGCGGTACCGACCCCGGCCTCGTGGAGGTGGCGTACGGCGGCGGAGTAGGCGGCCGGGTCGGGCCAGAAGGCGTCCGTGCCCTGGCCGTGGCAGTCGGCGTGCTCCAGCCAGGCGGTACCGCCCTCGACGGTGCCGTCCATGAAGAACTTCACGCCCCCGACCCGCCACAGGCGCCCGGCGCGCTTCTGGAGCCGTACCAGCTCCTCCAGCTCCTCCCGGTCGGCGCCGGGCATGCACCAGGGGGCGAGCCGCAGCCGCAGCGGCAGGTCGCCGTCCTCCTCCAGGGCTGCCAGCAGCCCGGGTACGTCGTGTCCGCCGAGGTCCATGACGTGGGCGCCGGTCAGGCCGGTGGCCGCCATGGAGCTGAGCAGCCCGACGAGCCGGTCGCGCCGCTCGGCGTAGGGCTGGGCGGGCAGCAGCGGGGTCATCAGATCCATGGCGGCGTGCTCGATCAGATGGCCGGTGGGCCGTCCGTCGGCGTCGCAGACGATCTCGGAGCGCTGGGCGAAGGCGCGGGGGCCGTCGATGCCCGCGGCCTTGAGCGCCGTGGCGCTGACGAGGGTGGAGTGCCCGTCGTAGAGCCGCAGGTGGGCGGGGGCGCCGCCGAGGACGTCCTCGATGAGGTCGTGGTGGATCGGGCGGCCGCCGAAGACGTTGTGGTCGAGGCCGGCGCCGATCACCCAGCCGTCCCGGCGCTCGGCGCCGGCGAGCACGGCCCGCAGCTCGTCGAGGTCGCGCACGGCGGACAGGTCCGTGCCGGTGAACATCTCCAGGCCCCACACCGGGTGGCTGTGCGCGTCGGTGAGACCGGGGGTGAGGGTGGCTCCCGCCAGGTCGATCGTCTCGGTGCCGGGGCCGCTCCAGTCACGGGCGTCGGTGTCGTCGCCGACGGCGGTGATCAGTCCGTCGCGGACGGCGACAGCGGTGTGGCCGGTGAGCTCGGGTGTGCGGACGCGGGCGTTGACGAGGACGAGGTCGGGTGCGGGCACGACGGCTCTTCTCCTTCGAGGGCTTCGGATGCGGGTCGGGCGGCGGGGTCGGAAGCGGGCTCGGCGGGCTCGGCGGCGTCGGAAGCGGGCTCGGCGGCGAAGTTCGCGTAGACCTCGGGGCGGGTGCGGCGCAGCCGGTACGCCAGGAGCAGCCCGAGGAGGAAGACGCCGGGGACGAGCGCGACGAGGACGGTGTTGACGGTGGCGGAGGCCCCGGTGAAGACGTCGATCTTGGAGACGACCAGGACGATCGCCCCGGCGAGCAGGACGGCCGCGACCACCGGGGCGACGACGGTGCGCACGACGCCTTCCTCGTGGCGGACGCGGCGGAAGTAGAGCGGGACGGCGAGGGCCGCGAGGAGCTGGAGGGCCATGAGGCCGATGCCGCCGGGGGTGTTCACCCAGAGCAGCAGCTGGGTGTACGGATCGGCGTCGGCGGCCGCGAAACCGAGGACGACCGCCAGGCCGAGGACGGTCTGCGCGAGGCCCGCGACGTAAGGGGAGCGGTGGCGCGGGTGGATCCTGCCGAGGACCGGCGGCAGCACGCCCTCCTCGGCGAGCGCGAGGCCGTAGCGGTTGATCGCGTTGTGGAAGGCGAGGAGGGAGGCGAGGACGCTGGTGACGATGAAGACGTGCATCAGGTCCGCGGCCCAGCCGCCGACGTAGGTGGTGATCGCGGCGAAGAAGAGCCCGCCGGTGTCGCCCGCGGCGGCCTCGACGACCTTGTCGTCGCCGAAGGCCTGGATGACGGTCCAGACGATGAAGGCGTAGAAGAGGCCGAGGAAGCAGACGGCGATGTAGGTCGCGCGCGGGATGGTGCGGGCGGGGTTCCGGGCCTCGCGCCGGTAGATCACGGTCGACTCGAAGCCGGTGAAGGCGGTGAAGGCGAAGGCGAGGACGGCCGCGCTGCCGGGGACCAGGACGTTGCCGGGGGCGAAGGAGGCGAGCGAGAGCCCGTTCGCGCCGCCTTCGAGCAGCACGCCTGCGGCGAGCAGGACGAGGATGCCGGTCTCGGCGACGAGCAGCACGCCGAGGACCTTGGCGCCGAAGTCGATCGAGCGGAAGCCGCCGTACCAGATGAGCAGAAGACCGGCGAGCGAGACGGGGAGCCAGGGGATGTCGAGGCCCCACAGGGCGTGGGCGGTGTCGGCGGTGGCGGTGCCGAGCAGGCCGTAGACGCCGATCTCCATGCCGTTGTAGCCGAGCATGGCGAGCAGGGCGGCGGCGATGCCGACTGGCTTGCCGAGGCCCCGGGTGATGTACGCGTAGAAGGCGCCGCCGCTCTTGACGTGGCGCGTCATCGTGGTGAATCCGACGGCGAAGACGGCGAGGGTGATGCCGGCGAGGAGGTAGCCGGCGGGGGCGCCGATGCCGCCGAGGACGAGGGCGATCGGGGCGACCCCGGCCATCACGGTGAGCGGGGCGGCGGCGGAGACGACGAAGAAGGAGATGTCGGCGGTGGAGAGCGTGCCGGTTCTCAGCCCCTCGGGCTCGTCGGGAGAGGTGGGTGCGGGCATGGAAGGGGGAGCCCTTCTGCTACGGCGGGGAAGGAAGGGTGCGCGACCAAAAACCTAAAGGCTTTCGGTTGCGGCAATGTAGCCTCCGAGACGACGTACGGGAAGACCTCATCGAGAGAGCGGGAACATGGGACGGCCGCGGACACCCTTGATCGACCGTGAGCGCATCACCACGACGGCGCTCCAACTCGTCGATGAGCAGGGGGGTTTCAGCGTTCCGCAGATCGCCAGGGCGCTCGGGGTGCAGACCGGGTCGCTGTATCACCACGTGGACGGCCGGAGCGGGGTCGTCGAGCTGATGCGGGAGCGGGTCTGCGACGCGATCGACGGCGGGACGCTCGACCTGGAGCCGTGGGACGCGGCGATGGCCGCCTGGGCGCGTTCCTACCGCTCGGCCTTCGCGGCCCACCCCCGGGTCATCCCGATGCTGATGACCTCACCGGTCCGGGCGCCGAAGGTCCTCGCCCAGTACGAGCGCGCGGTCGGCCGCCTGCTGGCCGCCGGTTTCACGAACGCCGACGTCATGACCGTGATCGTCGCCCTGGAGAACCTCGTCCTCGGTTCGGCGCTCGACCTGGCGGCCCCGCAGACCATGTGGGAGCTGCCCGACGACACGAGCACGCCGCGGCTGGCCGAGGCCCTGACGGCGGTGGCCACGGACCGCGCGAACGCGGCGTTCGAGCTGGCGCTGGAGGCGTTCCTGACGCACTGCCGGAGCATGCCGACGGGCGAGGGCCGCCAGGCTCCGTAGCGGGGGGCCCGACGGGTCTGCCGCGCTCAGGCTCCGTAGCCTGGGCCGACGCGCCTCCCGCGCTCAGGCTCCGTAGCCTGGGCCGGCCCGTCCGCCCCCTCGAACTCGTAGCCGGGGCCGACGCGCTGTCCCGCTCAGGCTCCGTAGAACAGCTCCTCGACCACGGCCCTGGCCCGGCGCGTGATCCGGCGGTAGTCGTCGACCATCTCGCCGACGTGACCGGGGCCGTAGCCGAGGTAGCGCCCCACCGCGGCCAGTTCGCGGCCGTCCGACGGGAAGGTGTCCCCCGGCCGGCCGCGGACCAGCATCACGGCGTTGCGGACGCGGCTCGCCAGGACCCAGGCCTCGTCCAGGATCTGCGCCTCGTCCGCGGGGATCAGCTCCGCCGCCCGGGCGGCGGCCAGAGCGTCGCGGGTACGGGTGGTGCGCAGCCCGGGCTCGGCCCAGCCGTGGCGCATCTGGAGCAGCTGGACCGTCCACTCGACGTCGCTCAGACCGCCCCGGCCCAGCTTCGCGTGGAGCGTCGGATCCGCCCCGCGCGGCAGACGCTCGTTCTCCATCCGCGCCTTGAGGCGGCGGATCTCGCGCACCGCGTCCTCGCCGAGGCCCTCCGCCGGATAGCGCAGCGGATCGATCAGCTCGATGAACCGCTTCCCCAGCTCCGGGTCCCCTGCCATCGGTTCGGCGCGCAGCAGGGCCTGGCTCTCCCAGACCAGGGACCAGCGGCGGTAGTAGGCCTCGTACGACTTCAGCGTACGGACCAGCGGACCGCTCTTGCCCTCCGGCCGCAGATCCGCGTCGATCAGCAACGGCGGGTCGGCCGTGGGGAGTTGGAGGAGCCTGCGCATCTCCGTGACGACCCGGTTCGCGGCCCGCGCCGCCTCCTGCTCGGCCACGCCCTCGCGCGGCTCGTGCACGAACAGGACGTCGGCGTCGGAGCCGTACCCGAGCTCGTGCCCGCCGAACCGGCCCATGCCGATGACCGCGAACCGCGTGGGCAGCCGGTCCCCCCACTCGGCGCGCACCGCGGCCCGCAGCGCGCCCGCGATGGTCGCCGCGTTGAGGTCGGTCACCGCCTGACCGACCCGGTCCACCAGCGCGCCCGGGTCGTGCTCGCGCGGGCTGTCCTCCGTGCCGTAGGAGCCGATGATGTCGGCCGCGGCGGTACGGAACAGCTCGCGGCGGCGTACGCCACGGGCCGCCGCGACCGCCTGCTCGGCGGTGTCGGCGCGGCCGACGGCGGCCAGCACCTCCTGTTCGAGGTGGTCGCGGCCGCGCGGTGCCAGCCCCTCCGGGTCGCCGAGGATCGCCACCGCCTCGGGCGCCCGCAGCAGCAGGTCGGGGGCGAGCCGCCCGGCGCTGAGCACCCGGGCGAGGTTCTCGGCCGCCGCGCCCTCGTCGCGCAGCAGCCGCAGGTACCAGGGGGTCTTGCCGAGCGCGTCGGAGACCTTGCGGAAACCGAGGAGCCCGGCGTCCGGGTCGGCGGAGTCCGCGAACCAGCCGAGCAGCACCGGGAGCAGTGTGCGCTGGATCGCCGCCTTGCGGGTGACGCCGGAGGCGAGCGCCTCCAGATGGCGCAGGGCGGCGACGGGGTCGGCGTAACCGAGCGCTTCGAGCCGCTGGCCCGCGGCCTTGGGGCTGAGCCGGGTCTCGCCGGGGGTGAGCTGGGCGACCGCGTCGAGCAGCGGCCGGTAGAAGATCTTCTCGTGCAGCCGGCGGACGACGGCGGCATGCCGCTTCCACTCGCGGTTCAGCTCCGCGACGGGGTCGGTGCGCAGTCCGAGCGAGCGCCCGAGCCGGCGCAGATCGGTCTCGTCCTCGGGTACGAGATGGGTGCGGCGCAGCCGGTGGAGCTGGATACGGTGCTCCATGGCGCGCAGGAAGCGGTACGCCGCGTCGAGCTGGGCCGCGTCGGCGCGGCCGACGTAGCCGCCGGCGGCGAGCGACTTCAGGGCGTCCAGGGTGCTGCCGCCGCGTAGCGTGGCGTCGCTGCGGCCGTGCACCAACTGCAGGAGCTGGACGGCGAATTCGACGTCCCGCAGGCCGCCGGGGCCGAGCTTCAGCTCGCGTTCCACCTGGGCGGCCGGGATGTTCTCGACGACGCGGCGGCGCATCTTCTGCACGTCGGGGACGAAGTTCTCGCGCTCGGCGGCCTGCCAGACGAGCGGGGAGACGGCCGCGATGTAGTCGGCGCCGAGCTCCGGATCGCCTGCCACGGGACGGGCCTTCAACAGGGCCTGGAACTCCCAGGTCTTGGCCCAGCGCTGGTAGTAGGCGAGGTGGGAGGAGAGGGTGCGGACGAGGGGGCCGTTGCGGCCCTCGGGGCGGAGGTTGGCGTCGACGGGCCAGATGGTGCCCTCGACGGTGGTCTCCGAGCAGATCCGCATGAGGTGGGAGGCCAGCCGGGTCGCGGCCTGGAGCGCCTTGGCCTCCTCCGCGCCGGAGGTGCCGGAGGTGCCAGAGGTGCCTTCGGCGGGCTCGCCGACGAAGATCACGTCCACGTCGGAGACGTAGTTGAGCTCGTGGCCACCGCACTTGCCCATCGCGATGACGGCGAGCCGGCACAGCGCCGCGTCCTCGGGGGCGGCGCTCCGGGCGATGGCGAGGGCGGCGCGCAGCGTCGCGGTGGCGAGGTCGGCCAGCTCGGCGGCGGTCTGGGCGACATCGGTGGTGCCGCAGACGTCCCGGGCGGCGATCGCGAGGAGGCAGCGGCGGTAGGAGACCCGCAGAGAGACGGGGTCGGTGGCGTCGGCCAGACACCGCTCGAACTCGGCGACGCCCGGGTGGAGATCGGCCGCCTCGTACGTGACCAGGGCGTGCCAGTCACGGGGGTGGCGGGCCAGGTGGTCGCCGAGGGCCTCGGAGGTGCCGAGCACGCCGAGGAGCCGGTCGCGGAACGGCTTGGCGGACAGCAGCGTGGAGGTGAGGGTCTGGCGCTCGTCCTCGGGCTGCGCCTCTACCAGGCGGACCAGGCCGCGCAGCGCCAGGTCGGGGTCGGCGGTGGCGCCGAGCGCGTCGAGCAGCACGGAGTCGCCGCGCAGGGCGCCCAGCTCGGGGACGTCGAGCAGCCGCTCGGCGCCGGACGGATCGGTGAACCCGTGCCGCAGCAGCCGCGAGAAGATACTGCTCCTGCGTCCCGGCACCGTCATTCCGCCGCTCCCTCCGCCGATCCTTCCACCGTTCAAGGATTCGAGCCTATCCGGAGGGCGGGGCCGGGTCGCTCCCCGACCGGGGACCGATGAGTTCGTGGCCCGGGCACGGTCTTCTCTGGTGACGGCACCCGTCGGAAGGACCGCGCCATGCCCCTCGCACTGCCCACCGAGACCTCGCTGGACCCCCGCTACAGCGCCCCGCGGGCGCACGCCGCCGCCTGGTCGGAGGCCGTGGCCCGGCTCACCGGGGCGGAGGTCTTCTGGCTGACCTCGGTCCGCCCCGACGGCCGCCCGCACGTCACGCCGCTGATCGCGGTCTGGTCGGAAGGGGCGCTGCACTTCTGCACCGGACCGGACGAGCGCAAGGCCCGCAATCTGTCGGCCAACGCCCGGGTGGCCCTCACCACCGGCACGAACACCCTCTCCGAGGGCTTCGACGTCGTGGTCGAGGGCGAGGCCGTCCGGGTGACGGACGAGGCGCGGCTGCGCGCCCTGGCCGGCGCCTATGTCGACAAGTACGGCCCGGATTGGCGTTTCGACGTGCGCGACGGCGCCTTCGTGGGCGACGGTGGAGTCGCCCTGGTGTTCGCCGTCGCGCCCCGCACGGCCTTCGGCTTCGCCAAGGGCGAGCCGTTCGGCCAGACCCGCTGGCGTTTCTGAGGAGTACCTCCATGAACTGGACGCTCGAAGTCGTTCCCGTGCCTGTCACCGACATGGACCGGGCGAAGGAGTTCTACGGCGACAAGTGCGGTTTCAAGATCGACCTCGATGACGAGGTGGCACCGGGGATGCGGATCATCCAGGCGACCCCGCCCGGCTCGCGCTGTTCGATCGCGATGCTCAGCGGCATGCCGGCGATGCCGGGGACGAAGGAGATGGCGCCGGGCTCCCTCCACGGCCTCCAGCTCTGCGTGACGGACATCGAGGCGGCCCGCCGGGAACTGATCGACCAGGGCGTGGACGTCACCCCGATCCGCCACGTCGGCGCCTCGGGCTGGGAGGACGGCAAGGGCGACACCTGGAACTCGTTCATGTCCTTCGAGGACCCGGACGGCAACGGCTGGGTGGTCCAGGAGGCCCCGTCGGAGCTGTCGGAACGCTGAGGAACCCGGCACGGCGGATGCCCTCCGCCGTGCCGGGCCGTCGTCCGCGCGGGCCGCAGCCGCGCTTACAGCACCGGCAGGTTCTTGCGCAGCTCGAAGGCGGTGACCTCGGAGCGGTACTCCTCCCACTCCTGCTTCTTGTTGCGGAGGAAGAAGTCGAAGACGTGCTCGCCCAGCGTCTCCGCGACCAGTTCGCTCTTCTCCATCAGGGCGATCGCCTCGCCCAGGTTCTGCGGCAGCGGCTCGATGCCCATCGCGCGGCGCTCCGCGTCCGAGAGGGCCCAGACGTCGTCGTCGGCGCCGGCCGGGAGTTCGTAGCCCTCCTCGATGCCCTTGAGGCCCGCCGCGAGGAGGACCGCGTAGGTCAGGTAGGGGTTGGCGCCCGAGTCGATGGAGCGGACCTCGACGCGGGAGGAGCCCGTCTTGCCCGGCTTGTACATCGGGACGCGGATCAGGGCCGAGCGGTTGTTGTGGCCCCAGCAGATGTACGAGGGGGCCTCGCCGCCCGCGCCCGCGCTGCGGGCCGAGCCGCCCCAGATGCGCTTGTAGGAGTTGACCCACTGGTTGGTGACGGCCGAGATCTCCGCCGCGTGCTTGAGCAGGCCGGCGATGAAGGACCGTCCCACCTTGGAGAGCTGGTACTCCGCGCCGGACTCGTAGAACGCGTTCCGGTCGCCCTCGAAGAGGGAGAGGTGGGTGTGCATGCCCGAGCCCGGGTACTCCGAGAACGGCTTCGGCATGAACGTCGCCTGCACGCCCTGCTCCAGCGCGACCTGCTTCATGACCAGGCGGAAGGTCATGATGTTGTCGGCCGTCGACAGCGCGTCGGCGTAGCGCAGGTCGATCTCCTGCTGGCCCGGGGCGCCCTCGTGGTGGGAGAACTCCACCGAGATGCCCATCGACTCCAGCATGGTGATCGCCTGGCGGCGGAAGTCCATGCCGACGTTCTGCGGGGTGTGGTCGAAGTAGCCGGAGTTGTCGGCCGGGGTCGGCTTCGTGCCGTCCAGTGGCTTGTCCTTCAGGAGGAAGAACTCGATCTCGGGGTGGGTGTAGAAGGTGAAGCCCAGGTCGGAGGTCTTGGCGAGGATGCGCTTCAGGACGAAACGCGGGTCGGCGAAGGACGGCGAGCCGTCGGGCATGAGGATGTCGCAGAACATCCGCGCCGTGCCCGGGGCCTCGGCGCGCCAGGGCAGGATCTGGAAGGTGCTCGGATCCGGCTTGGCGATCATGTCGGATTCGTAGACGCGGGCGAAGCCCTCGATGGCGGAGCCGTCGAAGCCGATGCCCTCGTCGAACGCCTGCTCAAGCTCGGCGGGCGCCACCGCCACCGACTTCAGGAAGCCGAGCACGTCGGTGAACCACAGCCGCACGAACCGGATGTCACGCTCCTCGAGCGTCCGGAGCACGAATTCCTGCTGCTTGTCCATGTTTACGTTCCTACCCATCGTTGCTGGTCAGGCCGCCTGTTCCCACCGCCTCGGGCACATCGGAGGGCACCTGAGCATCCCACCACATGGTTTCGCGCACGTTGCACACCCATAGTGCCTGCTCGGTTGTGACACAGGTAACGGGGGACGGGCCGATTCCGGCCGCCTGTTCCCCCTCCTCTCGCCTCCTGGCCGGTATCGATCGGTACCCCGTTCGGCCCATCCGACGCCATCTCCCACTACGATCTGCGCCCATGGGGGCCCCGCGGCGCACACGCCTGTCGCAGCACGCGCGTCCCATGGCGCTGGTGAGTGCCGTGGCGACGCTGCTCGCCGCGCTCTTCGTCTGCGCGGGTGTCACCGACGCCCCGGCGCACCGCCCCTCCGAGCCCCGGATGACGTTCGCCGTCGCGGCCGAGGAGTACGTCTGCCCGTACGACCGCGACGACTGCTCCCTCTTCCCCTCGCTCAGCCCGGCGGTACTGACCGCGCCTCCGCTCGACCCCCCGCCGCAGGCGGAGGGCCGGCTGCCACGCCTCGACACGCCGCACCGCACCGGCCTGGCGCCCCGCTCCGACGCACCGCCCCGCGCGCCGGACCTGCACGTCCTTCAGGTTCTGCGGACGTGAGCGGCCGGGTCCGCCTCCCGCTCATCCCGCACGCGACGTCACGTCATGACACCCCTCACCGAAGAAGGACGACATCACCATGGCCGCCAACCGCTCCGCCACCGCCGACCGCCGCGCCCGAATAGAGGAGATGCGCCGCGCCGAGCAGGCCCGCGAGCGCCGCAACCGCTTCCTCACGATCGGCGTCGCCGCCGTCGTCGTTCTCAGCCTCGTAGGCTTCGGCGGTTACGTACTCAACAAGGAGTCCGAGAAGAAGGAGCAGAAGGAGGCCGTCGCCAAGGCCCCCATCAAGGACGAGAAGTCCTGGGACGCCAAGAAGCTCGGCCGCAACCACGTCACCACCGCCGTCACGTACGAGATGAAGCCCCCGGTCGGCGGCGACCACCACCAGGTCTGGCAGAACTGCGACGGCGACGTCTACAAGGCGCCGGTCGCCGAGGTGAACGCCGTGCACTCGCTGGAGCACGGCGCCGTCTGGGTCACGTACAACAAGAAGGCCCCCGAGGCCGAGGTGAAGAAGCTGGCGGCGAAGGTCGGGAAGACGCCGTACTCGCTGATGAGCCCGGTCGACGACCAGGCGGGCGCGATCATGCTGAGCGCCTGGGGCAAGCAGGTGACGGTGGACAGCGCGACGGACCCGCGCGTCGACGCGTTCTTCACCAAGTACGTGCAGGGTCCGCAGACCCCTGAGCCGGGCGCGGCCTGCACCGGCGGGATCGGCCAGTGAGCCGCGTCCGGCCGAACCGTACGCAGTGGGCGGCGGTCATCGCCGTCGCGCTGGCGATGCTGTTCGCCGGTGGCGCCGTCACGGTCGCCTCCGCGGAGCGCGAGGAGGCGTCCGCGACCCCCGTGTCGGGCTCGGCGGACGCGGGCTTCGCCCGTGACATGTCGGTCCACCACCAGCAGGCCGTCGAGATGTCGTTCATCGTCCGCGACCGTACGATGGACGAGGACGTGCGCCGGCTGGCGTACGACATCGCCAACACCCAGGCCAACCAGCGCGGCATGATGCTGGGCTGGCTGGACATGTGGGGGCTGCCGAAGGTCGAGTCCGCAACGGAGCCGATGGCCTGGATGGGCATGGGCGGGCACGGCGACAGCGGGCCCCTCGACGGGGCGCTGATGCCCGGCATGGCGACGAAGACGGAGCTGGAGCGGCTGCGGAAGGCCAGTGGCGAGGAGGCGGAGATCCTCTACCTCCAGCTGATGACCGACCACCACAAGGGCGGGGTCCACATGGCGCAGGGCTGTGTGGACAAGTGCTCCGTGGACGTGGAGCGGAACCTCGCGCAGGGCATGGTCGACGCCCAGGAGTCCGAGATGGGGCTCATGGCGGAGCTGCTGAGGCAGCGGGGCGCGAAGCCGCGCGCCTGACGCGGCCCGGAGCGGGGGTCGGCCCCGCGACCGGCACCGGCCGCCGGACCCCGGGGCGGCCCCCGCGACCGGCACCGGTCGCGGGGGCCGCGCCGTACGCGGACAATGGGTGACGCTCGGGGACGTAGGTACGACGACGTTGTACGGAGGTACGCACCCCATGACCACGGCGAAGGACATCATGCATCCCGGGGCCCGTTGGATCCCCCGGCACGAGACGCTCGACCGCGCGGCGCAGCTGATGCGCGACCTGAATGTCGGCGCGCTGCCGATCGCCGACGAGAACGAACGGCTCTGCGGCATCATCACGGACCGTGACATCGTCGTCGGCTGTGTGGCCGAGGGCCACGACCCGGCGAAGGTGACCTGCGGCGAGATGGCGCAGGGCACCCCGCGCTGGATCGACGCGGGTTCGGACGTGAGCGAGGTCCTCGACGAGATGACCGGCCACCAGATCAAGCGGCTTCCGGTCATCGAGAACAAGCGGCTCGTCGGCATGATCAGCGAGGCGGATCTGGCGCAGCACCTGGACGACGAGCAGATCAAGGAGTTCTGCGCGCGCGTCTACGCCACGCCCTGACCCCCACCCCGATCCTGTTCCGGATCCTGATCCAGTACCGCCCGTGCCACGGCTTCCGGGCGGTCCAGCATCACCAGATGGCCCGAGGGTTCGACCGCCTCGTAGCGGGCGCCGAGCGCTCGGGCCAGTGCGCGTTGGCGGCCCGCCCAGCGGGCGGAGCCGTCGGGGGCCGCGAGGACGGTGACGGGCCGGCCGGGCGGCAGGGGGAAGCGTCCGCGCAGGGCGAGGAGTTCGGCGGCGACGGCGCGGTAGTGGGTGTTCTCCAGGAGCGCGCCGCGCAGGGCCCGTGAGGTGGCGTAGACGCGGCGGACGAGGGGGGCGGGCGCCGGGTCGGCGCCGTGTCGGGCGCGGGACAGGCGGACGGTGGCGCGGCGGACGGCCGGGCCGGCCGCGGCCGGGGCGCCGAGGGCGCCGAGCAGGGTCCCGAGGCCGTGGGCGAAGGCGGTGCGCAGGGCGGGGGCGGCGGGGGTACGGGCGTGCTCCTCGACGGAGCCGTCGACGAGGACGATCCCGGCGGTACGGTCGGGGTGGAGCCGGGCGAAGGCCTCGGCGTGGAAGCCGGCGATGGAGTGCCCCACGACGGTGGCGGGGCCCGGCAGGCCCAGCGCGTCCAGGAGCCCCGCGATCCGGTGGGCCTCGCCCGTCGCGCTGGGCGGTACGGCGGAGGGGGCGGAGAGCCCGTGGCCCGGCCGGTCGAAGCGGACGACCGTGCGGTGCGGGGTGAGCAGGGGGACGACCGGGTCCCAGTCGAACCAGCTCATGGCGAGCCCGGCGCTCAGGACGCAGACGGGACCCGAACCCTCGACGACGACGTGGTGGGCCACGCCCCCGATCCGTACGAACACGCTCAAGAGGGCTCCCTGGCCACGTCGGACGGCGAGTGGTGCGAGCCAGGCTTTCACGACCGCGCCCCCGGCCCCCGGCCGGGTCCCCGCCGAGGGCCGCCCTGGTCGCGTTGCCCCGTGTCCCAGGACATCGCGTCGCTTTGACGATTACACTGGGCGGGTGCCTCAACTACGCCTCGCTCTGAATCAGATCGACTCGACCGTCGGCGATCTCGCCGCGAACGCCGAGGCGATCGTCCACTGGACCCGGCACTCGGCCGCGCAGGGCGCGCACCTGGTCGCGTTCCCCGAGATGGTGCTGACCGGCTACCCCGTCGAGGACCTGGCGCTGCGGTCGTCCTTCGTCGAGGCGTCCCGGTCCGCCCTGCGGGCGCTCGCGCTGCGGCTCGACGGCGAGGGGTTCGGGGAGCTTCCCGTGATCGTCGGCTATCTCGACCGCTCCGAGCGGGCGCAGCCGAGGTACGGCCAGCCGGCCGGCGCGCCGCAGAACGCGGCGGCGGTGCTGCACCGGGGCGGGATCGCGCTGTCGTTCGCCAAGCACCACCTCCCGAACTACGGCGTCTTCGACGAGTTCCGCTACTTCGTGCCCGGCGACACCATGCCCGTCGTCCGTGTCCACGGCGTCGACGTCGCCCTCGCCATCTGCGAGGACCTCTGGCAGGACGGCGGCCGGGTCCCGGCGGCCCGCAGCGCGAACGCCGGGCTGCTCGTCTCGATCAACGCCTCGCCGTACGAGCAGAACAAGGACGACACCCGGCTGGAACTGGTCCGCAAGCGCGCCCAGGAGGCCGGCTGCACCACCGCCTACCTCGCGATGATCGGCGGCCAGGACGATCTCGTCTTCGACGGCGACTCGATCGTCGTCGACGCGAACGGCGAAGTCGTGGCGCGGGCACCGCAGTTCTCCGAGGGCAGCGTGATCCTCGACCTCGACCTGCCGGCCGCCGCGGCCGACGCCCCGACGGGTGTCGTCGACGACGGGCTGCGGATCGACCGCGTGATCCTCTCCGAGGACCCGGTGCCCGCGTACGAGCCGGAGTTGACCGGGGGGTACGCGGACCGGCTCGACGACGACGAGGAGGTGTACTCGGCGCTGGTCGTGGGCCTGCGCGCGTACGTCGCCAAGAACGGCTTCCGGTCCGTCCTCGTCGGTCTGTCCGGCGGCATCGACTCGGCGCTCGTGGCCGCGATCGCCTGCGACGCGGTCGGCGCGCACCACGTGTACGGCGTCTCGATGCCGTCGAAGTACTCCTCGGACCACTCCCGCGACGACGCCGCCGAACTGGCCCGGCGCACCGGGCTCAACTTCCGTACGGTGTCGATCGAGCCGATGTTCGACGCGTACATGGGCTCCCTCGGCCTCACCGGCCTCGCGGAGGAGAACCTCCAGTCACGGCTGCGCGGCACGACGCTGATGGCGATCTCCAACCAGGAGGGCCACATCGTCCTCGCACCGGGCAACAAGTCCGAGCTCGCGGTGGGGTATTCGACCCTGTACGGCGACTCGGTCGGCGCCTACGGCCCCATCAAGGACGTCTACAAGTCGGCCGTGTTCCGCCTCGCGCGCTGGCGCAACCGGGCGGCCGAGGAACGCGGCCAGACCCCGCCGATCCCGGAGAGCTCGATCAGCAAGCCGCCGAGCGCCGAGCTGCGGCCGGGCCAGGTGGACACGGACTCGCTGCCCGACTACGACGTCCTGGACCGGCTCCTCGCGCTGTACGTCGACCGCGACCAGGGCAAGGAGGCGATCGTCGCGGCCGGTTTCGACGAGGAGCTGGTGACCAGGACGCTGCGGATGGTGGACACGGCGGAGTACAAGCGGCGCCAGTACCCGCCGGGCACCAAGATCTCGGCGAAGGGCTTCGGCAAGGACCGCCGCCTGCCGATCACGAACCGCTGGCGCGAGACGACGTCCGGGGCGACCACCGGGACGACGACCCGCTGACCCGCTCGTCCCCGGCCGCCAGGGGGCTTCCCGCGACGACGCGGGAGGCCCCCTCCGCCGTACGGTCGAGCAGTCCCGCCACGGCGGCCACGGCCAGGCCCACCACCGCGAGGCCCGCGCCCACGAGTGCCGGGGAGGTCCAGCCCCAGCCCGCGGCGACGGCCGCGCCACCGGCCCAGGCCCCACCCGCGTTGGCCAGGTTGAAGGCGGAGTGGTTCGAGGCGGAGGCCAGGGTGGGCGCGTCCTTGGCGTGGTTCATGACCAGCATCTGGAGCGGGGTGGTGGTCATGAAGCCGACCGCGCCGAGGACGACGACCGTCACCAGCGCCAGCCACGGCACATGGACGGTGAACCGGAAGGCGACCAGGACGAGGGCGAGCGCGCCGAGGGAGCCGTACAGGGTCGGTCGCGGCGCGCGGTCGGTCAGCGGGCCGGCGGCGAGCGCCCCGGCGGTCATGCCGATGCCGAAGAGGGCGAGGACGACGGTGACGGAGGACGCGCCGAAGCCCATCACCTCGGTGGTCATCGAGGCGAGGTAGGAGTAGACGGCGAAGACGCCGGCGAAGCCGAAGACGGCGGTGAGCAGTCCGAGCAGCACCTGGGGACGGCGCAGCGCGCGCAGCTCCCGGCCGAGGCTCTGGTGCGCCTCCACGGGGACGTACGGGACCAGACGGGCCAGTGCCGCCATGGCGAGCAGGCCGATGGCGCCGACGACGAGGAAGGTGGCGCGCCAGCCGAGGTGCTGGCCGAGGAGGGTCGCCGCCGGTACGCCGAGGATGTTGGCGACCGTCAGGCCGAGGAACATCGTGGCGACGGCCCGCGCCTGCCGGTCCTCGCGCACCAGGCGCGCGGCGACGACGGCGCCGACGCCGAAGAAGGCGCCGTGCGGCAGCCCGGCGAGGACCCGGCCCCCGATCAGCCAGCCGAAGTCGGGCGCGAACGCGGAGGCCAGGTTGCCGACCGTGAACAGGGCCATCAGCAGGAGCAGCATCCTCTTGCGCGGGACGCGGGAGCCGAGGGCGGTGAGCAGCGGGGCGCCGATGACGACGCCGATCGCGTAGGCGGAGACCAAGTGGCCGGCGGTGGGGACGGAGGTGCCGAGGTCGTCGGCGACGTCGGGCAGCAGGCCCATCATGACGAATTCGGTGGTGCCGATGCCGAAGGCGGAGACGGCGAGCGCGAGCAGCGCCAGGGGCATGGGGAGAGCCTTTCCAGAAGTTAGTTCCTCTTCGGAACAAATGCTCTCAGGTGAAATGTTCCCGCGGGCTTCCACCGGATGAAGGGGAGGTTTCGGACAGGCACCGGGGGTGCCGGCGGCGCCGGCGGCCGCCGGTCGTACCCGGGATCCGTCAGAGCCGGACGCGGGCCGCGATCGGCAGGTGGTCGCTCTTCGTCTCCGGGAGCGCCCAGGAGGAGACCGGCTCGACGTTCTTGACCATGATCTGGTCGATCCGCGCCATCGGGAACGACGCCGGCCAGCTGAAGCCGAAGCCGTCGCCGGAGGCGCCCTGGGTGGAGCGCATCTGGGAGGTGACGGCGTTGAGCGAGCGGTCGTTCATGGTGCCGTTGAGGTCGCCGAGCAGCACGATCCGCTCGTGCGGGTCGGCGGCGATGGCCTCACCCAGCGCGTTGGCGCTGTTGTCGCGCTGATTGGCGGTGAAGCCCGCGTCGAGCCGGACCCGTACGGACGGCAGGTGGGCGACGTACACGGCCACCTCGCCCTTGGGGGTGGCGACGGTGGAGCGCATGGCGCGCGTCCAGCCCATCCGGATGTCCACCTCGCGCGTCTCGCTCATCGGGTACTTGCTCCACAGCCCGACGGTGCCCTGCACGGAGTGGTACTTGTACGTGTCCGCGAGACCGCGCTCGTAGACCGGGACCATCTCGCCCTTGAGCTCCTCCAGGGCGACCACGTCGGCGCCGGAGGCGGCGATCTGGCGGGCCGTGCCCTCGGGGTCGGGGTTGTCGGCGTTCACGTTGTGGGTGGCGACGGTCAGGTCGCCGCCGGCGGTGGACTTGTCGGTGACCAGGCCGCCGAAGATGTTGAGCCAGACCAGGGCCGGGAGCAGCAGGGCGATCAGCGCGGTCGCGGAGCGCCGCAGCAGCGCCAGGGCGAACAGGACCGGCACGAACAGGCCGAGCCAGGGCAGGAAGGTCTCGGTCAGGCTGCCCAGGTTGCCGACCCGGTTGGGGATCTCGGCGTGGAAGACCATCAAGAAGGTGAGCAGGACCGCGCAGGCCGCCAGGAGGATCCCGCGGCGCCAGACGCCCCGGTCGCTCCGCAAGCGGTCGAACGCCGATCGGATCCGCGATCCGGAGCGCTCGTCCCGTGCGCCGCCGTACTCGGTCTCCGTCATGTCCACCCGCGCCATCTCCGCTGTCCTCACTGCCTTGCCGCCGTGCCGTCTTGCTCTGCTTCTCGTTCTTGCTCCGCGACCCGACGTCGACACTAGGTGATGACCGACGGGTCGCACTGCCACGAGGGACGACGGGGCGGCGCGGCGGGTTCCGGGCGGCGGCCCGGACGGCGCGGCTGTGACAGAACGCGCACATTCGTGCGTTTTCCCGGCGGTGTGAAGAGCACCACTCCGGCCCACTTCCCCCTGCACGGCGCGGAGTGCCACCATGGACGTGGTCCGGGGACGCCGTCAGGGCGCCTCGAGATGACGAAGGAGCCGTTCACCATGACGCTTCAGGCTGCCCCGAAGCAGTCCGTCGACAGCACCAAGGCGCTGTACGGAGGCACGGGCACGCGCCGCATCACCGTCCACGACATCGCCGCCGCCAAGACCCGGGGCGAGAAGTGGCCCATGCTCACCGCCTACGACGCGATGACCGCGTCCGTCTTCGACGAGGCCGGCATCCCGGTCATCCTCGTCGGCGACTCCATGGGCAACTGCCATCTCGGCTACGACACCACCGTGCCCGTCACGATGGACGAGATGACGATCCTGTCCGCCGCCGTCGTACGGGGCACCAAGCGCGCCCTCGTCGTCGGTGACCTCCCCTTCGGTTCGTACCAGGAAGGGCCCGTGCAGGCCCTGCGCAACGCCACCCGCCTCGTGAAGGACGCGGGAGTCAACGCGGTCAAACTGGAGGGCGGCGAGCGTTCGCTGCCGCAGACCGAGCTGCTCGTCCAGGCCGGGATCCCGGTCATGTCCCACCTGGGCCTGACCCCGCAGTCCGTCAACACCATGGGCTACCGCGTCCAGGGCCGCGGCGACGAGGCGGCGCACCGGCTGCTCAGCGACGCCAAGGCGGCGCAGGACGCGGGCGCGTTCGCGGTCGTCCTGGAGCTCGTACCGGCCGAACTGGCGGCCGAGGTCACCCGCTCCCTGCACATCCCGACGATCGGCATCGGCGCCGGGCCGGACACGGACGCCCAGGTCCTCGTCTGGACCGACATGGCCGGTCTGACCGGCGGCAAGGTGCCCCGCTTCACCAAGCAGTACGCCGACCTGCGGCAGACGCTCGGCGACGCCGCCCGCGCCTTCGCGCAGGACGTGACCGGCGGGGCGTTCCCCGCCGAGGAGCACAGCTTCCACTAGTGACCTGAGTCGGAGATTCGTCGGCAGTAGGCGGCGACTTTGTCGAGGATCTCGTCGGCTGTCTTCGTCCAGACGAAGGGTCTGGGGTGCT
>NZ_JBSFTU010000037.1:0-68661 GCF_053591435.1 Streptomyces sp. NPDC003027
CGGTTACATTCCGAACCCGGAAGCTAAGCCTTTCAGCGCCGATGGTACTGCAGGGGGGACCCTGTGGGAGAGTAGGACGCCGCCGAACAATCATTAGCCTCAACCCCCGGACATGCTCCGGGGGTTGAGGCATTTTTGCGTTCCGGAGGGCGAGCGACCCCTGTGCACCCGTCCGTCGTGGCTGAAGGTAAGGTCAGGGGGCAACATCGGCACGTTCCCACAGGAGGCCCCCGGATGGAGGTCCAGGAGACTCGCGTTCAGACGGACCGGGTGCTCACCATCCCCAACATCCTCAGCATGGCTCGCCTCCTGGGCGTGCCGCTCTTCCTGTGGTTGATTCTCCGTCCCGAGTTCGGTGGCCCGAAGAGTGACGGCTGGGCGCTTCTCGTGCTGATGCTGAGCGGCGTCAGCGACTACCTCGACGGCAAGCTCGCCCGCCGCTGGAACCAGATCAGCAGACTCGGCCGGCTCCTGGACCCGGCCGCCGACCGGCTCTACATTCTCTCCACCCTCGTCGGGCTGACCTGGCGCGAGATTCTTCCGCTCTGGCTGGCCCTGGCCCTTTTGGCGCGCGAGCTGATGTTGCTCGTGATGGTGGGAATCCTCCGCCGGCACGGCTATCCGCCGCCTCAGGTGAACTTCCTCGGTAAAGCTGCCACTTTCAACCTGATGTACGCGTTCCCCCTGCTGCTGCTCAGTGACGGAACCGGATGGCTTGCATCACTCGCTGAAGTTTTCGGGTGGGCCTTCGCCGGATGGGGTACAACTCTGTATTGGTGGGCAGGGATCCTCTACGTGGTCCAGGTCCGCCGACTCGTGAAGGCGGATACCGCGGCCGATTGAGCCCGTCTGTCCTGTGCCGTGCAACGTGGCCGGCAACAGCGAAGACGTTGGAGGGCCACTGAGTGGCAGGGCGAAATCGGCTGGACCGTCGTCTCTTCAAGGAGGACGCTTCAGACATGAAGGCCGTCGTGATGGCCGGTGGCGAAGGAACCCGACTTCGCCCGATGACCTCGAGCATGCCCAAGCCGCTTCTGCCGGTGGCCAACCGGCCGATCATGGAGCATGTCCTGCGCCTGCTCAAAAGGCACGGTCTCAACGAGACCGTCGTCACCGTGCAGTTTCTCGCTTCCCTCGTCAAGAACTACTTCGGAGACGGCGAAGAGCTCGGTATGGAGCTCACGTACGCCAACGAAGAGAAACCGCTGGGCACGGCGGGGAGCGTGAAGAACGCCGAGGAGGCGTTGAAGGACGACGCCTTCCTCGTCATCTCCGGCGACGCGCTCACCGACTTCGACCTCACCGACCTGATCGCCTTCCACAAGGAGAAGGGCGCCATGGTCACCGTCTGCCTGACGCGCGTGCCCAATCCGCTGGAATTCGGCATCACCATCGTCGACGAGGAGGGCAAGGTCGAGCGGTTCCTGGAGAAGCCGACCTGGGGCCAGGTCTTCTCGGACACCGTGAACACGGGCATCTACGTCATGGAGCCCGAGGTCTTCAACTATGTCGAGGCGGACGTTCCGGTCGACTGGTCGGGTGATGTCTTCCCCCAGCTCATGAAGGAAGGCAAGCCCATTTACGGCTATGTCGCCGAGGGCTACTGGGAGGATGTCGGCACCCACGAGAGCTACGTCAAGGCACAGGCCGACGTGCTCGAGGGAAAGGTTCAGGTCGAGCTCGACGGATTCGAGATCTCGCCGGGTGTCTGGGTCGCGGAAGGGGCCGAGGTCCATCCCGACGCCGTTCTCCGCGGTCCGCTGTACATCGGTGACTACGCCAAGGTCGAGGCCGGCGCCGAGATCCGCGAACACTCGGTGATCGGCTCGAACGTCGTGGTCAAGAGCGGCGCCTTCCTTCACAAGGCCGTCATTCACGACAACGTCTACATCGGTCAGCAGAGCAATCTGCGCGGATGCGTGATCGGCAAGAACACCGACATCATGCGCGCCGCCCGGATCGAGGACGGGGCCGTCATCGGGGACGAGTGCCTGGTCGGTGAAGAATCGATCGTGCAGGGCAATGTACGGGTGTACCCCTTCAAGACGATCGAAGCCGGTGCGTTCGTCAACACCTCCGTCATCTGGGAGTCCCGCGGCCAGGCGCATCTCTTCGGCGCACGCGGAGTCTCCGGAATCCTCAACGTGGAGATCACGCCCGAGCTGGCCGTCCGGCTGGCCGGAGCGTACGCCACGACCCTGAAGAAGGGTTCGACGGTCACCACGGCGCGCGATCACTCCAGAGGTGCCCGTGCGCTGAAGCGCGCGGTGATCTCCGCGCTGCAGGCCAGCGCCATCGACGTACGCGACCTGGAGAACGTCCCCCTGCCCGTGGCCCGCCAGCAGACCGCGCGCGGCAGCGCGGGCGGCATCATGCTGCGGACGTCACCCGGCGTGCCGGACTCCGTGGACATCATGTTCTTCGACGAACGCGGAGCGGACCTCTCGCAGGCCGGCCAGCGCAAGCTGGACCGGGTGTTCGCGCGCCAGGAGTACCGGCGGGCGTTCCCGGGCGAGATCGGTGACCTCTCCTTCCCGGCGAGCGTCTTCGACTCGTACACCGGCTCACTGCTGAGAAACGTCGACACCTCCGGAATCGCGGAGGCCGGGCTCAAGGTGGTGGTGGACGCCTCCAACGGAAGCGCTGGCCTGGTTCTGCCGAGCCTGCTCGGCCGGCTCCAGGTGGACTCGCTCACGATCAACCCCGGTCTCGACGAGTCACGCCCCACCGAAACGGTCGAAACCCGGCGCGCCGGTCTCGTCCGGCTCGGGGAGATCGTGGCCTCGGCGCGGGCCGCGTTCGGGGTGCGGTTCGACCCGGTCGGTGAGCGGCTCTCGCTCGTCGACGAGCGAGGGCGGATCATCGAGGACGACCGATCGCTGCTGGTCATGCTCGACCTGGTGGCCGCCGAGCGGCGCTCGGGCCGGGTGGCGCTGCCGGTGACGACCACCAGGATCGCCGAGCAGGTCGCCGCGTACCACGGCACTCAGGTGGAGTGGACGACGACCTCGCCGGACGATCTGACCCGGGTCGGCCGCGAGGAGTCCACGATCTTCGGCGGCGACGGCCGCGGTGGGTTCATCATTCCCGAGTTCAGCAGCGTCTTCGACGGTGCGGCCGCTTTCGTACGGCTGATCGGTCTGGTCGCGCGGACGCAGCTCACGCTCAGCCAGATCGACGCGCGTATCCCGCGGGCGCATGTGCTCAAGCGTGACGTCGCGACCCCGTGGGCCGTGAAGGGCCTGGTCATGCGGCGCGTGGTCGAGGCGGCCGGTGACCGGTCCGTGGACACCACCGACGGCGTACGTGTCGTGGAGGCGGACGGGCGCTGGGTGATGGTCCTGCCCGACCCCGCCGAAGCCGTCACCCATCTGTGGGCGGAGGGTCCCGACGACACCTCGGCGCAGGCCCTCCTCGACGAATGGGCGGGCGTGGTGGAGAGCGCCGGTCACTGACCGACGGAGAGAGGGAGAGCCGGGAGGTGTCGCGAGACGCCTCCCGGCTCATCGGTGGGGCCATTCGGCGGTAGGCCGTACGACGTGCGACGATGTGCGGCATGTCGCAGCAGCACCCCGTTCGGAGCACCGGATCACCCGCCCCGCGCCCGGACGCGTCCATGTCGCTGCTGAACAACGTGATGGATCACGCGCTCGACGACGGCTACGCGGAGGCGTCGGCCCGGCGCGAGGCGGAGGGCGGCGGTCTGCCGCGTACCCTGCGGGCCAAGCTCGGCCTGGCCGCCGGACTGGTCCTCGCCGCGGCGGCGGTGACCGTCGGCGCCGCCGAGGCGCGGATCTCGGCGCCCGTCGTCGCCAAGGAGCGGCAGGAGCTGATCGGCAGGATCGACGCGGAGACCTCGGCGGCCGACAAGCTGGAGGGGGACGTCGAGAAGATCCGTGCCGAGGTGGGGGAGCGGCAGCGCAAAGCGCTCGAGCAGCACGGCGGAGACCAGGCCGAGCTCGTGGCGCTCCTCTCCGGTGCCACGCCGGTGCGAGGCCCTGGGGTGAGGCTCGTGGTCGACGACGCCAAGGGCACCGAGCAGGGCGGCGGAGGCCCCCGGGAGAGCAGCGGGTTCGCCGACACCGGGCGCGTACGCGACCGGGACATGCAGCGGATCGTCAACGGTCTGTGGGAGTCCGGCGCGGAAGCCGTCGCCATCAACGGGCAGCGGCTGACGTCCCTGTCCGCGATCCGGGCGGCCGGCGACGCCATACTGGTCGACAACAAGCCGCTGGTGCCGCCGTACACCGTGCTGGCGGTGGGGGACGGGCAGCGGCTGAGCACCGCGTTCCAGGACAGCGCCGACGGGCAGTACCTGCACGCGCTGCGGGAGAACTTCGGGATCCGGACGAGCATCTCGGCCCAGGCCGAGGTGCGCCTGCCGGCCGCGCCGAGCCTGATCGTACGTACAGCAGTGCCGAGGGGAGCCGGGGCGGCCGACGCCACCGGGCGGGCCACGGCCGACACAGGGAAGGGCACATCTTGATCGCCGTACTGGGCCTGATCGTGGGAGTCGTGGTCGGACTGTTGGTCCGGCCCGAGGTTCCGGCGGTGGTCGAGCCCTATCTTCCGATCGCCGTGGTCGCCGCCCTCGACGCGGTCTTCGGCGGCCTGCGGGCCATGCTCGACGGGATCTTCGTCGACAAGGTCTTCGTGGTCTCCTTCCTCTCCAACGTGGTCGTGGCCGCACTGATCGTCTTCCTGGGCGACAAGCTGGGCGTCGGCGCGCAGCTGTCGACCGGTGTGGTCGTCGTCCTCGGCATCCGGATCTTCTCCAACGCGGCCGCCATCCGGCGCCATGTGTTCCGGGCGTGAGGCCGATGAGCAACGACGAGACGCCTCAGAACGAAACCCCTCAGAACGAGACCCCGCCCACGAATCCGCAGAGCGCCGCTCCTCCGGAACCGGGGCCCCGGGACGAAGCTCATCAGGAGGCGGCTGCCGGGAACGGCATCACGGGCCGGCAGCGGCTGAAGGCCGGCCTGTGGCCGCCGCGCGTGAGCCGGGCTCAGCTCATCGTCGCCGTCCTGCTGTTCGTCCTGGGCCTCGGCCTCGCCATCCAGGTGCGCTCGACCAGTGACAACAGCGCGCTGCGCGGCGCCCGCCAGGAGGACCTGGTGCGCATCCTGGACGAGCTGGACGACCGTACGCAGCGACTCGAGGACGAGAAGGCGCGGCTGGAGAGCCAGCGCTCGGAGCTGGAGTCCAGTTCGGACCAGGCCGAGGAGGCGCGGAAGCAGACCCAGGAGAAGGAGCGGCAGCTCGGCATCCTGGCCGGCACGGTCGCGGCCGAGGGGCCGGGGATCACGCTGACCATCTCGGACGGCTCGGGCGCGGTCGAGTCGGACATGCTGCTCGACGCCATCCAGGAGCTGCGCGCCGCCGGCGCCGAGGCGATCCAGGTCAACGACGTACGGGTGGTGGTAGACAGCTATTTCTCCGGCGGTGACGGTTCGATAGAGATCGATGGAACGAAGGTGGCCGCTCCGTACGTCTTCAAGGTCATCGGCAAGCCCGAGGATCTCGAGCCCGCGCTCAACATCCCCGGTGGAGTCGTCCAGACCCTGGAGAAGGAGCAGGCCACAGCCACTGTGGCCCGGTCCGAGAAGATCGTCGTGGATGCCTTGCGACCTGCGAAGCGGCCTGACTACGCTCAGTCGTCCTCGCAGTGAGGCGGGGTGCATGACGGTCACGCGACAAGGGCAAGAGGTTGCGGGGGGTCGCCGCACCACAAGCGTGGTGCGTGGTGGAAACTGTCCGGAGGATACGGACGTTGTGAGAATGTCCGGGTCGGCAGGTGTGTTCATTCAGGGTTCGTCCTGCCCCACGGGCGGGTCTGTTTCGGTCAAGGGGAATCGCCCGTGAAGTTGTTTGCGAAGTTGTTCGGCAAGAGCGCACGCGAGGACGGCGGCAACGCCAAGCACCGCGCGCCGCGCCATGCCCAGAGTGAGGAACAGGGTGGCGAGCGCCCCCTCTTCCGTGACGAGGTCGATGGCCAGGGCGGTGACATTCCGGGCGGACAGGGCGCGTCGTCTGTTGACCCTGCCGGTGCCGGCCGCATAGGTTTCGGAGAACCATCGACCTCGGGTACGGGTGGAGGGTTCACCCCCGACCCGTATGCGACCCAGACCTCCGCGGGCCAGCCGCGGCAGGAGGATGCGTCCATGCCGGTGTGTACGAGGTGCGGTCACCGCAACACCGCGGACAGCCGTTTCTGCTCCCACTGCGGTGCGCCCCTGCGTGCCGGCGTGCCCGTGGAGCGCGCGTCCGAGACGACGTCCACGATCTCGATCTCGGGTCTGGAGGCGTACGACTCCGAGGTCACCGGCCAGACCGCCGTCCCGTCGCTGTCGCCCGAGGCGCTGGCGGCCGTCGAGGCGCTGCCGACCGGTTCGGCACTCCTCGTCGTGCGTCGTGGCCCGAACTCCGGCAGCCGCTTCCTGCTGGACGGCGAGCTGACCACGGCCGGCCGTCACCCGCAGAGCGACATCTTCCTGGACGACGTGACGGTGTCGCGGCGGCATGTGGAGTTCCGTCGGGCGCAGGACGGCAGCTTCACGGTCGCCGATGTCGGCAGCCTGAACGGTACGTACGTCAACCGCGAGCCGATCGACTCGGCCGTTCTGTCCAACGGCGACGAGGTCCAGATCGGCAAGTACCGGCTGGTCTTCTACTCGAGCCAGCGGGGCGCGTAACGCCTCGGAGAAGCCTTCAGGGAAGGTCCATGCTGCGAACACCGACGGGCGGTGCCGGACACGGTGCCGCCGCCGCGGGCGACCGGCTGGTCAGCATCGGCGCGGTGCTGAATCAGCTGCGCGACGAGTTTCCCGAAGTGACCATCTCCAAGATCCGGTTCCTGGAGGCCGAGGGGCTCGTCGAGCCCCGGCGGACGGCCTCCGGGTACCGGAAGTTCAGCCCGCAGGACGTGGAGCGGCTCGCTCTGATCCTGCGGATGCAGCGTGACCACTATCTTCCCCTGAAGGTCATCCGCGAGCATCTCGACGCCCTCGCCCGGGGTGAACAGATCACGCTGCCCGCCCCGAGCCCCCAGCGGGACCTGCTGGAGGGTGCCTGGGAGGCGGAGGGCGACCGTCCGACCGCCACACGGGTGGGCCGGGCCGAGCTGCTCGCCGCCGCCGAGGTGAGCGAGGAGGAGCTCGCGGAGTGGGAGTCGTACGGGCTCATCGCTCCGGCGGCCGAGGGCGGGTACGACGCCGAGGCGGTCACCGTCGCCAGACTTGTCGCGGACTTGGGGAGATTCGGTCTGGAACCGCGCCATCTTCGGGCGGTGAAAGCGGCCGCGGACCGGGAGGCCGGGCTGGTCGAACAGATGGTCGCGCCGCTGCGCCGGCACCGTAATCCGCAGACCAGAGCACATGCGGAGGCCACCGCCAAGGAGCTCGCCGGGCTCTCCGTGAGGCTGCACGCGGCACTGGTGCAGACGGCGCTGGGGATCCGGTTGCAGTGACCTTGGGGGGTCCCGACTACCCAAACCGGTCGAGCACGTCCTAGGGTTGCTGTGTGAACGAGCTCGACGTTGTGGGTGTCCGGGTGGAAATGCCCTCCAACCAACCGATCGTGCTCCTGCGTGAAGTGGGAGGCGATCGGTACCTCCCCATCTGGATCGGACCGGGTGAGGCGACCGCGATCGCCTTCGCCCAGCAGGGCATGGCTCCTGCCAGGCCGCTGACGCACGACCTCTTCAAGGACGTTCTTGAGGCGGTGGGCCAGGAGCTCACCGAGGTCCGCATCACCGACCTCCGTGAAGGGGTCTTCTACGCGGAGCTGGTCTTCGCCAGCGGTGTCGAGGTGAGCGCCAGGCCGTCCGACGCGATAGCGCTGGCCCTGCGCACCGGGACGCCGATCTTCGGCAGTGACGGTGTCCTGGACGACGCCGGTATCGCGATTCCGGACGAGCAGGAGGACGAGGTGGAGAAGTTCCGCGAATTCCTCGACCAGATCTCGCCGGAGGACTTCGGTTCCAGCAGCCAGTGAGGCGTTCCGGCGAGGTGCTGCCCCGGCGGATGAAGCGGCGAAGTGCCGTCCCGCCCGGGTGCTGATCCGAGGGCGCGTCAGCGCATTCGAGTAGCCTTTCCCCGGAGAGGGGTACGGGAAACCACTCTCAGGGTGATTATCACTCGGCGTGCCGAGTGTGGCGATCGTTGACGCACCCCGAGTGACTGCCTACCTTCGTGTGGGCAGGTCAAGGACGGAGGGTCGGCGTGATGAGCAGCGGCGACGGTACGGCAGGGGGCTCCCTCGGGCGTGCGCCCGGTGAGAACGGTCCGTATCCGCTTCACGGCGGTGTGAGCGACTTCGGTACGGACCCGAGTGCGGGCGTGGCCACGGGTGAGGACGCGGATACGGAGACCGTGGGATACCGCGGGCCCACCGCGTGCGCGGCGGCGGGGATCACCTACCGCCAATTGGACTACTGGGCGCGTACCGGCCTTGTCGAGCCGAGCGTACGGCCCGCCTACGGCTCGGGGACGCAGCGGCTGTACAGCTTCCGCGACGTCGTCGTCCTCAAGATCGTCAAGCGTTTCCTGGACACCGGGGTCGCGCTCCAGAACATCCGGGCGGCCGTGCAGCATCTGCGTGCCCACGGTTTCCGCGATCTGGAGCGGATGACGCTGATGAGCGACGGCGCGACCGTGTACGAGTGCTCCTCGCCCGACGAGGTCGTGGACCTGCTCCAAGGGGGACAGGGCGTTTTCGGGATCGCGGTGGGAGTGGTCTGGCGAGACGTGGAGGCCGCGCTCTCACAACTGCACGGGGAGCGCGTGGACACGGGCGAGACGCTGATCCGGCACAACCCCGGCGACGAGCTGGCGCGACGCCGGCGGGACCGGGCCGTCTGAGTCCGCTGGACGGCGCCCGGACGGGCGAGCGGCCGCTGGGAAGCGTGTGCCGGGCGCGCCCGCACGGGAGTGCGAGCCGATTGTCAGTGGCGTAGGGCAGCATCGGAGATGTGAGAGCCGCGCCGACGATTCTGCATCTGGACATGGATGCCTTCTTCGCCGCCGCCGAGCAGGCGGCGAAACCGAGCCTGCGCGGAAAACCGGTGGTCGTCGGTGGTCTCGGGCCGCGCGGAGTGGTCGCCACCGCCTCGTACGAGGCACGGCGCTTCGGCGTCCATTCGGCGATGCCGATGGCTCAGGCGCGCAGACGGGCGCCGAACGCCGCCTATCTCGTGCCCCGCTTCGCGTTCTACCGGTCCATCAGCGAGCAGGTCATGGAGTTGCTCGGACGACTGTCGCCCCTGGTGGAGCCGCTCAGCCTGGACGAGGCGTTCGTGGACCTGGAGGCCGGGGGCGTCGCCGACGACAGCGCGAGCGCCCGCAGGGCGGGGGAGCTGCTGCGCCGGGACATCCTCGGGACGACGGGACTGACGGGGTCGGTGGGGCTCGCGGGGTCCAAGATGCTGGCGAAGATCGCCTCGGAGGAGGCGAAACCGGACGGGCTGGTGCTCATAGAGCCGGGCACGGAGCGGGAGCTGCTCGGACCGAAGTCCGTGCGGATCCTGCCGGGCGTCGGCCCGGCCACCGGGGAGCATCTGCGCAGGGCGGGCATGACGACGGTGTCGGACCTCGCGGAAGCGGGTGAGGACGAGCTTGTACGGCTGCTGGGGCGGGCGCACGGGGCCTCCCTGTACCGCATGGCCCAGGGGCACGACGACCGGCCCGTGGTGGCCGAGAGGGACGCGAAGTCCGTGTCGGTGGAGGACACCTTCGACGTGGACCTGCACGACCGGGTGCGGATCCGGACGGAGGTGGAGCGGCTCGCGGAGCGGTGCGTGGGCAGGCTCCGGGGTTCCGGGCACTCGGGCCGGACGATCGTGCTCAAGGTACGGCGGTACGACTTCTCGACGTTGACGCGGTCGGAGACGCTGCGCGGGCCCACGGACGATCCGGTGGTGGTGCGGGAGGCGGCGGGCCGGTTGCTGGAGGGTGTGGACACGACGGGCGGGGTGCGGCTGCTGGGCGTGGGGGTCAGCGGGCTGGCGGACTACACGCAGGAGGACCTGTTCGCGCAGGCGGAGGCGGCGGAGCCGCCGTCCGAGGAGGATTCGGGGGAGACGCCCGCGGCGCCGGAGGCGGTCGAGCCGGCGCCGGCCGAGCGGCGATGGGCGCCCGGGCACGACGTACGGCACGCGGTGTACGGCGCCGGGTGGGTGCAGGGCAGCGGAGTCGGGCGGGTCACCGTGCGCTTCGAGGAGCCGGGGTCGGGGCCGGGGCGGGTGCGGACCTTCCCCGTCGACGACCCGGAACTGGAGCCGGCGGACCCGCTGCCGCTGGTGGGGGGCGGGGCGGGGACGGCGGCGGTCGCTTAGGAACCGTCCCGCGGCGATCGCCCAGGAACCGTCCCCCGGCGGTTCCCGGATCGCTCTGGGACGTACAACGTGGTGCCCACGGGGGAGAAGAGCCGTGCGCGCTCGCGCGGGGACAAGCGGTCGCCCCGGGAAGGCCGCGGCCTGCGGCCGCCCGGGGCGAACCGGGCTGGAGAGGCCCGAGCGGCCGGTCAGGCTTCCTCCTGGCCCGCCAGGTGGCCGAAGTCGTGGTCCGGCACCGGCGGCAGGGCGATGTTGTAGTGGCGGTAGAGCTGGAGCTCCTGTTCCGGGGAGAGATGGCGGCCCACACCGAAGTCGGGGGCGTCCTTGATCAGGGCGCGCTCGTACGGGACGTGGAGACCGTCCTCGACCAGTTCGCTGGGCTCCAGAGGGACGAACGCGTCCCGGCTGAACAGTCCCGTGCGGACCGCGGCCCACTCCGGTACCCCCGTCGCGTCGTCGAGGTACACCTCGTCCACGGTGCCGATCTTGTTGCCGTCGCGGTCGAACGCCTTGCGGCCGATCAGGCTGCGCGGATCGATGTCGGTCTGCACGGTCCCTCCAACTGTCGCGACTGGTCTTCGAAGACCTTCAAAGACTACGAAAGTGCACATCTGGGATGTCGGCCACTTGAGCGATGGGAGCGGGAACCGCGCTGGTAGGCTGGCTGTGGCTGTCGACCCCGTGCGGGAGAGTCCTCCGGAGAGAACTTCCGGAGGCGCCGAAGGAGCAAATCCTCCCCGGAATCTCTCAGGCCCCTGTACCGCACGGACGAGGTCACTCTGGAAAGCAGGGCGGGCGTCCGACGGCATCCGCTCTCACCGACGGTGAAAGCCGGCGTGCCCTTCGGCGTGCCGGTGAAACTCTCAGGTTGAGATGACAGAGGGGGAGGCCGTCCGGGCACCCGCGCCGTGGTGCCCCTCGCAGGTCGTGACGACCAGGAGGCCTCCGTACATGACCGCCCACCGCATTCCGCTCTCCGAGCTCGAGCAGGGCATCCCGTTCGAACAGCGGCACATCGGGCCCGACGCCGAAGCCCGGGCCAAGATGCTCGCGCAGGTCGGCTACGGCTCCCTCGACGAGCTCACGGCCGCCGCCGTGCCGGACGTGATCAAGAGCGCCGAGGCGCTCGGCCTTCCCGACGCCCGCACCGAGGCCGAGGTCCTCGCCGAGCTGCGCCGGCTCGCCGACCGCAACCAGGTCCTCGCCCCGATGATCGGCCTCGGCTACTACGGCACCTTCACCCCGCCGGTGATCCTCCGCAACGTCATGGAGAACCCCGCCTGGTACACCGCGTACACGCCCTACCAGCCGGAGATCTCGCAGGGCCGCCTGGAGGCGCTGCTCAACTTCCAGACCATGGTCGCCGACCTCACCGGTCTGCCCACCTCCGGTGCCTCGCTGCTCGACGAGGGCACCGCGGCCGCCGAGGCCATGGCCCTCTCCCGGCGCGTCGGCAAGGTCAAGAACGGCGTCTTCCTCGTCGACGCCGACGCCCTGCCCCAGACCATCGCCGTCATCGAGACCCGCGCCGAACCGACCGGCGTCGAGGTCGTCGTCGCCGACCTGAGCGAGGGAATCCCCGCCGAGATCGCCGAGCGCGGTGTCTTCGGTGTGCTGATCCAGTACCCGGGGGCCTCCGGCGCCGTCCGGGACATCAAGCCCGTCATCGACGCCGCCCACGAGATCGGCGCGATCGTCACCGTCGCCGCCGACCTGCTGGCGCTCACCCTGCTCACCTCGCCCGGCGAGCTGGGGGCGGACATCGCCGTCGGCACGACCCAGCGCTTCGGCGTCCCGATGGGCTTCGGCGGGCCCCACGCCGGTTACATGGCCGTCCAGGACAAGCACGCCCGCTCCCTTCCCGGCCGCCTGGTCGGCGTCTCGGTCGACGCCGACGGCAACCGCGCCTACCGCCTGGCCCTGCAGACCCGCGAACAGCACATCCGCCGTGAGAAGGCCACCAGCAACATCTGCACGGCGCAGGTGCTGCTCGCCGTCATGGCCGGCATGTACGCCGTCTACCACGGCCCCGACGGTCTGAAGCAGATCGCCCAGCGCGTCCACCGGTACGCCACGGTCCTCGCCGAGGGCCTCAAGGCCGGTGGCGTCGAGATCGTGCACGGCTCGTACTTCGACACCCTCACCGTCCGCGTGCCCGGCAAGGCCGCCGAGGCCGTCGCCGCCGCCCGTGAGGCCGGTGTCAACCTGTACCTCGTCGACGCCGACCACGTGTCGATCTCCTGCGACGAGACCACCGGCCGCGCCCAGCTCGCCGCCGTGTGGGGCGCCTTCGGCGTCGACGCCGACATCGAGGCCCTGGACGCCGCCGCCGAGGACACGCTGCCCGACGGGCTCCTGCGCACCGACGCGTACCTGACCCACCCGGTCTTCCACGCGCACCGCTCCGAGACGTCGATGCTGCGCTACCTGCGCAAGCTCGCCGACCGCGACTACGCCCTCGACCGCGGCATGATCCCGCTCGGCTCCTGCACCATGAAGCTGAACGCGACCACCGAGATGGAGCCGGTGACCTGGCCCGAGTTCGCTCAGATCCACCCCTTCGCCCCGGTCGAGCAGGCGCAGGGCTACCTCACGCTCATCACCGAGCTGGAGGAGCGTCTCGCCGAGGTCACCGGCTACGACAAGGTGTCGATCCAGCCCAACGCCGGATCGCAGGGCGAGCTGGCCGGTCTGCTGGCCGTCCGCGCCTACCACCGCGCCAACGGCGACCTGCGGCGCACGGTCTGCCTCATCCCGTCCTCCGCGCACGGCACCAACGCCGCCAGCGCGGTGATGGCCGGCATGAAGGTCGTCGTCGTCAAGACCGCCGACGACGGCGAGGTGGACGTCGAGGACCTGCGTGCCAAGATCGAGCAGTACCGCGACGAGCTGTCCGTGCTGATGATCACCTACCCCTCCACGCACGGTGTCTTCGAGGAGCACGTCGCCGACATCTGCGCCCAGGTGCACGAGGCGGGCGGCCAGGTGTACGTCGACGGCGCCAACCTGAACGCGCTGGTGGGACTCGCCAAGCCCGGCGAGTTCGGCGGCGACGTCTCGCACCTGAACCTGCACAAGACCTTCTGCATCCCGCACGGCGGCGGCGGTCCCGGTGTCGGGCCGGTCGGGGTGCGCGCGCACCTCGCTCCGTACCTGCCGAACCACCCGCTGCAGCCCGCCGCGGGCCCCGAGACGGGCGTCGGCCCGATCTCGGCCGCCCCGTGGGGCTCGGCCGGCATCCTGCCGATCTCGTGGTCGTACGTGCGACTGATGGGTGGCGAGGGCCTCAAGCGGGCCACGCAGGTCGCCGTCCTCGCCGCGAACTACATCGCCAAGCGTCTGGAGCCGCACTACCCAGTGCTCTACACCGGCCCGGCCGGTCTGGTCGCCCACGAGTGCATCGTCGATCTGCGCCCGCTGTCCAAGTCGACCGGTGTCAGCGTCGACGACATCGCCAAGCGCCTGATCGACTACGGCTTCCACGCGCCGACGATGTCCTTCCCGGTGGCCGGCACGCTGATGATCGAGCCGACCGAGTCCGAGGACCTGACGGAGCTCGACCGCTTCTGCGACACGATGATCGCGATCCGCGGCGAGATCGAGAAGGTCGCCTCGGGCGAGTGGCCCGCCGACGACAACCCGCTCCACAACGCGCCGCACACCGCGGCCGCGCTGGGCGGCGAGTGGAACCACCCGTACACCCGTGACGAGGCGGTCTTCCCGGCCGGTGTCTCGGCCGCGGACAAGTACTGGCCGCCGGTCCGCCGGATCGACGGGGCGTTCGGCGACCGCAACCTGGTCTGCTCCTGCCCGCCGCTGGACGAGTACGACAACTGAGCATGAGTCAGGGCCGGTTCGGAGGTCTCCTCCGGGCCGGCCCTTGTCGTGTTCTCGGTCCCTCGTACGGGTCCTGGTGCCTGAACCGCCCCGCCGTCAGGCGGCGGTCGTCACCTGCCCCACCCTCAGCGGGCGGTGCGGGGCGATGATCTGCCCGTCCGGCAGCAGTTCACCGGTGTCCTCGAAGAGCAGGACCCCGTTGCACAGCAGGCTCCAGCCCTGCTCCGGGTGGTGTGCCATGAGGCGGGCCGCCTCCCGGTCGGCGGAGTCGGCGGTGGGACAGGCTGGCTGGTGCTGGCACATGGGTGGGTTCTTTCGCTGCGTCGTGATGAGTGTCGTCCTGCGGCTCGATGCGGTGCTCATGGCCGCCCCCCGTTGTCGGTTCGGTTGGTCCAGTGTTCCCCCACGGACGTCGATCCGCAGGTATTTCGCGGCAGCTCTTCCTACTGCATGAAGACGTATCACCCTCGCGGGCGGTTCAGCTCAACTGGGAGGTCACTTCGGATGGTTCGGAGTAGCACCAAAGGGCTAGTCCGTACGAGGGGCGCCGTTCGACGCAGGTGTTCGACCTGGTCCGGACGGAACTCCGCCCCGCGACCGGGTCGGCCGCGGGGCGGGGAGGGGGTGGGCCGGATCAGGCCGGCGCCGGCGTGCCGAACAGCGGCGGCGGCGCCAGGCGCAGGGTGAGGACGGGCAGCAGGTCGGCGACCCGGTGCGGGCGGTGTGCGGCGATTCCCGGCGGCGCGGGAGCGAGCGGCACCAGCAGGTCGGTGGGTGCGGGCGCGCCCGAGGCGCCGTCGGCCTCGATGTCGCCGTGCAGCCAGAGCGTCAGCATGTACAGCTCCGGTATGGACAGCAGCCGGGGCTGGTACGGCGTGGCCAGGGCGTCGGCCTGGAGCAGGGCGCGTTCCGTGGCGGTGACGTACGGCCCTTCGAAGAAGTGCGAGAACGACCAGCCGTCGGGGGTGAGCATGGTGTCCGCGGCGGCGACGGCCCTGTCGGTGCCCCGGATGAGGAAGCGCCAGCCGGTGAGCCGGGTGCGCGGAGCCTGTCCCGGGGGGACGACCTGGTCCCGTACGTCGAGGACGTGTACGGGCAGGGGAAGTTCGGGGCTCAGCGGGCCCTGGGCGGTTCGGAGGGCGGGCGTGCGCGCCTCGCGGACGGCGGTGGGGGAACCGAGGGCCGCGAGGACACTGCGCAGGGCCGGCGCAGGGGCCGGTGAGGGTCGGAGCATGGTGGGTCGCCTCTCGCTCAGGAGACACGGTGACGCGTGGGCAGGTACGACGGCGCTGTCAGCTGCCGGGCCGGAAGGGGGCCATGAGGCCATGGCCGGGCGCCAACACTCTGCCTCGTTCGCGGAGTTTATACGAGAGGCGTTCACACAGTGTTTCCGCTAGCGCTCGCCGATATTACAAGCAAGGTCCCATCCGGTCCTTTTTGTGTGGTGATTCGTCAGCTTCCCGGTGGGCTCCGAGGCGCCGGCCTGCGACGTTGTTCGCGCTGTGGACGGCCGAATATCGATCCCATGGTTCCGGCAATTATGTCGATGGAATATGTCCGCGTTCAGTGCCTGGGTGATGTGCCGGACGGGAACTCTCTTCAGCCTATCGGTCCACGGGGTTGTCGCGCAGGCGTTATGGATCAGTAGGCTGGGGCATCATCGTCCGTGACACGCGCGGCCGTCGCCGCGGCCGCCCATGCTGGAGGGACGCTTCGATGGGGGAGAAGGTCGTGACAGACGGGTTCGGCCTGTCTGATCGGCAGCGATATCGCAGGAAGCTCCAGCAGTGCCTGGCGGGGCTCGCGAGGCTTCTGGAGGAGAAGAGGTTCGACCGGCCGCGCAATCTCATGGGTCTGGAGATCGAACTCAATCTCGCGGGTCACGACGGCATGCCCAGGATGGTCAATCAGCCGGTGCTGGAGCGGATCGCGAGCCCGGATTTCCAGACGGAACTGGGAATGTTCAATCTCGAAGTGAACATCGCCCCGCACCGTCTCGACGGACGGGTATTCGACCGCCTCGCCGAGGAGCTCACCACCAGTCTGGGATATGCCGACCGCAAAGCCCGTGAAGTCGACGCGAGCGTGGTCATGATCGGAATTCTGCCCACGCTCGCCCAGGGGGACCTCGTCTCGGAGAACCTCTCCTCGGTCGACCGCTACACCCTCCTCAACGACCAGATCGTCGCCGCCAGGGGCGAGGACTTCACCCTCGACATCCACGGCGTCGAGCGGCTGACGTGCACCGCGACGTCGATCGTGCCGGAGGCGGCCTGCACCTCCGTGCAGCTGCACCTCCAGGTCACCCCGCAGCGTTTCGCCGCCGTGTGGAACGCGGCGCAGGCCGTGGCCGCGGTCCAGATCGCGGTGGGAGCCAACTCGCCGTTCCTCTTCGGGCGCGAGCTGTGGCGTGAGTCCCGGCCGCCGCTCTTCCAGCAGGCCACGGACACGAGGCCGCCGGAGCTCCAGGCGCAGGGGGTGCGCCCCAGGACCTGGTTCGGGGAGCGGTGGGTGGATTCCGCGTACGACCTCTTCGAGGAGAACCTGCGCTACTTCCCGCCGCTGCTGCCGATCTGCGACGAGGAGGACCCGCTGCTCGTCCTCGACCGGGGCGGGGTGCCGCGGCTGCGCGAGCTCGTGCTGCACAACGGCACGGTCTACCGCTGGAACCGCCCGGTGTACGGCTGGGTGGACGGGGTCCCGCATCTGCGGGTGGAGAACCGGGTCCTGCCGGCCGGGCCGACCGTCACCGACGTCGTGGCCAACGCGGCCTTCTACTACGGCCTGGTGCGGGCGCTGGCCGAAGAGGCCCGGCCGGTGTGGAAGCGGCTGCCGTTCGAGGACGCGGCCGTGAACTTCGACACCGCGTGCCGCCACGGGATCGACGCGGAGCTGCGCTGGCCGCGGCCCGGCCGGTCGAGCGGTGTCGCGGCGGTCCCCGCCGTACGGCTGGTCCTGGACGAGCTGCTGCCGCTGGCCGCGGCCGGCCTCGATGCCTGGCGCGTCGAGCCGGCGGACCGCGACTTCTACCTGGGCGTGATCGAGGAGCGCTGCCGCGGGCGGATCAACGGTGCGTCATGGCAGGCCGACACCTTCCACCGGGCGCTCGACTCCGGTCTCGACCGGGAGGCGGCGCTCGCGGCCACGACCGTGCGGTACGCCGAGCTGATGCGAGCGGGGGAGCCGGTCCACACCTGGCCGGTGGGCATCCCGTAGGGGCCGGGCCCCGCGCGGCGGGGCGGCGGCAGGAGGGGGGAATGGCGTCCGGCCAGGAGCGTCACGCATGATCTCCGTACCCGGGAAGCGATGGGGAAGTGGAGACAGGTGTGGTGTCGGAGCAACGAGTGGTGGCCGGTTCCCTTCCCCCTGAGGAGCCCTCGCGAAGGATCCTGCGGTCCGAGACGGTGGTCGTCCTCGCGCTCTCGCTCGGAGCGAGCGGTGTCTCGGCTTTCATCAGCTTCATCGGGTCGCTGACCAAGCCGGGTGGGCTGAAGGACCAGGCGGCGACGCTCAACGGCTCGTACGCTCCGGGGCGCCCCTGGCTCGACCTCGCCTGGCAGCTCTTCGGCATCGCCTCGGCGCTCGTGCCGGTCGTCCTCGTCGCGCATCTGCTGCTGCGCGAGGGCTCCGGGCTGCGGGCGATCGGTTTCGACCGGTCGAGGCCGTGGCCCGATCTCGGGCGAGGCGCGCTGGTGGCGGCCGGGATCGGGAGCGCCGGGCTCGCCTTCTACCTGATCGCGCGAGCGTCGGGGTTCAACCTGACGGTGGTGCCCGAGTCACTGCCCGAGGTGTGGTGGAAGTACCCGGTACTGATCCTCTCGGCGGTGCAGAACTCCGTCCTGGAGGAGGTCATCGTCGTCGGCTATCTGCTGCGCCGGCTCGGCCAGTTGGGATGGTCGCCGACGGCCGCCCTGGTGGCGAGCTCGGTGCTGCGCGGCTCGTACCACCTCTACCAGGGCGTCGGCGGCTTCGTCGGGAACATGGTGATGGGCGTCGTCTTCGTCTGGCTCTACCGGCGGTGGGGGCGGGTCGGACCGCTCGTGGTGGCCCACGCGCTGCTCGACATCGTGGCCTTCGTGGGATACGGCCTGCTGGCCGGGAAGGTCGACTGGCTGCCCACCCCGTAGGGGCACGGAACCCAGGGGTGCGGGAAGGGGCGTACGGCGGTCAGGCGCGCAGCTCACCTTCGATGACCGTCACGGCGTGGCCGGTCAGGAGGGTGCGGTCGCCGCGCAGCCGGGTGCGCACGAGGCCGGTACGGGCGCCGCCCTGGAATCCGGTCAGCTCGTCACGGCCGAAGCGGGCGGACCAGTACGGGGCCAGCGCCGTGTGGGCGCTGCCGGTGACGGGGTCCTCGTCGATACCGACGCCCGGGAAGAAGCCGCGGGAGACGAAGTCGTAGCCGCGCTCGGGCCGCTGGGCGGCGGCGGTCACGATGACACCCCGGTCGGAGAGGTGGGCGAGGGCCGCGAAGTCGGGTTTCACGGAGCGCACGGTCTCCTCGTCGCGCAGTTCGACGACGAGGTCACCGATGTGGGCGGCGGTGTCGTGGACGGAGACCACCGCGACGCCCAGTGCCTTCTCCAGGCCGTCCGGGACCGGTACCGGGGTCACCGGCGAGGTCGGGAAGTCCATCGTGATCGTGCCGTCCTCCTCGGCCGTGGCGCTGAGGATGCCGCACCGGGCCGCGAACCGGACGGTGCCGGTCGCCGCGCCGGTGGTGTGCAGGACGTGCGCGGTGGCGAGCGTGGCGTGACCGCACATGTCGACCTCGGTGGTCGGGGTGAACCAGCGCAGCGCCCAGTCGGCCTCGCCGCCCGCCGGCAGGGGGTGGGCGAAGGCCGTCTCGGAGAGGTTCACCTCCGCGGCCACCTTCTGGAGCCAGTGGTCGTCCGGGAAGGAGTCGAGCAGCAGGACCCCCGCCGGATTGCCGGAGAAGGGTCGGTCGGTGAAGGCGTCGACGATTCGAATCCGCATGCCCCGGAACGTACCGCCGGTGGAAAGCGGCGGGCCAAGGCCAATCGCGGGTGAGTGGACCGGTTGACCTGTCACGGCGATGCCCGCTCGCCGGCGCCCCACCGGCACGCGCCGGTGGGGCGCCGGCTGTGGTGGGACCGCTTGGCAAACGAAAGGTTCCGATATATCGTTGACGCATCGCGACAGTGCAACGATGTAACCCGATGGAAGGAGCGTTGCGATGCGTACACATGGACACGAGCACGGGCATGGTCATGGGGGCCCCGGACCCGGCCACCGCGGCCGTGGGGAGTTCGGCCGCGGTGACTTCGAGCGCCGGCGCGCCGCCTTCGGACCCTTCGGGCCCGGCTTCGGTGGGGGACCGTTCGGGGGCCCCTTCGGGGGTGGCGGGCGCGGTCGCGGGGGCGGTGGACGGGGAAGGGCCCGGCGCGGAGACGTGCGGGCCTCGATCCTCGCGCTGCTCAAGGACCGCCCCATGCACGGCTACGAGATGATCCGGGAGATCGGTGAGCGCAGTGGCGGGGCGTGGAAGCCCAGCCCCGGCTCCGTCTATCCGACCCTTCAGCTGCTCGAGGACGAGGGGCTGATCGCCAGTGCGAGCGACGGCGGGAAGAAGCTGTTCACGCTCACGGACGCCGGTCGCGCCGAGGCCGAGTCGGGGCCGGAGGCCCCCTGGGAAGAGGCCGGGCGCGGGGTCGACTGGGATGCCCTGAACGAGATCCGGCAGGCCGGGTTCGGTCTGATGGAGGCGTTCGGGCAGGTCTGGAAGACCGGCAGCCCCGAGCAGCGGCAGAAGGCCGTCGAGGTCATCAACGACGCCCGCAAGAAGCTGTACCTGATCCTGGCCGACGAGCACTGAGCGGCCGGGGAGGAAAGGGGCCCCGCGGCGATCCGCCGCGGGGCCCCTTTCGCGTGTGCCGTGAGAGCGTCGGTGCGGCGTCAGGCCGCCAGGGCGGCCAGCTTGTCTCCGCGCTCACTTCGGCCATGTGGCGACCCCTTCACGCGTCCGGTTCGCGGTTGGGCTCCGGTGTCGCGGAACGTAGCCGTACGGCCGTGAACGTTCCATACTGATGAACAGTCAGTTCCGTGCCAGCTCCTCGATGTCGCCGATCCACCAGATCTGCGCCGAGTCGAACCAGTCGGAGGCCCGAGGACCGCCGCTCTCGTCGTGGCAGTGGAACGCGGCCCAGAACAGATCGGCCGGCAGCGCCTCCCGCGGTGCGTACACGCGGTAGACGTACTGCCGCCCGTCGAGCGCGAGAAGGGCGACCATCCAGAACATGTACGGGAGACGTTAGGGAAGGGGGCCGTGGTTGCGTCCGGGCGCAAGGCAAGGCGGCGCGCGCCCCGTACACCGAACCCCCGCGATCTCATCCCCGAGAACGAGGAACCGCTCGGGCGTGCCCGACTCCGGTGGGATGCGCACATGCTTCTCACCGGGGATGCTCCGGCCGTCGGCGGCTGATGAGGTGGGAGGGTGCAAGGACCCGTCCACCGCGTGCCCCCGCAGTCGCCGATCCGGCGCGCGGACATCGCCTCCGGCCTCACCGCCGAACTCGCGGCGGTCGTGGCGGGCGCGCGCCGAAGAGCGCTCCGGGACGGCGACCGGCAGATCGACACCGCCCATCTGCTGCACTCGCTCGTCGAGTCCGATCCCGAGGTGGGCGCCGCCTTCGAGAACCCTTCGCAGCGCGCCCGCCTCCTCGGCTATCTGGTTCAGCGCTCCATCGGTTACGGGCTGCGCTGGCAGGGCTCGGTCGAGGAGACCGGCGGCGGACATCTCGTACGGCGGGCAGCCCTGGGGAACGGCACCGACGGCACCGACGGCACCGACTCGTACGTGGCGGAGCCGGGGGGCGGCGTGATTCACGCGTCGTACCTGACACCGGCCGCCTCGGGGAGGGCGGCGTGGTCGCCCTCGGCCGCCGCGGCCATGGCGAGCGCCTTCGAGTGGGCCGCGTCGCGCGGCGAGCCGTGCGCCCGTGGCCTGGATCTGCTCGCCGCCATCGCCGCTGATCCGGGCAGCCGGGCCGTCGAGGTGCTCCGCAGGGCACGGGTGGATCCGCTCACTCTAGGAGACCGGATCGGGGAGCTGTCTCAACAGGTGTAACGGGGGTTACACACCTGACGCTGCCCTGTCATGATGGCCCGATGCACGCGTCTCAGGGGAGAAGCGCCGGCCCGGGACTCGCCCTGGCCTCGGCCTTCGCATTCGGTGGTTCAGGAGTGGCGGCCAAGCCGCTCATCGAGGCGGGACTCGACCCGCTGCATGTCGTGTGGCTCCGGGTGACCGGTGCCGCGCTCGTCATGCTGCCCGTGGCCTGGCGCCACCGCGACCTCCTGCGACGCAAGCCCGCGCTGCTCGCGGGCTTCGGCCTGCTCGCCGTCGCCGGCGTCCAAGCCTTCTACTTCGCCTCGCTGTCCCGGATTCCGGTCGGGGTCGCGCTGCTCATCGAGTACCTCGCACCCGCCCTCGTCCTCGGCTGGGTCCGCTTCGTCCAGCGCCGCCCGGTGACCCGTGCCGCCGCACTCGGGGTGGTGCTCGCCGTCGGGGGACTCGCCTGCGTGGTGCAGGTCTGGTCCGGGCTGAGCTTCGACCTGCTGGGGCTGCTCCTCGCCCTCGGCGCCGCCTGCTGCCAGGTCGGCTACTTCGTCCTCTCCGACCAGAGCGGCGACGAGTCCGACCCGGCCGATCCACTCGGCGTCATCGCGTACGGACTGCTCTTCGGCGCCCTCGTCCTGACCGTCGTCGCCCGCCCGTGGGGGATGGAGTGGCCGGTTCTCGGCGGCACCGCCGACATGAACGGCACCGACGTGCCGGCCTGGCTGCTCCTCGGCTGGATCGTGCTGATCGCCACCGTGCTCGCCTATGTCACCGGAGTCATCTCGGTGCGCCGGCTCTCACCGCAGGTGGCCGGCGTCGTCGCCTGCCTGGAGGCCGTGATCGCGACCGTCCTCGCCTGGGTGCTGCTCGGCGAACACCTCGCGGCCCCGCAGATCCTGGGCGGCGCGGTGGTCCTCGTCGGCGCGTTCATCGCCCAGTCCTCGACACCGAAGACCGCACCGCCCGGCCCGGTGGCCGGGACGGGCACGGCCGGCCGGGAAACTGAGTTGTCGGCCGACCGGGCCTCCCTCTAGGGTGACGATCATGATGAAGACCGTACTTTCGCCCCCCGCCGCCTAGGCGCGGGCGGCACTCTCCCTGACGAAGACCGGGCTCGGGCAGTCCCCGAGCGGGTCCTCGCTGCCCCCGTGCGCAGTCGAGCGACCACCTCACCCGTCTTCACACGGAGAAGTACGTGTCGAAATCCCCCTCCTCCGCTCTCTCCCGCGCGGACGTATCCGCGTCCGCGCCTGCGTCCGGGGCCCCGGCGGCGGCCACGCCCGCCGTCGGGCGGAGCCTCCTCTGTCTCGCCGTCGCCGGAATCGCCTGGGGCACGGCCGGTGCCGCCGCCTCGCTGATCTTCCGGGGCAGCGACCTGGGACCGCTCGCCCTGTCCTTCTGGCGCTCGGCCGGCGGCCTGGTGCTGCTCCTCGGGGCGCTGGCCCTACGGCCCCGGCGCGCCGGGGGCCGCCCGGCCGAGCCCCGGCGCCGACGGCTGATCCGCATCCTCGGTACGGGGATCTCCATGGGCGTCTTCCAGGGCGCCTACTTCGCCGCCGTCGAGGCGACCGGCCTCGCGGTCGGCACCCTGGTCACGCTGGGCGCGGGGCCGGTCCTCATCGCCGTCGGCGCCCGGCTGACCCTCGGCGAACGGCTCGGGCGCGGCGGCATCGCGGCCGTCGCCGGGGCCCTCGCCGGGCTCGCCGTCCTCGTCCTGGGCGACGACGGCGGTGGCGTCCGGCCGCTGGGCGTGGCCCTCGCAGTCCTTTCGGCGGCCGGGTACTCGGCGGTCACCCTGCTCACCCGGTGGCTGGGACGGGACGGCGGGCCGTCGGACGCCCTGTCGACGACCGCGTGGGCCTTCGCGATCGGAGCGGCCGGTCTGCTGCCGGCCGCGATCATCGAGGGGCTCGTTCCGCACACGGCCGAGCCGCTGCGGGTGCTGGGCCTGCTGGTGTACGTGGCGGCCGTCCCGACGGCGCTGGCGTACGCGCTCTACTTCACCGGAGCGGCCGCCGTCCGCGCCGCGACGGTCTCCGTGATCATGCTCCTGGAGCCGGTGAGCGCGTCGCTGCTGGCGGTCACCGCCCTCGGTGAGCGACTCACCGCCGCCACCGTGACCGGCACCCTTCTGCTCCTCGCGGCCGTCGTGGGCCTGGCGGCCTCGGAGACCCGCACGGCCGCCGCGTCCCGCGAGGAGGTACGGGGCCAGGTGTAGTGACTCGCGGCGGACCGCTACGGGGCGGGGGTGCGGGCGCCCTGGCCGTAGCGGTCCGCCGCCCACCCCGTCACGTCGTGGTGCCGGAGCCGGCGCGGCGGCGGAGTTGGTGGGTGCGGGCGGCGGCGTCGCCCGGGCCGGCGCGGCGCGCGAGACCCTCGGCGATCCGGTTCTGGACCGCCTCCGGCTTGTGGTTCGCGTACTTGAACTTGGCGCGGACGTCCGTCACATCGAGGCGCAGTACCCGCAGGCCCGACAGGAGCCGTCCGAAGGGCGCCTCGCCGACCGTGACGGGAGCCGTGCCGCCCTCCGGCTGGAAGTGGGCGACCTGGCGGTTGAGCAGCTCCGCCTTCTCGGCCGGGTCGTCTACCACCCGCGCGGTGCAGCGCAGCTGGACGGCGGCGTAGAACGAGGTGGGGGTGCCGTGCTCGGCCGGGGCCCCCTCTGGCGCCGCCCACGGGCCGGGAACGTACACATAGTCGTCCACCACGCTCAGCAGGACCGTCGGGTTCTCCTCCAGCGCCGCCCACACCGGGTTGGGACGGGCGAGATGGGCGATCACCTGCCCGTACCGGCCAGGCTCGGAGTCGTACCGGAAGTGCGTCGGCTGCACCCACGGCGGCTCGCCGGGCCGGCCGTTGACCGCGAGCTGGCCGAAGTCGTGGCCGGTCAGCCAGGAGCGCCACTCGTCGTCGTCCTGAACGGAGTCCCAGGGATGGATCAGCATGGCGCGGCCCTCAGCCGAGGGAGAGGTAGTCGGGCAGGGCGATCGCCGGATCGAGGTCCTCGGACGGAATCGGGGTGCCGTAGGCCGGGCGTACGGGGACGACACCGGCCCAGTGGGGGAGCGTGAGGTCCTCGGGCTCGTCGTTGGGGCCGCCGGTGCGGACCTTGGCGGAGACCTGGTCGAGGTCGAGACGGAGGACGGCCGTGGCGGCGAGCTCCTTGTCGTCGGCCGGGCGCGCGTCGTGGGACCGGCCGGGGACGACGTGGTCGACCAGGGCGTCCAGGGCGGTGCGCCGTTCCTCGGGGTCGGTCACCTGGTGGGCGGTGCCGTGGACCACGACGGAGCGGTAGTTGATCGAGTGGTGGAAGGCGGACCGGGCCAGGACCAGGCCGTCGACATGGGTGACGGTCAGACAGACGGGCAGCCCGGGAGCCTCGGCCCCCTTGCCCGCCATGCGCAACGGTCGGGAGCCGGTCGAACCGTGGACGTAGAGGCGTTCACCGATCCGGCCGTACAGGGTCGGCAGCACGACCGGGGCGCCGTCGCGGACGAAGCCGAGGTGGCAGACGTACGCCTCGTCGAGTATCGAGTGCACCAAGGCGCGGTCGTACGAGGCACGGTCGCGCCCCCGTGTGGGGAAGGTCCGCTCGGTCCGCTCGTAGGTGTCCGTCATTGCGCTCTCCATTGCTCTAGTGCATAATCCTGTTTGTGCTAGGAGAGTATCGGATCGAAGGTCGTCGCGCATCGGAGATTGCCGCGAGCGTGGAGCGGGGGGTGGCCACGGGTGCCCTGGAACCAGGGCAAGTGATCCCTGCCATGCGGGAGTTGGCCGGCGCCCTCGGGGTGAACCCCAATACGGTCGCGGCCGCGTACCGCACCCTGCGCGAGCGCGGGGTCATCGAGACGGACGGCCGGCGCGGCAGCCGGGTGCGGGCGAGGCCCGCGACCACGGCTCGCGGGTCGATCCGTGTGGAGGCACCGGCCGGTGTCCGGGACGCCGGCCGGGGCAACCCGGACCCCGCGCTGCTGCCGGCGCTGGGACCCGCGCTCGCGGAGGCGGCCCGGCAGGCGGCCGAGCGGCCCGGGATGTACGGCGAGGCGCCGGTCGACGAGGAGTTCGCCCGGCTCGCGCGGGCCGCGCTGGACGCGGACGGAGTGCCCGACGGGCCGATCGCCGTCACCTCGGGGTCGCTCGACGCCATCGAGCGGGTCCTCGCCGTCCACCTCAGGCCGGGGGACGGGGTCGCCGTCGAGGACCCCGGGTGGGGGAGTCTCCTCGACCTGGTCCCGGCGCTCGGGCTGCGGCCGGTGCCGGTCGCGGTCGACGACGAGGGGCCGCTGCCGGACGACATGGCGCGGGCGCTGCGGCAAGGGGCGCGGGCGGCGATCGTCACCGCCCGGGCGCAGAACCCGACCGGCGCTGCGGTGACCGCGCGCCGCGCCGAGGAGCTGCGGCGCGTCCTCGCCGCCCACCCGGACGTGCTGCTCATCGAGGACGACCACGGCCACGGCATCGTCGACCTTCCGCTGCACCCGCTGGCCGGTGTGACCGACCGCTGGGCGATGGTCCGCTCGGTCGCCAAGGCGTACGGACCGGATCTGCGGATCGCCACGCTGACCGGGGACGCGGAGACCGTCGACCGGGTGCTGGGGCGCCAACAGCTCGGCCCCGGCTGGGTCAGCAGACTGCTCCAGCGAGCCGTCGCGCATCTGTGGGCCACCGGCGCGGTGGACGCGGCGGCCGTCGCGGGCTCCTACGCCCGACGGCGCGACGGGCTCGTGCGCGCCCTCGGGCGACGCGGGGTCGAGGCGCACGGCCGCAGCGGAATGAACGTGTGGGTGCCGGTCGCCGACGAGACGGGGGCCGTGGCGCGACTCCTCGGCGCGGGCTGGGCGGTGGCTCCGGGAGCCCGCTTCCGGATGAACGCCGGGCCGGCCGTCCGGCTGACCGTCTCCGGCCTGGCCATGGACGACATCGAGCCCCTGGCCGACGCGGTCGCCGACGCGGCGGGTCCTGCGCCGGCGCGGAGTTACGGCTGAGGCGGGAGGCCGGCTGGGCTCTCCTCGGGGCGGGCGTGGGGCTCTGCCTGGCAGGACGTCTTGACGTGCGGAGGGTAGAGGCGCAGGTTCCCACGGCCTGATCGACAAGACGCGCCCTACGGGCGGCCTTTCGTGGTGCCCGAAGTGCATGCCACTGGGGTGGCGGGCGGGGCCGGTGAGGTCGACGAGGCCGAGGGGTGGTCGGCGGAAGCCGGCCCGGGCGGCTCCGTATCGACGGGTTCTGCCGGAACCGGACCTGCCGGGGCGGGGCCGTGCGGGCCGGTGGACCCGGCCGCGACTGCCGTACTCGTGGCGGCCGGGCCTGTCCCCGACCGGCGACGGGGGCCGCGGGTCTGGGTGAGGGCGGCGCCGGCGAGGACGATGACGGCGCCGATCGGGGTGTTCCACGTCAGCTGTTCGTCCAGGAGCGCGACGCCCGCTGTCGTGGCGATGACGGGGATGAAGTACGTGACCATCGACGCCGTCGTCGGGCCCACCTCGGCCACGACCCCGTACTGCAGCAGCATCGCGTACCCCGTGCCGAGCGCCCCCAGCGCGATGACGGCGAGCAGTGGAACGATCTCGACGGAGGTCGGAAGCGTGGTGAACAGCGGTGTGACAACGGCCAGTTGCAGCGTCGCAAGGCCCACCTGGGTACTCGCGAGGGAGAGATGGGAGGCACCGGCCCCCGACAGCGTGCGGCGGACGTAGATCCAGCCCACCGCGTAACTGAGCGAGGCGAGCAGCGCCATCGCCGTGCCCGAGACATCGAGGCCCGAAAAACCCTGCCAGGCGCCGAGCACCGTCAGGACCCCGATGAAACCGATGCCCAGACCCGCCGCGCGCACCCGCGTCGGGCGGTCCTCGGAGAGCGCGACCAGGGACAGCGCCATGCCCCACAGGGGCGTCGTCGCGTTGCAGATACCCGCGAGGGTCGAGGGGATCGTCAGCTCGGAGTAGGCGAAGAGCGAGAACGGCAGCGCGTTCAGGAGAAACGCGGCGACCGTGAGATGGACCCACGTACGGGCGCCGCGCGGCAGCCGCTCACGCCTGATCGCCATGACGATGGCGAGCACCGCCGTACCGAACAGCAGCCGCCCGAGGGTCACTTGGAAGGGGGCGAACCCTTCCGTACCGACCTTGATGAGCAGAAAGCTGAAGCCCCAGATCAGGGCGAGGACGCCGAAGCGGACGCGCCAGTCCAGCGTGCGGCGAGGGCGGCGGGCGGCGCGACGAAGGGCCCGGAACGGGGCGACGGAGCTCATGCCGTACAGATTGACGACTCCCATCTCGTAGAACAAGCGAGATTATTTGGATCCCTTCCCTTAGCATTGCTTACATGTTGAGTTTGGAGCGCCTGCGGACCCTGGACGCCGTCGCACGGCACGGCTCGGTCAGTGGTGCGGCGGACGGTCTGCATGTCACCACCTCGGCCGTCTCGCAGCAGCTGTCCAAGCTGGAGCGGGAGGTCGGCCAGCAATTGCTCGCGAAGAACGGACGGGGCGTGCGGCTCACCGACGCCGGACTGCTCCTCGCCGAGCACGCCGCGCGGATCCTCTCCCAGGTGGAGATCGCCCAGTCCGACATCGAGGCCCAGCGCGGCCAGGTCGTCGGCGAGGTGCGGATCGCCGCGTTTCCCACGGCCGCCCGCGGGCTGTTCCCTGGTACGCTCAGCGCGCTGCGCGCCGCCCACCCCGAACTACGGGTGCGCACCAGTGAGATGGAGCCGGAACAGGGCATTCGAGAGGTGCTTCGGGGCGATGCCGACCTCGCGATCGTCCTGGACTGGAGCAACAAGCGGGCACCGGTCCCCGGCGGACTGGAGCGGGTCCACCTCCTGGACGATGCCGCCGACGTCGCCCTGCCCGTCGATCATCCGCTGGCCGGACGCGCCGAGGTGGACCTGGAGGACTTCGGCGACGAGGACTGGGTGTCCTGGCCGGAGGGCGAGTTCTGCCACGACTGGCTGATCTTCACGCTGCGCTCGCAGGGCATCGAGCCGCGCATCACCCACTGCGCCGGTGAGCACCACACCCAGCTCGTGCTGATCGCCGCCGGGCTCGGCGTCTGCCTGACCCCCCGCCTCGGGCGCGGGCGCGCCCCGGACGGCGTGGCCTTCGTGCCCGTACGGCAGAAGGTGCGGCGGCACATCTACGCGACCTGGCGCACGGACGCCGCCCGGCGGCCGTCGATCCGGGCGGCGGTGGAGGCCCTGCGGGAGGCGGGCGCCTCGCTGAGCAGCTGAGTGCCTGAGCGGCAGGAGGAGAGGGGTGGGGGCTTAGGGTCGCGACGGCGAGAGGTGCTGTGCTGCAACGCGGTCGCCGACGCGGGCTTCGACGCCGCCGACCTCGGCCACACCGTGGTCGTGCCCGCTGACGCCATCGCGGGGGTGCCGGCCGACTGCACCCCCGCGATGATCCGCCACACGCTCGCGCTCGTCTCCATCATCGCCACCACCGATGAGGTGCTGAGCTGCTGGAAGAGGCCGAGGCGCGTCACGCCAGGGTGATCGCGTCCCCCTCGACCTTGATCGGCGTGGGAGGCAGGGGAGAGGTCGCGGGTCCGCCCTTCACGCTGCCGTCCGACACGTCGAAGAGGCTCTGGTGGCAGGGGCAGGTGATGACCCCGCCGCCGACGCCGCTGACGGCGCAGCCCTGGTGGGTGCACTTCGACGAGAACGCCTTGAACTCGCCGGCGGTCGGCTGGGTGATGACCACCCCCTGATCGGTGAGCACCTTGCCGCCGCCCACCGGGATGTCCCCGGTCCGCGCGAGCGGCGCCCCCGCGTCCTGGGGGGCGTCGGCCGTCGCCCCGTCCGGCTTGCCGTCCGTGTCCGCGCCCGCCCTGCCGTCCGAGCCGGCGCCGCACGCGGCGAGTGCCACCACCAGCCCCGCGCCGCCCGCGGCCGAGACCACCGTTCGCCGTGCCACTGTGCTCATGCGCTCCCCTTCGGGTTCCCGTCCGGTCGACACGTCGACCTGTCAGGGGGGAGTACGGGCGAGGGGCCCGGAATGTTCAACGACGGGTTCCACATGTTCGACGACCACGCGCTGAACTGCTGACGTTGCATGGTCATGCGGTTTCATGCATACTTTTGCCATGTCCAAGGTCCTCACCTCCCTTCCGGCCGGCGAGCGCGTCGGCATCGCCTTCTCCGGCGGGCTCGACACCTCCGTCGCCGTCGCCTGGATGCGTGACAAGGGCGCCGTCCCCTGCACGTACACCGCCGACATCGGTCAGTACGACGAGCCCGACATCGCGTCCGTGCCCGGCCGTGCCTCCGCGTACGGCGCCGAGATCACCCGGCTCGTCGACTGCCGTGCCGCACTGGTCGAGGAGGGCCTCGCGGCGCTCGCGTGCGGCGCGTTCCACATCAAGTCCGGCGGCCGCCCGTACTTCAACACCACGCCGCTGGGGCGCGCCGTGACCGGCACGCTGCTGGTGCGGGCCATGCTCGAGGACGGGGTGCAGATCTGGGGCGACGGCTCCACGTTCAAGGGCAACGACATCGAGCGGTTCTACCGGTACGGGCTGCTCGCCAACCCGCACCTGCGGATCTACAAGCCCTGGCTGGACGCCGACTTCGTGAGCGAGCTCGGCGGCCGCAAGGAGATGTCGGAGTGGCTGCTCGCGCACGAGCTGCCGTACCGGGACTCGACGGAGAAGGCGTACTCCACGGACGCCAACATCTGGGGCGCCACGCACGAGGCCAAGACCCTGGAGCACCTCGACACCGGCATCGAGACGGTCGAGCCGATCATGGGCGTGCGGTTCTGGGACCCGTCGGTGGAGATCGCCACGGAGGACGTGACGGTCGGCTTCGAACAGGGCCGCCCGGTCACCATCAACGGCAAGGAGTTCGGCTCCCCGGTCGACCTCGTCATGGAGGCCAACGCCATCGGCGGCCGGCACGGCCTGGGCATGTCGGACCAGATCGAGAACCGGGTGATCGAGGCCAAGAGCCGCGGCATCTACGAGGCGCCGGGCATGGCGCTGCTGCACATCGTCTACGAGCGCCTGGTCAACGCGATCCACAACGAGGACACCGTGGCCGCCTACCACAACGAGGGCCGGCGGCTCGGCCGGCTGCTCTACGAGGGCCGCTGGCTGGACCCGCAGGCGCTGATGGTGCGCGAGTCGCTGCAGCGCTGGGTCGGCGCGGCGATCACCGGCGAGGTGACCCTGCGGCTGCGGCGCGGCGAGGACTACTCGATCCTCGACACCCGCGGACCGGCGCTCAGCTACCACCCGGACAAGCTCTCCATGGAGCGGACCGAGGATTCGGCGTTCGGCCCGGTGGACCGCATCGGCCAGCTCACCATGCGGAACCTCGACATCGCGGACTCGCGGGCCCGGCTCGAGCAGTACGTGGGACTCGGCCTGGTCGGCACCGCGCACCCGACGCCGATCGGCGCCGCGCAGGCGGCCGCGACGGGGCTGATCGGAGCCATGGACCGGGGCGGCGCCCAGGCGATCGCCTCGCGCGGCGAGGCCACGGACGAGGAGACCATGCTGGACCGCGCCGCGATGGAGTCCGGCACGGACTGACGGCGGCCGGTGGTCGGTCGTACACCTGGGCGGTGGGCCCGGCATATCCGGGCGGTGGGCCCCGGCGGATTCGTTCCGCCGGGGCCCCCGGCCGTGTGCGGGGTCGGCCGACAGCTGGACGGAGCGCATCCGGTCGCAGTTGATGACAATCGACCTGTCGCAGATGCGAAAATCATGGCCGTTTGTGCTCGTTCTGTCACTGGTCCACGGCAACTCGGTCAGGAACATGCACGAATCGTCGTCGACCGCGTTGGGCTGGCCATGAACCAGCAACGCCGCGAACACGATGAGTACGTCTCCGGTGTGCGGGCCGAGTCCGCCGGAACCCGGGGTATGACCGGAGATTTCACGAAGGGACATCCGCTCGACGAGTGTCCCTGGTGCCGGGAGCTGGCGAAGTCGGAGACCGCGAACGCGCGGCGCCGCACGCCCGAGAAGCGGAAACGCACCGAGTAGGCGCAGTCGGCGGACCGTTCGCACCCTGCGACCGTGTCCGCGTCCAGCACACGGCCAGGGGCCCGCCGGTCGTCCCGTGGCCCAAAAGATCGGGCCGCCCTTGGGGGTGACGGCGCAGCCCCGCCCCGCCCGCCCCGAAAAAATCTTCGCCGGAGGCGGCAACCTGCCGGCCACTCGCACGTCGTGCGGGATGAAGGGGCGTGATCCCGCGCCCCGTACCCGAGTCGGGAGAACCACCGTGCCCCATCTGAAGCGCGCAGTCGTCATCGCCGCCACCACCGGCGCGATCGCCGCCGCCGCCGTCCCCGCGTGGGCGGCGGCCGGTCCGAGCGCCGCGCCGTCCGCCGCGCCGACCTCCGTCACCGGCAGTGCGCCGCGCGCCACACCGGTACCTTCCGCACCCGTCACCCGCGCTCCGGCGAACGCCGGACCGTCCACCGTACCGGCACCGCGCACCAGCGGCGCGCCGACCGCCGCGCCGGAGCCCGCCGGCACCGGTGACCCGTCCGCCACGCCGGCACCTGCCGCCCCCGGAGCCCCGCGGCCCTCCGCCACCCCCGAGCTCGCGCATACGGGCGGCTCCGATTCCACCAACGCCGCCCTGGGCGCCCTCGCCGTCGGGCTCGTCGGGCTCGGGGCCGGCACCCTGTTCGTCGTACGGCGGCGCGCTCTTCGCTGACGTGCTCGACCCGAGAAGCCCTGTGCCGCACCACGCCCTGCCGTTCCGCCCCGCCGCACCCGGATTCCTTTGGGTGCGGCCCGGCGGTGCGCGGGGCGTGCGTGCGGCGCTGCGCGACCTGCTGCTGCGCCGCGACCGGTCGGCCCCACCCGTCGACCGCCCACCCGCGAGCCACCGCCCGCCCACGCCCTCGTACGGCACCGCCGGCCACCGGCCTCCCACCGTCACCGACCTCTACCACGCGCACCGCCTCGGCATGGTCCGCCTCGCGGTGCTCCTCGTCGACGACCTTGCCACCGCCGAGGACGTCGTCCAGGACGCCTTCACCGCTCTCTACCGGCGCCATGGCGAGCACATCACGGAGGTGGACAACGCGCTGGGCTACCTGCGTACGGCGGTCGTCAACACCTCCCGTTCGGTGCTGCGACGCCGCCGGACCGTCCGCGCCTGGACGCCGCCGGCCCCCGCCGACATCCCCTCCGCCGAGGAGCACGTCGTACTGGACGAGGCGCACCGCGAGGTGCTCGCCGCGCTGGGCACGCTCACCCCGCGCCGGCGCCAGGTCCTGGTCCTGCGGTACTGGGCAGACCTCAGCGAGGCGGAGATCGCCGAGACGCTGGGGATCAGCCGAGGGGCCGTCAAATCGAACGCCAGCCGCGCTCTGGACGCGCTGGAGAAGATCCTGGAGGGACGCGTATGACGGACGGAGGGGGACGCGAACGTCTCGTGGAACACCGGCTCCGGCAGGCGCTCGAAGCCCGAGCGGAGTCGGTGACCGTACGGAAGCTGCGCCCGGCAGCCCCGCCCCGCCGGGCGCGCCCGCGTCCGTGGTGGAGGCGTGGTCCGGTGTCGCGGGCCGGCCGCACCGGTCTGGCCGGCCTCGCGACCGCGGCCGTGGCCGGCCTCGCCTATCTGACGCTGGCTCCGGCACCGGCCGACCCGCACCCCGTTCCGCCGGCCGTCCCGCCCGCGACCACCTCCCCCACTCCGGGCACACCCCCGGACGGGACCCCTACCGCGCCCCCCACCGTGACCCCGAGCCCCGCCCCGAGCACGACGCCGCAGGGGCGGAGCCCGGGAGGCCGCCCCTGACCGCCGCCGACGGCTCAGTGGCGGCGGTGCGTGAACGGACAGCCTGCCGAGACGCCGCTTGCGCGGACGTCGGCTCCGACAGCTACCGGGAGTCGCCGGGCCCCTGATGGCGAAGCACAGGCCGCGCGCGTAGCTGTAGCGGCCGGGCATGCCGCGCCGGCCGGGGATCGATCGCGCCGGCCCGGGAGCGGGCCGGGCGCACCGTCTGCTCGGTCGCCGCGCCGGCCGGTCTCGAACCCGTGGTGACCCGTGTCGTGGCGCGAGTACACCGGTTCACAGCATGTCGAAATCCTCGAAGTCGAAGCCCGGAGCGACGACACACGACACCAGGACCGGCTCGTCACCTTTCGGCTCCGCGGTCTGCCAGACACCGGCCGGCACCAGTAGCTGCGGCTGCTCCCCGTACTCGACACCCGGCCCCAGAACCGAAGCGGCCGCCGCCTCGGGCGCGTCCCCGCTCCCGCCGAACCGAATCAGCAACGGCCCGCCCCGGTGCCACAGCCACAGCTCGTCGGAACGCACCCGGTGCCAGCGTGAGACCTCACCAGGGTGAAGAAGGTAGTAGATGCCGGTTGCGAACGGACGCCTCCCCGCGTACCCGTCCGGTACCGCTTCCGGCCCGGTCCGCCAGGTACGGCGAAACCAGCCGCCCTCGACGTGCGGCTCAAGTCCAAGGCGTGCGACCAATGCGGAGATCCCCGACGCGTCACCGCCCACCGGTGCACCGAACCCGTCAGCCATGCGTCGTGTGGGGCGGCAGGTCGATCTGTGATCTGAGATACGCCAGGCCCGAGGTCCCACCTGAACCAGCCTGGTCACCGATCATCCGCTCGACGAGCAGCAGGTGCTTCGTCCGCCACCGGGTCACCGCGGCGCGGAGCGCCCGCCACTCGGCGGCCATGCTTCTCGTCCCGTTCGCCGGGGGCGTCGCACCGGGGTCCCTCGTCGAGGAGCAGAGACGGTCCGGTGCGGTGATCTGCTGGAACAGTTCGGTGAACTGATGTGACTGAGCTCCGCTCGCATTGTCGAGGAGCGGCCGGAACGAGGCGAAGCTTTCAGGGGTCAGGTGGTCCAGAAGGGCGAGGTGATCTTCGAGTACGCAGATCACCGCCGTGACACGGCGCAGCGCGGTCACAGCCCTGGGTTCCCGGCCGGCACGTGCTAGTTGTGACGCCTTTCTCAGGTCCACCAACGCTTGGCTCGCCAGCAACTCGGCGGACTGGTGCACGGCGATGAAGAGGTGCTCGTCCGCCCACTGCTCCGACTGGTCGTCAGGGGTGCGGGGCTGCTGGAGGTGCAGGAGGTCAGGGAGTTGCAGGTAGCAGGCGTAGGGCGTCTCCATGGGGTCTCCGCCTCGGTTCGTGATGTCGTCCGGTTGAGCAGGTCGCACGCACCCGCTGTCTTGCTGGCTGTGGCGGTGACGCCGACGTCCCGATGATGACCGCTGACGACGGTCACGCGTCACGTCTTGGCTCAAGAAGCCTGGGCACCACCCGATCGGCCCCCCACTTGAGCGACCAGCTCGCCCTCGCACGGGAAGCGCTCGGCCGGCCGTAGCCGGGGACGTGCGGTGCTCCTTGGGGCGGAACGACTTCCCTTTGCCGTACGGCACGCGGCTGAGCGCGAATGACACGGGTCCGGGCGACCGCATGTCACCCGAATGGAGTATCCGTGGGCCGCTTGCGGACGGCCTTGAGCGCTTGGTTGCAGCGTTCCGGGGTCTAAACCACTGCCCCGACATGCGGACGGAATGCGCTGGTAAGACCGTTGGAGCGTTACGTCTGGAGCCGTTCGCCTGAATGGCTGGGCATGGAGGAGAAGTCATGGAGCCTTCAACGACCGCACGACCCACTCCTTCCAGCGGCGATGTGGCCGCGTCGCGTAGCCAGGCGTTGAACAGCTTGCTCGGCTTTCTCTCTCCTCAGGACCACGAGGCCGCGCGGTCCACGGCGAAGCGTCTTGATGCTTGCCTTCGGGAGCAAGGCGCTCGGAATGGCGGCACTGTGCTGGTCGCCTACGGCGGTGGGAAGGACAGCAGTTACACGCTGGCCTTCGTGCGGACTGTGCAACTGCTGTTCACGGAGAAGTACGGACGGCCCTTCTTGCTGAGGTCTGCCACGAATCGGCATGCGGGCATGCCGAGGGCGGTGATGGAGAACATCGATCGGGCTTACCGTGCGCTGGGTATGCACCAGGACCCGGCCTGTGAACTCCTGATCATCGACGGCAACACAGTGCGGCCTTTCCAGGTCGACGTGCCGCAGTCGAAGGCAGTGGCGGCGCGCAACCGGGCAGACATCCTGATGACCGGACACCGCACCGCCGCCGAGGCTCGGCCGACCTTCTGTAACGCCTGCAACCTGAGCATGGCCAATGCCTTCGGCCTCGCCGCTGCCTACGGCGAAGGAGCCGACCTGATCGTCACCGGCGACTCGGCCGATGAGCAGCGTGCCTACACGGCGTGGATCCATCGCCTGGCGCGGCAGGTGCCCCGCAGCGACGACGGGCGGGACAGGCGCGGCTTCCCGGCGGTGCTGGGCGCGCTCGACGACGTGGCCAGAGCCTATTTCCGTGACATTCACGGCGATGGCGCGAGGGCGAGTGAGCCGGAACACGGTGTCGCCTTCGACGTGCCCGCAGAACTGCGATTCTTCTCCATCTACGGGGACACGTCCTACGACGCCGGCAGCCACTGGAAGCTCCTCACCGAACACCTGGGATTCGTCTTCGACGATCTGGCGTTCAGCTTCACCGAGTCCGACTGCGCCAATCCCGCGCTGATGGCACATCTCAGAGGCCTCAAGGCAGAGCACATGTTCGGGCGGGAATACCGAGAGGGGCTGCGGGAGTACGCCGACTTCGCCCTGCGACTGATGCGGCGAAAGGAATTCCCGCAGCATCTGATCGATGTCATGGCCGAGCGGTACGCCAGTCCCGACGCCCACGAACTGCTGCGCGACAAGGTCAACTCTTTTGCCCGGGACGCATACGGAATCGGGGAACGGCAGCTCGTCTGCATGGTCCACTCACCCTTCACAGCCCGAGGGTCCGGACTGGGCCGCTATCTGGAAGGACAGGCCCCGTATCTCGTGAGGCAGCAGTCGGCCATCCACGAGCTGCTGCGAGGCCCGGAGCCGGGCGGAAACGCAGGCACGCCGAACGGGCGCCAGGGGCTACAGCAAGAGCTGGAGAGCCTGAGCGGTCTCACCCTGGCTCAGCTGCGATGGCTGTACGCCGGCGACATGTTGCCGTCACTGGTGCTGAGTATCCTCAAGGGCGATCCCCACAAGGCGCCGATCCGCACCCGGCACTCGTCGGACGGTCCTGAGATCACCGAAACCATCTCGGGGCGGTGACCACGATGAGCGAGGTCAGCAACGCCTTCATCCAGCTCGGCGCCGCGCGCGACGGACTCGACCCCTACCTGGAGTGCGCACGCCGCCGGGGTATGCCCGCGGTGCTCGTGGACACCCCCGCGTTCCTGAAGTGGCGTCGGCACCTCGGCCGGCAGCCCTTCGACATCGAGATCCCGGTGGCCACCCCCGAGGCCGCCGACCAGGTGGCGGTCGCATTGCGCGCTGCTCGAGTCGTGCCGGCGTTCACCCTGGCCGGCTTCGAGCGCTACGCGCAGAGCGCGTTCCTTCTGGCTGCGCAGGAACGCATCGCCCCATGGCCGCACTGCGGCAAGGACTTCACCCCGCCGGACAAGGCGTCTCAGCGGGCGGCACTGGCCCTGCGGGCATCTGAGGTGCTCCAGCCCGGCTACGTACACGTGTGCCGCGACGACCTCGACGGCTTCCACGGTGAAGACCCCGCAACGACCGCGACGACCGTCACGGCCGCATACCAGCGTGCTCCAGCTCCCTCTCTCGACCCCCTGGCCTTCCCGCAGGTGGTCAAACCGGTGGATGGCGCCGGAGGGCTGGGCGTCTACCTGGTGCGTGACGAGTCGGAGCGCGACCGTGCGCTGCGTGAAGCCGCCGCCACCTTCAACTACGGAGGCGCCGCCTTCACCGGGCTTCTGGTGGAGGAGTGCGTGCAGGGCATCGAGTACTCGCTGCAGTGCCTGGCTCTGGACGGAAAAGCACGGATACTGTCCGTGTGCGAGAAGGTCGTGCTGCCGGAACGCGAAGGGGTGCTCCCGGGCTTCCGGGAAGCCGGTCACATCGCGGCGCCCGGGGCCGACGCGCCGTGTGACGTGAAGGCGCTCGCGCAGTCGTGCCTGGAAGCGACCGGTTACCAGGAAGGCCCCTTCCACATCGACCTCATCCGGGACGGGCGGGGTCCGTACTTCCTGGAGATGGGGTTCAGGCTCTCCGGTTTCGGTCTGGTCACCCTTGTCGAGCGGGCCACCGGGGTTTCCTGGGCGGAGGCCACCTTCACCGCACACCTCGACCGCCAGGAGCCCGTAGGGTTCGGTTCGGGTGGCGTTCGGAAGGCCACTGGTCAGCTCGTCGCTACGGACCCCCGCCAGCTGGCACGGGCCCACGAGCTCGCCGCCGGCCACCCTGGCGTCCACGTACACGCATCGCCTGCCCTTCCGGAGCAGGGAGATTTCTCCGCGCGTGAGTGGGAGACGCTCGCCTCGGACCGCCAGCGCCATGCCGCGATCCTGGGCCGGGTGACGCTGGAGGCCGACAGCGAGGAAGAGGTGCGGGACCTGCTGCGTCACTGCGCGACGGGCGGACAGGGGGGCTGATCACCGTGGTCGCACAGGACAACGCCCTCCTTCGCCCGCTCGTCGACATGCAGGGAAAAGATGTCGGGCCTGCCGTAGTGGCCGGTCACGTCGAGGTCGAAACGTGCCCGGGCGAGCTCGCCGAGATCCAGTTCGGCGGTGAGAATGCCCTCCCCGTCGTGCAGAGGACCGGCGAGCACCTCGCCGAGCGGCGAGATGACGACGCTACCCCCGCCGATGAGCACCGTGCCCGGATCCTCACCCTGCACCGGATGGACCTCCGCGGGCAGGTCACTGCGCAGCAGGTACTGACAGGCGCTCAGAACGAAGCATCGCCCCTCCAGCGCCACGTGACGCATCGTCGCCTGCCAGGTCTCCCGATCGTCCACCGTCGGTGCACACCACACGTCCACCCCCTTCGCGTACATGGCCGTACGGAACAGCGGCATGTAGTTCTCCCAGCAGATCGCGGAACCCAACCGCGTACGACCGGTGTCGACGACCGAAAGCGAAGCTCCGTCTCCGAACCCCCAGATGAAGCGCTCGGCGCCTGTCGGCATCAACTTGCGGTGCTTGGCCAGCAGGCCCCCCGGGCCGAAGAACAAGGCGGCACAGTGCAACGTACGGCCGCTGCGTTCGACGGCTCCCACCACCGCGTGGCAGCCCAGCTCACGGGTCAGCGCCGCAACGGCGTCCGTCTCAGGTCCGGGTACATCGACGGCTGAGTCCCAGTAGCGACGGAACTCTTCCCGCCCGGGAGCGGACCGCCGGCCCACGGTGACCCCGAAGTCCAGACCCTTTGGATAGCCCCCGAGAAACGCTTCAGGCAGCACGATCAGTTCCCCGCCCTGCCGTGCGGCGGCACGGATCAGATCCAGGGTCTTCCGCAACGTTCCGGAGGTGTCGAAGAGCCGGGAGCCCGCTTGCACGACAGCCACTGCCAGACGATCCATACCAGAACGGTACGGACTGACCACCTATGCCGCCACAGGGCATGCGCATCGGCTTCTCGTCGAAGGGAACACGACCATGACCACGACCAAGGACAGCTACGCCCAGCTGATCGAGTTCCTGGAAAGGAGCGGCGTCAGGTACCGCCTCATCGACCACCCGCCGGAAGGGCGTACCGACCGTGCCAGCGCGGCACGCGGACATCGGCTCGAGCAGGCCGCCAAGTGCCTGGTGATCCGGGTGGGGTATGCACGTCGCCGGCGCCGCTACCTGCTCACCGTCGTTCCCGGTCACTGCCGAATCGGCCTTCACCAGGTCAAGCACCTGTACGAGGGCAGCGATGCCGCGCTTGCCGCACCAGACGTCGCCGAACGTCTGACAGGCTGCGTCCGCGGCTCGATCACTCCCTTCAGTTTCCACCCGGACCTCGAACTGCTGGCCGACCCGCAGCTGCTGGCCCACCCCGAGATCTACTTCAACGCGGCGTGCCTCGACCGCTCGCTGGTCATGTCGACCCAGGACTACGTGCACCTGGCCCGGCCACGACTGGTGTCCCTGGCGGCACTCTGACACCGCCGACGCGCTCCTGCTTCCTGCCGGCGAGGCCGTGGGAGAAGGTGAGGTTTCCGTGATACGGACCGAGAGAGAACGTGCCGCGCGCGGGCGCGTACAAGCGGTGGCCCGGCGGCCGGGGACAGGGGTGGGGACGGCGCCCATCCGGCTGAGAATCGGTCTGGTCGCGGAGGTCGTCGTCTGCCTGCCGCTGTGGATCGCGGAAAGCGAGGGCCTGCTGGCCGCGCAGGGCCTGACCGTCGAGCATCGCGTGATCGGCTCCACGCACGGGGTCACCGACGCGCTGCGCGCGGGCGAGGTGGACTTCGCCCTCACCACACCGGAGGGTGTCCTGATGGACACGGCGGCCGGAGGAACGCTGCGGATTCTGGCAGGCGTGACCAACCATCCACCGCTGTCCCTGGTCGCCCAGCCCGGTTGCCGGACGGTGTCCGACCTGCGGGGACGGGTCCTGGGCACCTCGTCACTGACCGAGGGCACCCGTCACCTCATCGAGGCGGTGCTGGCGACGCACGGTCTGCAGCACGCGCGTGACTACCGCTTCATGGTGGTCGGCGACCACACCGAGCGCTGGCGACTGCTGCGCGACGGCACCCTCACCGCGGCACCGCAGCCCCTCCCGTTCGACACGATGGCGACCGACGCGGGACTGACCTGCCTGGCCAGGGTGGACCGCTATGTACCGCATGCCGCGTTCCTCTCCATCTGCGCGGACAGCGCCTCCGCCGCCTGCCGCTCCGGTGCGGTGGGTTTCCTGCGCGCCCTGGGCGAGGCGGCCCACCGATTCCACCGGTCACCCGACCGCTACGAGGTGCTGACAGCCCGGCACATGGGCATCGCGCACCGCTACGCCCAGACGGCCATCACCGGCCTGGTACGGCGCGACCTGATCGAACGCGACCTGTGCGTAACCCCCGCGGCGCTCCTGGGCACGGCCCAACTGCTCGCCCGGGCGGGACAGCTCGATGCCGCCCGCTGCACGCCGCGCGCGCTCGCCGCGGCGGTCGACGACCGCTGGCTGTCGGCGGCACGCGGCGACCGGCCGGCACCGCGATGACCGGCGCGACGGTGGACGTGGCCGCCATGGTCGTGGGCGCCGGCCCGGTGGGCCTGCTGACCGCCGTCGACCTCGCACAGGCCGGAGTGGACGTGGTGGTGGTGGAGCGGCGACGGAGCCGTACCGCCTGGTCACGGGCGCTCAACCTCTACCCTCGCACCCTGGAGATCCTCGACCAACGCGGGCTCGCCGACCGCTTGCTCTCCCAAGGGCGGCGTGTCACGCACGCGCACTTCGCCGCGCTGCCGGAACTGCTCGACCTCACCGTGCTGGACACCCCGTTCCCGTTCATGCTCGCCCTGCCCCAGAACAGGGTGGAACAGGTGTTGGAAGACCATGCACGCGGTCTGGGAGCGGTGGTACGGCGCGGCTGGGGGGCCACCGCCGTGCGCCAGGATCCGGGCGGAGTCGACGTCGACCTGGACACCCCGGCCGGTCCTGAACGGGTGCGGGCCGGCTACCTGGTCGGTTGCGACGGCAGCCACAGCCTGATCCGCGCGCAGACCGGGATCGCCTTTCCGGGCAGCCCGGCTCATGCCACCTCCCTCCTCGCCGACCTGGTCCTGGACCGCCCACCCGGCCCGGACACCACGACCCGCAACGATCCACGGGGGGTCCTGTTGCTCCGCCCGGTCGATGACCACTTCACCCGGGTCATCGTGATCGACCGGCACACCACCACCCTCGCCGCCCACGAGCCGGCCACCCTTTCCGAGGTTCGCGCGGCCCTGCTGCGCGTGTGCGGGGACGACTTCGGTGCCCGGGACCCTCTCCGGGTCACCCGCGTGAGCGGCATCTCCCACCACGCCGAGCGCTACCTCGCCGGCCGCGTCCTCCTGGCCGGTGACGCCGCCCACTCCCTCTTCCCGGCCGGCGGCCAGGGACTCAACGTCGGCTTGCAGGACGCAGCCGCCCTGGGCGGGAAACTCGCCGCCCAGTGCACCACCCGCCCACCGGGCGACCTGCTCACCACCTACGCCGCCCAACGCCGCGAAGCCGTCCGCCAGATGCTGGCCGGCACCGACGCCCAGCGTGCGGTCATGACGGACTTCACCGCCGCCGGCGACACGCTCAAAGCCCGTCTCAACGATCTGCTCACCATCCCCCGGGTCAATACCGCCCTCGCCGAACTCGTCGCCGGCCTGCCCTTTCGCGAAGGCCACGGCCTGCCCAGACCCTGACCGGTGCCGGCCTCCGCCCGATGCGGCAAGGGTGACCGGGCTGTGCCGCTGTGCCCGGCACCGAACGACCGACCACTCCCCGCAGGGGAGACCCCGGCGGCACGTCCCCATGCCCGCCTGCCGGTTGGACCTGGTGGTGGCCCGCGTGCGGGTTGATGTGCTGCGGGCGGTCACGGGCCGGGATGGCAGCAGGCACCGCGCTGGAAACCTCGGGCCACACCGAGCCAGGTGGTGTGGGAAGGAGCGGCCGGGGGCTCCTGGGGGTGGACGCCGGTGAGGTCGGCCGCGTGGTGGGGGATGCCGCCGCGCAGTGCCAGGGAGGTGTTGACGAGGGTGGTGAAGTCGGTGAAGGGGTCGCCGTCGATGACGGTGAGGTCGGCGATCTTGCCCGGCTCGACGGTACCGAGGTCGGTGTGGAGTCCGAAGAGCCGGGCGGGGACGGTGGTGGCGGTCTCCAGGGCCTGGACGGGGGTGAAGCCGTGGGTGTGCAGGGCGCGCAGAGCGAGGTGCAGGGAGAGGCCGACCGGGACCAGCGGGGCGTCGGTGCCCAGGGCGAGCAGGGCGCCGCCTGCGGCCAGCAGACGGTAGTTGCCGATCTCGGTGGCCAGCGCCTGGAGCTGCTGGGCGGTGGGCGGGGTGCCGGCGCGTTCACGGACGGCGGCGACGTCCCAGGGCGGCATGAGGGCGTGCACCCGGGGGTCGCCTGCCAGGGCGGGGTCACGGGCGAGGAGGGCCTGTGCGGTGAACGGGGTGATGATCAGGGCGAAGGTGCCGTCGGCGTACTGCTGGACGAGGTCCTGGTGGATATGGCCGAGGGGTGTGGTGGCATGCCCGTGGGGCAGGCGCTGGGTGGCCTGCAGGTGGGTGGTCAGGTCCTGGCCGGCGGCACGGCCGGGGGCGCACAGGTGGCTGCCGCACGGTACGCCGAGGCGGTGTGCGGCGACGGCGGCCCGCGCCATGAAGTCGCCGGGGGCCCGTACGTAGGTCTTGACGAAGTCGACGTCCAGGGCGGTGGCCCGTTGCAGGGTGCGCTCCAGGCCCGCCCGGGTGCGGTGGGCGCGGCCCTTGCTGTAGGCGGTGCGGGAGCCGTCGATCAGCTCCGCGCAGGCCAGCAGTCGCGGGCCTGTGCTGTGGCCCGAGGCGAGCGATTCACGCAGCCCGATGGCCTCGTACAGGGGTGCGCCGAGGCAGGCGGTCGTGGTGATGCCGTAGGCGAGGGCGGTGAGGTTGTTACGGGCGCCGTAGGTGGCGCTGTAGGGGTGGGTGTGGCTGTCGATCAGACCGGGGATGACGGTCTGCTCGGAGGCGTCGATGGTGCGGTGGCCGGGGCGGCGTGCCTGGTGCGGTTCGACGGCGGTGATGCGGCCGTCGCCGATCAGGATGTCGACGTCGTGGCGGGGCGGCGCACCGGTGGCGTCCCAGAGTTGGCCGGCGTGGATGCGCAGCGGTTCCCGTCCGGGTGGTCGGCGTCGCATGGTCAGCGCGACGGGCAGGGTGCGGGTGCGTCCCGGTACCGGGCCGCTGTCGAGGTCCAGCAGGCGCAGGCGTCCGTTGGAGAGGTAGAGCAGGCGGTTGGACTCCCGGGCCCAGCTGGGGTGGTCGGCGGGCTCGTCGGTGACTTGGCGGGCGGGTCCGGCCGGGGTGCCGTCGGGGGTGACGGGGAGCAGCCACAGGGCCGATTCGGCGACCAGCGCCAGGTGTCGGCCGTCGGGGGACCAGACGGGTCCGGCGGCGGCTCGGTCGGACAGTGACTGGTGCGCGGCGGGCAGGTGGCGCCGGTCGGTGCCGGTGCGGGTGTCGATGACCCGGATGAGGTGGTAGCCCTCGCGGAAGCGGTGGTTGAGCCGGTTGCGGTCGCAGAAGGCGATGTACCGGCCGTCGGGTGACCAGGTGGGTGCCCCCGGAGGCCCGTCCGTGGCCAGGGGGCGGGCGAGCACCCGCTCGGCGCCGGTGGCGAGGTCGTGCAGCAGCAGGTTGCCGGCGATGTCCTGGCAGGCCAGCAGGGAGCCGTCCGGGGACGGCGCCGGATGCAGCCGTCCGCCGCCGGTGAGGGCTTCGTCGCGTCCGCTGTCCAGGTGCAGCCGGCGTACGGCCGTCAGTCCGTCCCGGTCGGTGCAGTACAGCAGGCTGCGTCCGTCGCCGGTCCACGCGGGCATCTGCACCTGGTGCACGGGCGAGGCTTGGACGAGCTTGCGGGGCGTGCCGCCGACGGGCATCAGCCACACCGCGTTCAGCGCCACGAACGCCACCTCGCGTCCGTCCGGGGAGAGGACGGGCAGGTGGATGCCGCGCACCGGGACGGGCTCGGCCGGGGTGAGGTCACGTGGCTTGGGCCTCCAGCGGGGTGTCGGTACGGGCATCCGCGCGTCGAAGGCGATGTCCTGGACGGACGGCTTTCCGGTCAGCGTGCGGATGCGGATGCGTCCATCGGCCACGTACAGCAGCCGGTCCTCACCCAGCCAGCACGGCGGCGCCGCCGCCAGGTCCTCCCCGGCTGCCACGACGTGGCCGTCGACCATCAGGGCCGCGTGTGCGGCCGGAAGGGAGGGGGAGTCGCCGGTGCCGGTCAGGTGCAGGTAGGCGACCCGGCCCGTGGGGGACACCGATGGGCACAGCAGTCGGCCGGACGGCACCGTGCGCAGCACACGCACTTCGTCGCCGGTGATCGGCACACGGACCAGGGTCAGGCCGCCGTCGGTGCCGCCGGCCGGTGTGTGGGCTGCGCGGACACACACCAGCGAGCGTCCGTTCGGCCACCAGGCGGGGTCGTAGTCCTCGAAGGCACCGAGGGTCAGCCGCCTCGGCCGGGGATCGTCCACGTCGAGGAGGCACAAGCCGAAGGAACTGCCCGACACCGGGTCGCCACCGCGTTCGGAGGAGAATGCCAGCCGGGTGCCGTCGGGCGACCAGGCGACACCGCGGTCGTCCCACGGGCCGCCGGTGAGCTGCCGCAGGCCGGTGCCGTCGGCCCGCATCGTCCACAGGTGGAAGGCGCCGCCACGGTAGCCACACAACGCCACCGTCTCACCGGTGGGGGACAGGGCCGGGCGGGTCGCCTCCAGGTCCCAGGCCGTCAACGGTGTGGCGGCCCCGTGCTCACGGGGCACACGCCACAAGACCCCCTGTGCTTCGGCGACCAGCAGACGGCCGTCGGCGGAAGCGGTGACCGACCCGCCGGTGATCTCACGGTAGTGCAGAACCCGCTTCTCGCCGGGGGTGCCGGCGGCGCCGGCCGCAGCCGTGACCGGGATCGTCGAAGCTGTCAGTCCGGCAGCGGAGGCCCGCAGGAAACCACGTCGGTCGACGTGGCCGAACTCGAACACGGCACCCTCCACGAAGGTCGGTCTCACGCGACGGCCCGGTCTCGGACGCCGGGCGATCTCGTCGGCTGGATCGGTCGTTGCTCGCGGCGCTGCCACGCACGTAGCCGATCATCCGGCGACCGCGGTGGGAACAGTGCCGGCGCACCGAGGGCGATGGGGAGTCGGTCCGCGAACAGCAGCGGCGGAGCACCTTGCCGTGGCCGTGCCCGGGTGGCGGCGAGCTCTCACGCAGTGGTCTTGGCGCCGTCGTCGGTGCAGGGCAGCCGGGCGGGGCCGTAGGCGGTGCGGTAGTCGTCGGTGATGTCGCTCTCGACGCCGCTGATCGCGGTGGCCGGGATCTGGATGACGCCGCTGAAGGGACGTTCGACGTCCCGGATGACCAGGAGAACGCTGGTGAGCAGGGCGGTGAGGAGGATCAGCCCGCCGGTGACCAGGGCGGTGTTCGTGCGGGGCAGGCACAGAGCGAGCGTGAGGACGAGGAAGGCGAGGGCGGCGAGCATGAGCCAGTACACGGCGCTGGGGATGGCCGGGGTGGACTCCGCGATCCGGGTCTGGCGGGCCTGCGAGCGTTCCTTGTCGGCAGCCATCAGCATGCCGAAGGCCGGCGCATCGGTACCCATCTGCTTGAGGGACGCGCGGAAGTCCGTGGTCCAGACGCTGGGCTGCGGTGCACCGTGTCCCTCCGCCATGGCCGGCCATTCGAAGGCTCGCACGGCACGGGCGTAGCAGACGACGTCGGCCTGCAGCCGTTGGCGCTGCGGGTCGGGCGCGAAGTCGGCGACTTCGAACATGTGGTCCACCACGCCGGCTTCCTTGCGTGCGGCGTCGTCCGCCTTGCCGTTTGACGCGGAGGCGGTCACCAGGACGAACGCGAGGACGAAGATGGTCAGCGACTGCAACGGCAGGACGAAGTCACGAACCGTCAGGAAAGGGGTTTCCTGCGCCTCGAGCCGACTGCGCAGCACCCAGTGCGTGACCACTCCGGCGATCAGCGCCAGCGCTGCTACGACAATGGTGATGAGCATGTTGCACCCCGTTCGTCACGGCAAGCGGACCGGCCGATCATCACTTCCCGGGAGACAACGGGAAGGACCACGCCGTCTTCTGTCCGTGGAAGATCACCCGACCGGCGCAAACTCGGCACCGGCCGACTCCCCGCACCGACGCGTCCAGCAGCTGTACGAACAGTGGGAGCGGCCCGCCGCCCTCCCGCCCCGTCCCGCCCTGGCCAAGATGCCGCGCCTCACCCTTCACGTCGAGGGCGGCTGGTACACCGAGACCTGGAGGACGAGTCGCGCGGTGGATTACCGGCCCGAGGGGCACAGCGGCCCGCGAGCCGCGGCCAGCGGACGGCGAGAAGTCCCGCTGGCACGGTGTCCGTTCGGACAAGGCCCGGCTGTGGCACGTATGCCCGGTCTTCACCCGGACGGGGCGTGACGCGGGCGGCCCGCCGGGAGTTGGCATTGCCGCGGGCAGGCAGGCGCCCGTTCGGCAGCCGGCTGGGGCGGAGGCGGATGAGCGTGGATCTTGTGGCGGTCCAGGCCGTGCTCGACGCCACCGGCAATCCGGTTCACCACCCTTCCGTTGCGCGCCGACACCATCTGGGCGGGGCGGAACGCGCACACCCCGTCGCCGTTCGGAGAGCCGACCGCAGCGGTCCGCTCCTCATCCGCACCAGGAGAGCCTGCCGGTGACTGATCTCGCCGGGCCCGATGGCGCCGGGCCCTACCGGCACGCCACCGCATCCGGGGCCGGTCCCGGCCGCCGAGGGGGCCACGACGTAGTGGTGATCGGTTCTGGAACCGTGGGTACCAGTGTCTTCCTGCACCTCATCGACCCGGCCGCGTACCCCGGCGGGACACCGCACGCGGGGCTTTTCGCCGACCGGCTTCGGTCGGTGAGCCTGGTGGACCCCAACACGGTCGGCTGGGGACTGGCCTTCGGCGACGGCGACCCGCTGCTGATGTGCAACAGCGCGGTCAACCTCAACTCCGTCCTGGCCCATCACCCCGCGGACTTCCTCGACCATCTCCGTCAGCACGGCTGGCAGGGCCGGCCCTACGACTGCGTGCCGCGGTCATGGATGGCCGCCTACTGCCACCAGCGCTACATCCGCGCCCGTCAGAGCGCCACCACCCTGGGCATCGCGGTCCAGCACCTGCGCGCCACAGCCCGCACCATCGCCGCACAGGACGACGGCTACCGCATCCGCCTGGACAGCGGCCAGGAGATCCCGGCCACCCACGTCGTCATCTGCCCCGGCGTCCACCAGCCCCGCACCCCCGACGGATTCGCCCCGTACCGACACCATCCCGCCTACCTGGACAGCCCCTACCCCACGAGCCGTCTGCGCCGGCGGCTGTCCCGGCCGGCGCGCGTCCTGGTACTGGGCACCCACCAGAGCGCCATCGACGCCGCCCTGCTGCTGTGCCGCGACGGCCACCACACCACCCTCACCTCCCCCTCCGGCCAGCTGCCCGCCGTCCGTACCGCCCTGAAAGCCCCCACCCGCCCGCACCCGCCACTGCGGCGCATCGCCCGTCTCGACCCCGCCGATCCACACCTGGAGGACAAGCTCACCCGTCACGTCGTCGAGGCGATCCGCCTCATCGACCCACGCCCGCTGCGCCACCAGACCTCCGCCGCCACCGACCCCGTCCAGCGGCTGCGGGAGGAGATCGCTCTTGCCGAGACGGGAGCCTGCTTGTGGGCCGAGATCTGCACGCCTCTCATCGAAGCCGTCATCGCGCTGGCCCCCGCCTTGCCACCCGCACGCCACCGTGCCCTGATGGCACGCTTCGCCTGGTTCAACAGCCGCTATGCCACGGCCACCACCCTCACCAACGCGCGCCGGCTGCTCACCCACTTCACCTCAGGTGCGCTGCACCTGGCCGACTCCTACCCCGCCGCCATCGCCTTCACGGACGCCGGCTGGCGCGTCCGACACCCCGGCGCCGCGCCGGAGCACTTCGACCATGTCGTCAACGCCACCGGCTTCCACCCGCCCCACCTGGCCTGGGACCGGGACGACAACACCTGGTACCTGGACCCCTCGCCCGCCCCGCCCGGCGCCGCACCCGTGGACAGCTTGGAAGCCGACCTTCGGCTGCGTTCCCAGCCTGGGGCGCCGCCCGAGCGGATCTGGGTGGCCGGGGTCGCCACCCACATGCGCATCCCCTTCGCCAACCACCTGCGCAACGCCGTCCATCAGGCATCGCACGTCGCCGACCAGATCCGCGCTTCACCACCCGCCTGATCACGGCAGCCGGAGCCTGCCCACGCTGGCTGAACAGTCCGGCCACGCCTGCCCAGTGCCCATGCAGCGCCAGCTGCGTTACGCCTGCCGGGACGCCGATGCCGTCCGCGACGACATCAGGGCTTACGCCGTCGACAAGGAGTCAGCCGGTCGGCTTGTGAGTCTCTTCGGGGGCCTGTGGCCGGGTGGCGGGGGTGCCGGTCCAGCCTGCGGAGGAAGCTCAGTCATCCGTTACCCCGTCGGTTCGCTCTCGCAGAAAGTCGGCGTGACCGTTGTGGCGTGCGTACTCCTGGATCATCAAACGCAGACACAGCGCAGAAAGTCCTGGTGAGATCGGTGTGCTGAGTGTTGGGGTCGTGACTCCCGACCCCGGAGATCGTTGACCTCACGTGATCAACTCCGGCACGCCGCTCAAGACGCCTTCCCCCGCCGAGACCGCCCCGTCACCGGGCGAGGCACTTGTGCGGACACATCGCTGGCAGGGTTTCTCCTGCGAGTCACGTGTGGTCCGCGCCCCTGCCCCGTGCTTCCCGCCCGTGCTGCTCATCGGTGGGGCGTTCCAGCGCAAGGAATCGTGGGGACGCTGCGAGGACGTGTTCCTCAAGAGCATGGACGTGTTCACCGTCGACCCGCCCGGATGGGGAGCCGCCGACCCGCTGCCCGAAACCTACGGCGTCGACTTCCTTGCCGACGCTGTCTGCCACATGCTCGATGAGTGCGGTGCCCGGCAGGTCAACGTGCTGGCCGGCTCCTACGGAAGCGCCATCGCCTACGAGATCGCCCGGCGTTACCCCGACCGGGTCGGACGCGTGGTCCTGGTCGGCACGATGACGGCCATCCCCGACCACGCGCAGGCCGCGATGCGCCGCACTCTGGAGTACCTGGCCGCCGGACACATGGAGACGTACGCGCACGCGACGGTCGACCTCCTCATGACGCCAGAGCGCCTCGCGGACATCCCCAACGGCACCCGCGTCCGCACCCTGCTGGTGCGCCGCATCCTCAACCTCTCCGAGGCGGAGGCGCACCAGATGTACACCAACACCCTGCGCCTGCTCACCCACCAGGCCCTCGACACCAGCCAGCCGCCTCGGGCACCAGTTCTGACCGTGACCGGCGAACACGACTCGTTCACCACTCCGGAGCTGTGCCGCCAGATGGCAGCGGCGTGCGCCGACAGTTGGTACGCCGAGATCCGCGACGCCGACCACATGCTCATCCTGGAGCGGACCGCGGAGACCGCCGACCTGATCACCCGCTTTCTCGCCGGCAAGCCGCTGGACGGCCTGCCCTACTGCCGCAGCGTCGAGCGAGTGTCGCCGGCCATCACCCCGGCCACCGAGCCCGTCTGCGGGATCTGACTCACGCCACGCCATGGGCTCCACCCGGGCTGTCGTGGAGCGCCTGGGCGTCTCCCCGCACACCTGTACTTCGCCCTTCCGAAGGGGAGAAGATCCGCGCGGTGGATCTGCCCCCCTCGGTAGCCGAGGAACCGAAGCGTCACATCGCCCTGTGCTTCGGCACACCTACGCCTCGATCATGGGGGAGCGGAGAGTCCGTCGTGACCTTGAAGCGGCAGCTCGGGCACTCCTCGCCTGCGATCACCCTCGGTTACTATGCTTTCTTCATGCCGGAGGTCGGCAGCAAGGGGCGCGGCACCATCGACGGACTGCTGGGGGAGCGGGGGACCGGCACGCCGGTCGGAACTCCCCTGATTCTCTCCAGCGAACGTTGACCGGCGATTCCCGCCTCCGCGCCCCGAAGAAGCCGTCCGTGGTCGCAAGGCTGAAGAGATGGGTGGCCTGGAAAAGTGTTGCAAGAGGTCGTAGCGACCCGCTATGTCACGCCCCTGCGTGAGGGCGGCTCGCTCCCCGGGATCGTCGAGGCCGACGATCTCGGCACGTACGTCATGAAGTTCACCGGCGCCGGGCAGGGGCGCAAGACGCTCGTGGCCGAGGTCATCTGCGGGCAGCTCGCCCGCCGGCTCGGGCTGCGGGTGCCCGAGCTCGTCACCATTCAGCTCGACCCCGTCATCGGCCTCTCCGAGCCCGACCAGGAGGTCCAGGAGCTGCTCAAGGCGAGCGGCGGCCTCAATCTCGGGATGGACTACCTCCCCGGCTCCCTCGGCTTCGACCCGCTGGCGTACGAGGTGGACCCGAAGGAGGCGGGGAAGGTCGTCTGGTTCGACGCCGTGATCAACAACGTCGACCGGTCCTGGCGGAACCCCAACATGCTCGTCTGGCACGGCGACGTATGGCTGATCGACCACGGCGCGACCATGATCTGGCACCACAACTGGCCCGGCGCCGAGGCGTCCGCCGCCAAGCCGTACGACGCGTCCGACCACGTGCTCGCGCCGTACGGGCCCGATGTCGCCTCCGCCGCCGCCGAACTCGCGCCGCTGGTCACCCGGGAGCTCCTCGACGAGGTCGCCTCCGACGTGCCCGACGAGTGGCTGGTCGACGAGCCCGGCTTCGACACGACGGACGCGCTGCGCCGCGCCTACGTGGAGGTGCTGCTTGCGCGCGCCGCGACGATCCACGAGCGGATCACCCTCGGGCCGCCCACCCGGCGCAAGCCCTCGCAGGCGCCCGGCTGGCTGGCCGACCGCCTCCCCCCTCGGCCGCACTCCACCCAGAAGGACCGCACCACGTGACCGACCGCGATGTCTTCGAGTACGCCGTGCTGCGCGTGGTGCCCCGCGTCGAGCGTGGCGAGTTCTTCAACGCGGGCGTGGTGGTCTACTGCCGTGCCAAGTCGTTCGTCGCCGCACGTACGCATCTCGACGAGAAGAAGCTGACCGCGCTCGACCCGGACGCCGACGTCGTCGGTGTGCGGGCGGCGCTGCACGGTGTCGAAGGGGTGTGCCTGGGCGGCGACGACGCGGGTCAGGCGGCGGGCGACGACGCCGGGCGCCGCTTCCGCTGGCTCATCGCGCCGCGCTCGACGGTGGTCCAGCCCGGCCCCGTGCACACCGGCCTGACCACCGATCCCGAAGCCGAGGTCGAAAGGCTGCTCGATCTCCTCGTGCGCTGAGCGGCGGCGTGGAACCGTGGAGTGAGCGGGTGCACCCGGTGGGCCGTTGACACCGGGTGCCAGTGCTTCTAGCGTCTCGTCTGCGGAAGGTACTAAGCGGTCGCTCATGTGGCGGGCCGCGGCGTGTGGGCCGCACACCAGGGATGATCCAAGGGCGAGGAGAACCAGCATGTCCACCACCGAGCAGCGCGTAGCCGTCGTCACCGGCGCGGCGCGGGGCATTGGCGCCGCGACCGCGGTACGGCTGGCCGCCGAAGGCCGGGCCGTCGCCGTACTCGACCTCGACGAGGCTGCCTGCAAGGACACCGTAGAGAAGATCACCGCCGCGGGCGGCACCGCCCTCGCCGTCGGCTGCGACGTCTCCGACAGCGCCCAGGTGGAGGCGGCCGTCGCGCGCGTCGCCACCGAGCTCGGCGCGCCGACGATCCTCGTCAACAACGCCGGCGTGCTCCGCGACAACCTGCTCTTCAAGATGTCCGAGTCCGACTGGGACACCGTGATGAACGTGCACCTCAAGGGAGCGTTCCTGATGGCCAAGGCCTGCCAGAAGCACATGGTGGACGCGGGCTTCGGCCGGATCGTCTCGCTCTCCTCCTCCTCGGCGCTCGGCAACCGCGGCCAGGCCAACTACTCCGCCGTCAAGGCCGGCCTGCAGGGCTTCACCAAGACCCTCGCCAAGGAGCTCGGCAAGTTCGGCATCACCGCCAACGCCGTCGCTCCCGGCTTCATCGTCACCGAGATGACCGCGCAGACCGCCGAGCGCGTCGGCATGGGCTTCGAGGAGTTCCAGGCCGCCGCCGCCTCCGCGATCCCGGTCCAGCGCGTCGGCAAGCCGGACGACATCGCCAACGCGATCGCCTTCTTCACGGGTGACGACGCCGGCTTCGTCTCCGGCCAGGTCCTGTACGTGGCCGGCGGCCCGCTCAACTGACGAACCGACGCGCGAGCGGAGAAGGAGACGTACATGAGCACCAAGGAACTTCCCGAACTCTCCGGCAACGTCGCCCTGGTGACCGGAGCCAGCCGGGGCATCGGCTACGGCGTGGCCGAGGCGCTGGTCGCCCGCGGCGACCGGGTCGTGATCACCGGCCGCGGCGAGGAGGCCCTCAAGGAGGCCGTGGAGCGCCTCGGCGCCGACCGGGTGGTCGGCGTGCCGGGCAAGGCCCATGACGAGGCCCACCAGGCCGCCGCGGTCGAGGCGGCGATGGACGCCTTCGGCCGGGTCGACTTCCTGGTCAACAACGCCGGCACGAATCCGGTCTTCGGACCGATCGCCGAACTCGATCTGAATGTGGCCCGCAAGGTCTACGAGACCAATGTGATCTCCGCGCTCGGATTCGCCCAGCAGACCTGGCGCGCCTGGCAGAAGGAGCACGGCGGGGCGATCGTGAACATCGCCTCCGTCGCGGCGATCTCCGCCTCGCCCTTCATCGGCGCGTACGGAATGAGCAAAGCGGCCATGGTCAATCTGACCCTTCAGCTGGCGCACGAATTCGCGCCGGCCGTGCGGGTCAACGCGATCGCCCCGGCCGTCGTGAAGACCAAGTTCGCCCAGGCCCTCTACGAGGGCAGGGAGGCGGAGGCGGCGGCGGCGTACCCGCTCGGCCGGCTCGGCGTCCCCGAGGACATCGGCGGGGCGGCCGCCTTCCTCACCTCCGGTCAGTCGGACTGGATCACCGGCCAGACTCTTGTGGTCGACGGTGGCATTTTCCTGAACGCCGGAGTCGGGTGACCGATATCCGGACACTTTCCGGAATAACTGCCCGGATTGGCCCCGGTTGCACGTCGAATGCCTCAAGTGCCCCGCCCGGGTCGAACGTTGACCTGGCGGGGTGCTGCGGTATGGTCGGCCGACCCATGGCTGAACGAGGAGCGTGCACGTGTTCAACCGGACCAGTCTGCAGGCCGCTGCAGCCCTTGCGTCCATATCCCTGGTATCCGGATGCAGCCTGTTTTCGGACGGTGAATCCGCCGGGGAGCAGAGAATCGTCGTCGGCACGACGAGTTCTCCCACCACGCTTGATCCGGCCGCGGCCTGGGACAATTCCTGGGAATTGTTCCGTAATGTCTTCCAGACGCTGGTGAGCTTCCCGACCGGCAGCACGACTCCGCAGTCCGACGCCGCCGACTGCGAATTCAAGGACACGGCCAGCCGTATCTTCGAGTGCAAGCTCGTCGAGGGCCTCGCCTTCTCCAACGGGCACAAACTGGACGCCAAGGCCGTCCAGCACTCCATCGAACGCATCCGGAAGATCGACGTCGACGGTGGCCCCAGCGGCATGCTCGGCTCCCTCGACAAGATCGAGGTCGCGGACGACCGCACGGTGGTCTTCCGGCTGAACAAGCCCGACGCGACCTTCCCCTTCGTCCTCGCCACCCCCGCCATGTCGCTCGTGGACCCGGCCGAGTACCCCGCCGACAAGCTCCGCGAGGACGGCAAGCTGGTGGGCTCCGGCCCCTACGTCCTCGACGAGTACGAGGAGGGGCAGAAGGCGGAGCTGACCAAGAACCCGACCTACAAGGGCTTCGCCGACTCCAAGAACGGCGGCGTGACCATCCGGTACTTCAAGGAGTCCGAGCCGATGGTCGCCGCGCTGAAGGCGAAGGAGATCGACGCCACCTACCGCGGTCTGACCGCCGAGGAGGTCGTCGACCTGCAGTCCAACAAGGACGAGAACAAGGGCCTCCAGCTGATCGAGTCGACCGGCGCCGACATCCGCTACCTCGTCTTCAACGCCCAGGACCCGTCGGTCGCCAAGGCGCCGGTGCGCAGGGCGATCGCCCAGCTCGTCGACCGCGACGAACTCGTCGCGAAGGTGTACCAGGGGACGGCCGAGCCGCTGTACTCCATGGTCCCCAAGGGCATCGCGGGACACACCACCGAGTTCTTCGACCGCTTCGGCGAGCCCAGCGTGAGCAAGGCCCGCGCCATCCTGAAGAGCGCCGGGATCACCGAGCCCGTGGCCCTCGACTTCTGGTTCACCACCGACCGGTACGGCTCCTCCACGGCGCCGGAGTTCGCCGAGCTCAAGCGGCAGCTGGAGGCCTCCGGCCTCTTCAGGGTCACGCTCCACAGCAAGCCCTGGAAGGAGTTCCAGACGGGCTACCAGAAGGGCCAGTACCCGATCTTCGGTCGCGGCTGGTTCCCCGACTTCCCGGACCCGGACAACTTCGTCGCCCCGTTCGTGGGCAAGCAGAACGTGCTCGGAACGCCGTACGTACGTCCTGAGATCACCGACCAGCTGCTGCCGAAGTCCCGGCGCGAGAGCGACCGCGGGGCGGCCACGGACGCGTTCAAGAAGGCCCAGAAGCTCATGGCGGAGGACGTGCGGCTGCTGCCCCTGTGGCAGGGCAAGCTCTACATCGCGGCCAGCGAGGACATCGGCGGCGCGGAGCGCGCGCTCGACCCGCAGACCGTCATGCAGATGTGGGAGCTGAGCCGCAGGGCCAGCTGGTAGGAGGCCGGCCTGCCGGGAAACCGGCGGGAGGCCCGCGCGCGCGGGCGTTGTCAGTGGCCCCCGGTAGGTTCTGTGATCATAGAGATACTGGCCTACCGGAGGTTGTTGAACGTGACCGACACCGACATGCTGCCCGAGTCCTGGCGCGACGTCCTCGGTGAGGAGCTGCAGAAGCCGTACTTCAAGCAGCTCACCGAGTTCGTCGAGGACGAGCGGGCCAAGGGGCCGGTCTACCCGCCGCGCGAGGAGGTCTTCGCCGCCCTGGCGGCGACGCCGTACGACAAGGTCAAGGTCCTGATCCTCGGACAGGACCCGTACCACGGCGAAGGACAGGGGCACGGCCTCTGCTTCTCCGTACGGCCGGGCGTGAAGACCCCGCCCTCCCTGCGCAACATCTACAAGGAGATGAAGGAGGAGCTGGGTCACCCCGTGCCCGACAACGGCTATCTGATGCCGTGGGCCGAGCAGGGTGTCCTGCTGCTCAACGCGGTGCTCACCGTCCGGGCCGGCGAGGCCAACTCGCACAAGGGCCAGGGCTGGGAGAAGTTCACGGACGCGGTGATCAGCGCGGTGGCCTCGCGGAAAGACCCGGCGGTCTTCGTCCTGTGGGGGAACTACGCGCAGAAGAAGCTTCCGCTGATCGACGAGGAGCGCCACGTGGTGGTGAAGGGCGCGCACCCCTCCCCGCTGTCGGCGAAGAAGTTCTTCGGTTCCCGCCCCTTCACCCAGATCGACGCGGCGATCGCGGCCCAGGGCCACGAGCCGATCGACTGGCGGATCCCGGACCTCGGCTGAGCCCGCCCGGCTGACAGGCTCGGAGCCCCGCCCGAGCCTGTGCCCGATCCGTGGCGGCTGCGGCTAGCGTCGGTTTCTCGGGACCCAGAGCGCGCGGAGGCCGCAGTGACGGAGCAGCAGCAGGTGTCGGACGACGGCGTCCTGACCAGGATCGGGCAGACGATGATGCTCCTCCACGCCGGGGACCGCGAGGAGGCGCGCAACCGCTTCGGACAGCTGTGGGAGCAGATCGGCCTGGACGGCGACCCGGTGCACCGCTGCACCCTCGCGCACTGCATGGCCGACGCGCAGGACGACCCCGACGCCGAGCTGGCCTGGGATCTGCGCGCCCTGCTCGTGGCCGAGGGACTGGGGGAGGAACGGCCGGCGCGGCATGACGCGGCGGCCGCGCTGCGGGCCCTGTACCCCTCGCTGCACCTCAATCTCGCCGCCGACTATGTGAAGCTGCGGCGGCCCGACGCGGCGCGGGTCCATCTGGACCGGGCCCGCGCGGCATCGGCCGTCCTCGACGACGACGGTTACGGCAACGGGGTGCGCGCGGCGATCGCACGCCTGGAGACACGGCTCGCCTCCGGATGAGGGCGGCGTCCTCCTCGGCGGCGTAGCGCATCGCGGGGGTCAGTGACCGTGCGTACCCCGGCAGATCTTCGCCTCCCGGCTGCCGGGTCGCCAACCGCCGTACCGCTCGCCCAGGTCGCAGAGGTCACCGCGCGAGTGGGGCGGCTCCGGCCACGCGGGCGGCTCGGGCGGCTTCGCGGCCGGCTTGTCCCTCTTCTGCTTCGGTACGGACGCGGGCGGTTCGCCGCCCTTGAGCGCGCCGGACCCCGCGCTCTGCTTCCGCTCCCCGGAACCGGCGCGCGGCGCCGGCGGTCCAGGGTCGGGGAGCGCGGCTTCGAGCGCCTCACGGGCCGGCCCCTGGACGATCTGCGGCGCCACGTCCTGGGTGGGGCGGCTGATCTCCCGCGGCTGTTCGGGAGCCGGTGGCGGCGACTCCACCGAGACGCAGCCGGAGAGGGCGGCGACCGCCATCCCGACCAGGACCTTCGCTGTGGTTCTCGTTCCATGCACCCGCGCAACTCTGCTGGCCGGGCGGTGATCTTCGCGCCCCTACTCGCGAGGAATGCCCCGCACGGGTGACGCGCGTCGCGACCCGGGGCGGACCTTCCCGGCCGGTCGAACCCCGGCCGGCCGTGGTCGGTCGCCGATCGCCCCGGCGGGCTCAGTCGCCGGTCGCTCCGTCGATCCGCTCGCGCAGCAGATCGGCGTGGCCGTTGTGGCGGGCGTACTCCTCGATCATGTGGGTGTAGATCCAGCGCAGGTTGAACTGCTCGCCGCGACGGGACTTCCGGGCGCTCAGATCGTCGAGGCCGTGCGCCGCCGCGATCGCGCGGGCCCGCTCGATCTCCTCCTGCCAGGTGGTGTGCGCCTGCTGCCAGGTGTCGGCCTCGGTGACGTGGATGTCACCGTCCGGGTCCTCCTTCGTGCTGTAGATCCGGGTGGTCTCCTCCCCGGCCAGGGTCCGGCGGAACCAGCCGCGCTCCACCTCGGCCATGTGGCGGACGAGGCCGAGGAGGCTGAGGTCCGACGGCGGCGCCGAGGCCGTGCGCAGCCGGCTGTCGTCGAGTCCCTCGCACTTCACGGCGAGCGTCGCACGGTGGTACTCCAGCCAGCCCTCCAGCATCTCGCGCTCGCCGGCGGTGGTCGACGGCGTGGTGCGTCCGACGGTGGTCTCGGCGCTGCCGTCGCTCTCGGCGCCTTCGGTGCTTCCGGTACGGTCCACAGTGGTCATGCGGGCATCGTCGCCCACGATCGCGCGCGGTGCCAGGGACTTGGGGACCGCTTCACCCGGCGAGCGTGCCGCGGAGCGACTCCCGCCGTCTCCCGCTTCGGCCCCGCTCCCGTCCGGGGCGGTTCGCCACCACCGCCGACCGGAGGCCCCCGGGCCGCCCGGACCGGCCCCCCGTATGCTGACCCGCGCGAACGGCACACCCCTCACCGCCAGCGGCACGACGACCATGGTCGATCCGAACACCGGGCCTGTCGGACCGCGCCCAACCAGCGCTAGGAGACCCCCGTGAAGGTCGGCTGCATCGGACTCGGCGACATCGCGCAGAAGGCCTATCTCCCCGTCCTCGCCACCCTTCCCGGGGTCGAGCTCCATCTCCAGACGCGTACGTCCGCCACCCTGGCGCGGGTCGCCGACGCCCATCACGTGCCGACCGCCCGCCGCCACGGGGACCTCGACTCGCTGCTCGCCGCGGGCCTCGACGCCGCCTTCGTCCACGCCCCGACCGCCGTCCACGCCGAGATCGCCACGCGGCTCCTCGAAGCCGGCGTGGCGACCTACGTCGACAAGCCGCTGGCCTACGAGTACGCCGACTCCGAAGCGATCGTGGAACTGGCCGAGAAGCACGGGGTCAGCCTGGCCGTCGGCTTCAACCGCCGCCTGGCACCGGCGTACACGCAGTGCCTGGAGCACCCGCGGGACCTGATCCTCCTGCAGAAGAACCGGATCGGGCTGCCCGAGGACCCGCGCACCCTCGTCCTCGACGACTTCATCCACGTCGTCGACACCCTGCGCTTCCTGCTGCCCGGAGAGGTCGAGCACACGGACGTACGGGCTCGCGTCCGCGACGGGCTCATGCACCACGTCGTGCTCCAGCTCTCCGGCGACGGCTTCACCGCCCTCGGCATCATGAACCGGATGAACGGTTCCACCGAGGAGATCCTCGAGGTCTCCGGGCAGGACACCAAGCGCCAGGTCCTCAACATCTCCGACGTCGTGGACCACAAGGGGCAGCCGACGATCCGCCGCCGCGGGGACTGGGTCCCCGTCGCCCGCCAGCGCGGCATCGAACAGGCCGTGATCGCCTTCCTCGACGCCGTACGGGCGGGCAGGCGGCTCAGCGCACGGGACGCGCTGCTGACCCACGCGCTGTGCGAGCGCGTGGTACGCGAGTCCCTGACGCAGGCCTCCTGAGCGAGCCCATGCCCTCGGCGGCGCAGAGCACGGCGAGGACGGCGAGCGCGCCCCAGAGCGGCCAGTCGCCGTGGCGCACGTATCCGGTGGTGGTCCCGGACAGCGGCAGTTCGTGGACGACGGCCGCGCTCCGGTCGGTCGACAGGGGCACGCCGACGCGCCGGCCGTCGGGGGCGTAGACCGCGCTGACGCCGGTCAGTGTCGCGTGCACCACCGGACGGCCGGTCTCCGCCGCGCGCAGTGCCGCCAGCGACGCGTGCTGGGCCGGTGCCCAGCTGTCCTGGAAGGTCGACGTCGCCGACTGGGCGATCAGCAGATCGGATCCTTCGCGGGTCAGCCGACGGCTCATGTCGGGGAACGCCGACTCGAAGCAGACGAGGGGGCCGATCCGCAGAGCCGGACGGCCGTCGTCGGCCGGCAGGGTCATCACCACCGGGGCGAGTCCCCGCCGGCGGTCCTCGGCCGCCGCCTTGCCGACCGACGTCACCCACCCGAGCACCGTCCGGGCCGGGATGTACTCACCGAACGGCACGAGCCGCATCTTGTCGTACCGGTCTCCGGTCGGACCGCTCTCGTCGATCAGGACACCGCTCTTGAAGATGCCCGGTCGGTCCGAGCGGCGGGCGTCCACATTGACCAGGAGCGGTGCGTCCACCGCCCGGGAGAGCGCGGTCAGCCGGGCGGCGAGGTCGGGACGGGCGGTCAGATCGGCGCCGACGCTGCTCTCGCCCCAGACGACCAGGTCGAGATCCTGGCCCGCGAGCCCCCGCGTGAGCTCCTCGCCGCGGGCGAATCGCCGCTCGGCGCCACCGGAGCCGTCGAACACGCCAGGCTGGACGACGGCGACCCGTACCGTGCCCTGCTCCTGCGGGGGGCCGACCCCCCACCACACCACACCCACGGTGAGGGCACACACCACGAGCCCGACGAGGGCGGTGAGACGTGTGGACGCGGCCGACACCAGGAGAACCACCGCTGTGTTGACCGCCACCACCAGCAGGGTCACCAGCCAGACACCGCCGACGGAGGCGAGCCGCAGAGCGGGTGCCACCTGCCACTGGCTGGCGCCGAGCAACCCCCAGGGGCCGCCCAACCCCTCCCAGGACCGGACCAGTTCGATCAGCAGCCAGCCGGAGGGCAGGACGAGGAGCGCGGCGGCGCGCGGACCCGGGGGCCCGTCCCCGAGCATCGCCCGCGCCAGCCACCCCCAGGGCACCCACAACAGCCCGAGCAGAGCGGCCAGTACGAGAATGAAGACGTGCAGGCTCGGCATCAGCCAGTGGTGCACGGCGAGCACGAAGCCGACGCCGCCCAGCCAGCCCTCCAGGGCGGCCCGGCGCGCGGTCGGAGCCGTACGGAGCAGCAGCAGCCACGGGACGAGTGCGACGTAGGCGAGCCACCAGAGGGACGGCGCGGGGAAGGCGAGCGCGGGCACGGCCCCGAAGACGACGGCGAGCGCGGCGCGTGCGGCGGAACGGCGCGAAGCTCGCGGGCGGCGTGGCGCGGCACCGGAGGCGGCCCCCGACGCCTGGAGATCCGCTGCCCCGGAGCCTCCGGGGCGGCGCCGGCCGAACGGAATCCGCATCCCACGCCTCCAGGTCCCGCGCCTTCGGGTGTTGCCTCCAGTGTGCGCGTGCGGCGCTACGATCGGCGCCATTTCTCGCGTACGACCACCGAACGGAGTCGCCACCCCGCGTCCGTGCGCAACAGGTCGAAGGCGTACCGTCCGCCGCACACGAAGTCCTCCCCGGACTCGCACCGCATCGGGTTCACATAGTCGGCGCGCACGTCCGCGCTGTCGCCCGGGTACCCGCCGAGGTCCTGGATGCGGACGCGCCGGTTCACGATGAGGTGCTGACGTACGGGAAAGAGTCGCATCGTCTCGGCGAGCCAGTCGGCGACCTCGGCGGCGGGGCCCTCGACGCCGCCTGACCCGCGGTAGTCGGCGCGGCCGTCGCGGGTGAACAGCGCCCGGTAGCCCGCCCAGTCGGAGTCGTCCACGGCCACCGCGTACCCGGTGACGAGGTCGTCGATGGCCAGCCGGTCCATCACGGTCGCGAGATCCACGCGCTGCGTCATCGGCTCAGTCTCGGGCAGGAAGCGCCGCGGGACCAGAGGCCGTGCGCCGACGCCCCTGGTCCATCTCGCTGGAGCGCGAGCCGAGCCTCGTGAGGCCCCTCGGGCCTCAGGCGGCTTCCCAGCGGTGCGGGCGGCCGCCGCGCCACTCCACCAGCTGGGGGTCGTCCAGGATCATGTCGGCGTCCTCGAGCCCCGCGCGGCGCAGGAACTCGACGAGGTCGGTGTCGTTGTGCGCGAGCCCCAGGATCTGCCCGCGCACGGTGACGCGCCGGCCGCCGCCGGGGGAGGGGCGGTGCACGACGATGGGCGGTTGCCAGGCCATGGTTCCAGGGTGCGACGGGCTCCCGAAGATCGCCTGGTGGCGGAGTGCGTCCCGTACGCACGGGGTGTGGAAGGAACGCGTCGAACGGCCTCGCGCAGACGGCTCCACGTACGGGCGGAAGGGCGGAGGGGCGGAAAGGGCTGAACGCGCGGCGCGGTCGAAGCCGGTGTCAGCCCGCCGACTCGCCCGCGTGCGGGCTGAGCACGTCCGTGCCCACGAGGACGAAGAGCAGGATGCCGAGCAGGATCCGGTAGATCACGAACGGCATGAAGCTCTTGGTCGTGATGAACTTCATGAACCATGCGATGACGGCGTATCCGACGAAGAACGCGATGACCGTCGCGAAGATCGTCGGGCCCCAGGAGACGTGCCCCTCGCCCGCGTCCTTCAGCTCGAAGACACCGGAGGCCAGCACGGCGGGGATGGCGAGCAGGAACGAGTACCGGGCCGCCGCCTCGCGGGTGTAGCCCATGAGCAGACCGCCGGAGATCGTCGCACCGGAGCGGGAGACACCCGGGATCAGCGCCATCGCCTGGCAGAGGCCGAAGATCAGGCCGTCCCGCACGCCGAGGTCCTGGAGCGTCTTGCGCTCGCGGATCGCGCGGTGGCGCCCGCCGATCTCGTCGCGGGCCGCCAGCCGGTCCGCCACGCCGAGGACGATGCCCATCACGATGAGGGTCGTCGCGATCAGCCGCAGATCACGGAACGGGCCCTCGATCTGGTCCTTGAAGGTGACGCCCAGGACACCGATGGGGATGGAGCCGACGATGACGAGCCAGCCCATCTGGGCGTCGTGGTCGCTGCGCATCGACTTGTCGCGCAGCGAGCGGAACCAGGCCGAGACGATCCGCGCGATGTCCTTGCGGAAGTAGATCAGGACGGCGGTCTCCGTGCCGATCTGCGTGATCGCGGTGAAGGCCGCGCCCGGGTCGTGCCAGCCCGCGAACGCCGCGGTGAGGCGGAGGTGCGCGCTGGAGGAGATGGGAAGGAACTCCGTCAGCCCCTGGACGAGTCCGAGGATGAATGATTCGAACCAACTCATGGGGCTAGGGCCGTCCCGAATGTGCTCGTGCGGTCAGAGAGATCGGGCCGAGACCGCCACACGGGTGACGCCACGAGCCCGCGGCGGTCGGATCGGAGATCCACCGCCGGTCGCTGCGCAGCGTACCGCCCTCAGGTGACGGGGCCGATCTCAGGTCCCGGGGCGCTGTGCGGGGCACTGCCCGCGGAGGTCCGCGCGGTGGGCGCCTTCCGTGGGCTCCGAGGCGATCACCGGTGTTCCGCCGCGCCCGCCCCCGCCAGAGCGCGCTCCGGCGCGGGGCCGGAGGCGGCTTCGCCCGTCGTGCGCAGGCCGTGGCGCTTGCGCCAGGCGACGACCGCCGCGACCAGGCCGGAGACGACGATGAACCCCATCGGGATCAGGAAGGCGGGCGAGGTCGGGGAGCCGGCCTGGCTGCCCGCCATCACGTACGCCGCCGTGTTCGGGATCGACCCGAGTCCCGTGGCGAGGAGGAACGGCGCGTAACCCATACGGGAGACCGCCGCGCAGTAGTTGGCGGCGGCGAACGGCACCCCGGGGAAGAGCCGGATCGCCAGCATCGAGCGGAACCCGTGCCGGCTCAACTGCCCGTCCACCACCTTCAGCCAGCGGCCCCGCAGCAACGGCCGCAGCGCGTCCTGCCCCAGCAGCCGCCCGAGCGTGAACGAGATCCCCGCCCCCAGGACCGTCCCCGCCACCGCCGCCAACAGCCCCGCCTGCGTGCCGAAGAGCGCGCCCGCCGCCAGGTTCAGGATCGGCCGGGGTACGAACGCCGCCGTGCACAGCCCGTACGCGAGACCGAACAGCACCACCGCCCCCGCGCCGCTCACCTGCGGCGGCCAGCCCGTGGCGAGCAGGCGCTGCGGCTCGTACAGCACCACCGTCGTCGCCGCGCTCAGCAGCAGCACGGCGAGCAGGGTGAGCCGCGACCAGGGCGAGAGCAGAGCCCGGGAGCAGCGGAGAGCGAGAGGGCCCGGCGGCCGGGTGACGGGGTCGAGCATCCGGGGAGACTAACCGACAAGCACATGTGATCGCCGTAACGAGGGTCAAGACCGACCCCGACGGGGTGCGCGCCTTTCGTCGAGGAGAACCGGCACCGCCTCTCGCCCCTCTCCGCGCGCGAGGCGCTCGAGAACCCGCCCCCTTGCTGAGGGCCGGAGCGAAAACCGTTCGACGCGGGCGGTCCGCCACGACATGATCGTGGACATGTTCCGGTACGCCTTCCTCGCAGCACGGCCCGCAGACGCGGCCGCGCCGAAGGCTGCCGCCGACTCCAGCGCGGCTCCTGTCGCGGCTGCCTTCGCGACCCTTGACGGCGCCCGAAGCTGACCCTCCCCGGATCGTCCGGCGGACCCCGTAGGGGGAGGGTCGGTCCGGCCCCGGGGTCCCCTCACGCTTCGAGCTCAAGGAACGAGCGAACCATGCCCAAGACGGCATACGTGCGCACCAAGCCGCACCTGAACATCGGCACCATGGGCCATGTCGACCACGGCAAGACCACCCTGACCGCCGCCATCACCAAGGTCCTCAGCGAGCGCGGGACGGGCACCTTCGTGCCGTTCGACCGCATCGACCGCGCGCCCGAGGAGGCCCAGCGGGGCATCACCATCAACATCGCGCACGTCGAGTACGAGACCGACACCCGGCACTACGCCCATGTCGACATGCCCGGCCACGCCGACTACGTCAAGAACATGGTCACGGGCGCGGCCCAGCTCGACGGGGCGATCCTCGTCGTCTCCGCGCTCGACGGGGTCATGCCGCAGACCGCCGAGCACGTCCTGCTGGCCCGTCAGGTCGGTGTCGACCACATCGTCGTCGCTCTGAACAAGGCCGACGCCGGGGACGAGGAGCTGACCGACCTGGTCGAGCTGGAGGTGCGGGAGCTGCTGACCGCGCACGGCTACGGCGGTGACTCCGTCCCCGTCGTACGCGTCTCCGGCCTGCGCGCCCTGGAGGGCGACCCGCGCTGGACCGGCGCGATCGAGGCGCTGCTCGACGCGGTGGACACCTATGTGCCCATGCCGGTGCGGTACGTCGGGGCGCCGTTCCTGATGTCCGTCGAGAACGTCCTCACGATCACCGGCCGCGGCACCGTCGTCACGGGCGCGATCGAGCGGGGCACGGTACGCGTCGGCGACCGCGTGGAGATCCTCGGCGCGACGGCGACATCGAAGGCGGGCGAGACGGTCGTCACCGGCGTCGAGACCTTCGGCAAGCCGATGGAGTCGGCCGAGGCGGGGGACAACGTGGCGCTGCTGCTGCGTGGAGTCCCACGGGACGCCGTCCGCCGCGGTCATGTGGTGGCGGCGCCGGGCAGTGTCGAGCCGAGCCGTCGGTTCACCGCCGAGGTGTACGTCCTGTCGGGCAAGGAGGGCGGTCGTACGACCCCGGTCTCCACCGGCTACCGGCCGCAGTTCTACATCCGGACGGCGGACGTCGTGGGCGACGTCGACCTCGGCGAGAGCGCGGTGGCGCGTCCCGGCGACACGGTCACCATGACCGTCGAACTCGGCCGTGACGTACCGCTGGAGCCGGGTCTCGGTTTCGCGATCCGCGAGGGCGGCCGCACGGTCGGCGCCGGCACGGTCACGTCCGTCGGCTGAACGGGCACCGCCGAAGACCGGAGGCCCGTATCCGGAGGCCCGTGTCCCGCATGCACGGGACACGGGCCTCACCGGCCGTGCCGGGCGGGCCCCGGCTCGCCGCCCACGCGGAAGCGGTCGGCGCCTTGTGGGCACAATGAGAGCGTGAACGAGCAGATACCCGTCGTCCGGGACGTCGACCAGGGCACCGCCCGGCTCATGCCCGATGTCGACCGGGAGCGGGCCTGGCTGCTCACCGTCGAGGGCGCCCCCCAGTCGTACGTCGACCTGGACGAGCCGACGCATCTCGAGTTCGAGTACGCGCGCCGGCTCGCCCATGTGCTCGACGGCGCCGCCGACGAAGGGGCGCCCCTCGACGTGCTGCACCTCGGCGGCGGGGCGCTCACCCTGCCCCGCTACGTCGCCGCGACCCGTCCCGGCTCCCGCCAGGACGTGGTCGAGGCGGACCGGGGACTGCTCGACCTGGTCACCGAGCACCTTCCACTGCCGGCCGGCTCAGGGGTCACGGTGCACGGGGCGGACGCCCGTGCCTGGCTGGAGGAGGCCCCGGCAGCCTCGGCCGACGTGCTGGTCGCCGACGTCTTCGGCGGCTCCCGGGTACCCGCGCATCTGACCTCGGCCGAGTACGCGCGCGCGGCCCGGCGGGTGCTGAGGCCGGGAGGGATCTACCTCGCCAACCTGGCCGACGGCGCGCCCTTCGCCTTCCTCCGCTCCCAACTGGCCACCTTCGCCGCCTTCTTCGCAGAACTGGCCTTGATCGCCGAACCGGCCGTGCTGCGCGGCCGCCGCTTCGGCAACGCCGTCCTCGTCGCCTCCGACGCGGAGATCGACATCGCCCGCCTGGCCCGCCGCGCGGCCGCGGACGCGTTTCCGGCCCGGGTGGAGTACGGCGCCTCGCTCGCCCGCTTCACCGGCGACGCCCGGCCGGTGCACGACGAGGACGCGGTGCCCTCGCCCGTACCGCCGGACGGCGCGTTCAGCATCGGCTGAGACCTCTCGGCAGCGGCGCGCCTCGCGAGGCGGACCGGGGTCCGGCCACCCGGCCGACGCCCGTCAGGTGCCGGAGCGGTCCGGCGGGCCGTCGGTGACCGTGGCTGGGCGTGCCACGAGGGCGGTGTCCGGAACGGCTGTGTTCAAAAGGGCGGCGCCGTCGACGGGGCCGGCGACCCGCTTCGTACGACGCGTCAGATTCCGTACGTCCGGCACCAGCAGCACCAGCGCCGTCACGATCACGATCAGCACCGCCGAGCCCCACAACGCCTCCCGGCGGCCGAACAGGCTCTCCGCCGGGCCCGCGAGCGCCGTGGACAGCGGCAGCATGGCCGTCGAGCCGAACCAGTCGTAGGCGGAGACCCGCGACAGCTTGTCCTCCGGGATCTCCTGGTGCAGCGTCGTCATCCAGGCCACGCCGAACACCTCGATGGCCACACCGCTGACGAACATGGCCGCCGACAGGCCCACCACGTCCAGCGGCACCGCGAGCGCCGCCGACGGCAGTGCGATCGGGAAGACGCCCAACGTGCCGACCAGCAGCATCCGCCGCGGCTTCCAGCGCATCATCAGGAACGCCCCCGCGAGCGTGCCGACACCGAACGCGGCCAGGGCGAGTCCCCAGGGCCGCGCCCCGCCCAGATGGTCCCGGGCGACCAGCGGTCCGTACACCGACTCCGCCGCGCCGACCAGCGCCACCACGATGGAGAACTGGGCCACGATCGACCACAGCCACGGGCGGCCGATGAACTCCTGCCAGCCCTCCCGCAGATCGGAGAGGAGGCCGCCACCCGCCGCGCGTTCGGCGATATGACTGACGTCGAGGAACGCGCGCAGCGCGCCCGCGAGGGCGAAGGCGGCGGCGTCGATGGCGAGGACCCAGCCGGGGCCGACGGCGGCGATCATCGCGCCGCCCAGGGCGGCACCGCCGATCCCCGCGCCGTGCATGGCCATCCGGAAGAGGGCGAAGGCCCGGCTGGCCTGCTCGCCGCTCACGCTGGACAGCAGCATGCCCTCGGCGGCCGGGCTGAAAAAGGCCTGGCCCGTGCCGCACAGCGCGGTCAGGACCATCATCTGCCACAGCTGCGGCTCGCCCGCCAGGACGAGGAGGGCGAACGCGCCCTGGGAGACGCAGTTGAGGGCGTTGGCGGCGACCATGACGCGGTGCCGGGGTATGCGGTCGGCCACCGCGCCGCCGATGAGCAGGAAGAGAACGAGCGGGAGGGTGCGGGCCGCCGCCACCAGGCCCACGTCGCCGCCGTCCCCGCCGGACTGGAGAACGGCGAACGCCGCCGCGATCAGAGCCCCGTGCGTACCGAGGTTGGTGATGATCGCGGCGGCGGTCAGCAGGACGTAGTTGCGGCCCGCCCACTCGGGGCGGCGGGAGCGCAGCGGCGTACGGGCGGAGGCGGCGGGAGTTCTCACTCCGGGACTATCCCTGGTGCCGCCGCCTCCTGCCAAACCGATATCCGGAAGCCGCCCGGGGGGCTTGCCCGGTCAGGAGGACGGTGCCAGGCGCACGGTGGAGAGGATCTGCTGGATCATGGCGTCCGGCAGCTCCTCCTTCACGCCGTCCGCCGCGTACAGCACCCAGGAGGAGAAGTCGCCCTGGGAGTTCTTGAAGGAGAACGCGATGGACTTTCCGTCCGACTCGCACTTGTTCCGCTTCTTGATGCCCGGGGCGGTCGCCGTCGAGACACTCCCCACGAGGCCCGACTTCGTGGTGTACGGCACGGCCTTGGTGATCTTGATGGTGCCCTTGGGCATGTGCTGGGCATAGCCGGCCCACACCCAGTTGCCGGCCTCGTTGAACGCCGCTTCCTCGGTGTTCTTGGCGCCCTGGCCGCCCTTGGTGCCCACGCTGCTGAGGCCCCAGGTCTCCTCGGTGCCGTTCTTGTCGGAGTCGAAGGCGCACCACTTGCTCTTGTAGCGGGCGGGCGCGGACATCGTGACGACGGGGGTGCCGTCGTTCTTCTTCTCGTCCTCGAAGAACGTGATCGAGCCGGGCTTCAGCAGCTCCCACTCGGGCGGTACGTCGAACAGCGTCCCGTACTTCGGGTTGTGCACGACCTTCCAGCCCGGGATCGTCGGCTGCTGCGCGGCGTCGTCGCGCGGGTTGTCGAGCGGCGGCGCGGACGGCGGGGTGGACGGGGCGGCCGACGTGGACTGCTTGGGGTCGGCGGCGGTGGTGTTCTTGTCGTCGTCCTTGTCCAGGACGAGGAAGCCGGTGACGCCCGCGGCGACGACCACGGCGGTCGCGGCGATGATCGCGATGAGCGTCGTCTGCTTGTTCCTGCCGCCGCCGGAGCCGTCACCGGGCTGGACGGGGCCGGGGATCCCGTACTGGGGCACGGTCGGCTGCTGATACGGGTTCGGCTGCGGGTAGCCGGGCGGGGCCGGCTGCTGGGGATAGCCCTGCGGCTGCGTGGGCGGCAGCGGAGGCTGCCCCTGAGGCGGCTGCTGCGGATATCCAGGCTGTCCCATCGGCTGCGCCGGCGGCAGCGGAGGTTGTCCCTGCGGCTGCGTCGGCGGCTGCTGGTACGGGTTCGGCTGCTGGTACGGGTTCTGGTTCTGGTCCTGCGGGTTCTGCTCGCCCCCGGGCGGCTGCTGTCCTGGCCACATGGCCAGTAACCATAGAGGTGCGGCGGGACCCCGGCTACGCCCGCCCCCGCCCGACGGGGCGCGACGGGGATGGCCATCTCTGCTACTCGCGGGTAACCTCGGCGCATGAGCGCAGACCAGATGTCCGTCGGCGAGATGCTCGCCGCCACGGTTCCCATGGCCAGGACCCTCAACCTGGAGTTCCTGGAGACCAGTTCCGAGCGTGCCGTCGTCCGCATGCCGGACCAGGCCGACTACCACAACCACGTCGGCGGACCGCACGCCGGAGCCATGTTCACGCTGGCCGAGTCCGCCAGCGGAGCGATCGTCCTCGCCGCCTTCGGCGATCAGCTGAACCGCGCCGTGCCGCTCGCCGTCAAGGCGGAGATCGGCTACAAGAAGCTCGCCATGGGCGTCGTCACCGCCACGGCCACCTTGGGCCGCCCCGCCGCCGAGGTCGTCGCCGGACTCGACGCCGGCGAACGCCCCGAGTTCCCCGTCCACATCGCGATCACCCGTGAGGACGGGGCCGTGACGGGCGAGATGACCGTCGTCTGGACCCTGCGCCCGAACTCCTGACCGCTCGCTCCCGGGCCCACCGCTCCGGCGGGCCGGCCCGCCGCCGCTGTCGAGGTCCGTACCCCCTGAGCAGGTAGGCTGCCCCGGCGCGGATCAGGTGGTAGGTGTCTCCAGCGTAGGGCCAGGCGCAGGCCGGGCAGCGGGAG